>JAPLID010000092.1 GCA_026389285.1 Cyanobacteriota bacterium
AACCCTTCCCAATAGGTGTCGACATCGTTGCCGATCGGTGTGACCGCGCCCAGGCCAGTGACGACGACGCGGCGGAGTCCCTCCACCATGGGCGCCTCAGGCCTGCTTTTCAAGGATGAACTTGACGGCATCACCGACGGTGGTAATGCCTTCGGCGGCCTCGTCGGGAATCTCGATGTCGAAGGCCTCCTCAAGGGCCATCACCAGCTCAACGGTGTCGAGGGAGTCAGCGCCGAGATCGTTCTGGAAGTTGGATTCCGGCTTGACTTCACCTGCATCGACGCTGAGCTGCTCGGCAACGATCGAGCGCACTTTCTCGAAGATCGCTTCCTGGGACATGGCCGCTTTGTGAGAAGTCTCATCCTACGGGTCCGCCCTGCTGAGCTTTCTTGCGGCGCCTCCACCACTCGGTTGATGAGGGATCCGGACGTATGAACAAAGGGCGTATGAACAAGGGTGACGGGCTGGCGATGCCCGGGCTGGCCTGCCGGTCGCCGTGGGTACGTTGGGCACCACGCCGTGCGCGTTCACGCACCCCGTCATTCCAACGAGGACCATGTCCCACGCCGTCAAGATCTACGACACCTGTATCGGCTGCACCCAATGCGTGCGCGCCTGCCCCCTCGATGTGCTGGAGATGGTGCCCTGGGACGGTTGCAAGGCCGGACAGATCGCCTCTTCCCCCCGCACCGAAGATTGTGTGGGTTGCAAGCGCTGTGAGACCGCCTGCCCCACCGACTTCCTCAGCATCCGTGTCTATCTCGGCGACGAGACCAGCCGCTCGATGGGCCTGTCCTACTGAGCGATCAGCGGTTCCGGGCCTGCGGCTGTGTTCCACAGGCCTTCGCTTCCCATAAGCTCATGCCCGGCCCTTCGCCGGGCTTTTTTGTGGCTTCCCTCCGCTGATCCGTCCCTATGTGCGGCATCGTTGCCCTGATCGGTTCGCGTGAGGCGGCGCCCCAGCTGCTCGAGGGCCTGCGCCAGCTCGAATATCGCGGCTACGACTCCGCCGGCATTGCCACGGTCGATGCCGCAGGTCTTCATTGCATCAAGGCCGAAGGCAAGCTGATCAACCTCACGGGCCGCTACGAGCAGCAGGGTGCCCCGGGACACTGCGGCATCGGCCACACCCGTTGGGCCACCCACGGCAAACCGGAGGAGCGCAACGCCCACCCCCATCTCGACGGCAGTGGCCGTCTGGCGGTGGTCCAGAACGGCATCATCGAGAACCACCGCAGCCTGCGCGAAGAGCTGCAGGCTGGCGGTGTCAGCTTCCGCAGCGACACCGACACCGAGGTGATCCCCCATCTGCTGGCCCGCCGCCTGGACCAGCTGCGCGCCGAAGGGCTGGTCGCGGATGCGGCCCTGCTGCTGCGGGCCGTGCAGGAGGTGCTGCCTTTGTTGCACGGGGCCTATGCCCTGGCGGTGCTCTGGGCCGAGGTGCCCGGGGCGCTGGTGGTGGCACGCCGTCAGGCGCCTTTGCTGATCGGCCTGGGGGAGGGTGAGTTTCTCTGCGCCAGCGACACGCCCGCCTTGGCCGGTTTCACCCGCACGATCCTGCCCTTGGAGGACGGCGAGGTGGCCCTGCTCACCCCCCTTGGCATCGAGCTCTATGGCGCCACTGGCCAGCGGATGCAGCGCGCTCCGAGCCTGCTGAGCGGCACCGAGCACGTGGCGGACAAGCGCAGCTTCCGCCACTTCATGCTCAAGGAGATCCATGAGCAGCCGGAAACGCCGATGCCCCCGATCTGCCCTCCTCCGAGGGCCTGTCGATGGTGGCCCTGCCCCTCGATGAGACGGTCTATGAGGGGGTGGAACGGATCCAGATCCTGGCCTGCGGTACCAGCCGCCATGCGGGCCAGGTGGGCGCCTACCTGTTGGAGCAGCTGGCCGGCATCCCCACCAATGTCTTCTATGCCAGTGAGTTCCGCTATGCGCCGCCGCCGCTGGTGCCCCATATGCTCACCATCGGCGTCACCCAGTCCGGTGAAACCGCCGACACCCTGGCGGCTCTGGCGATGGAACAGGAGCGGCGCCAGCTGATCGCCGATCCCGCCTACGCCCCCCGCTTGCTGGGTATCACCAATCGCCCCGAGAGCTCCCTAGGCCGGCTCGTGCCCCACATCCTCGACATCGGCGCCGGCCTCGAGGTGGGGGTGGCGGCCACCAAGACCTTCCTCGGCCAGCTGCTTGCCTTCTACGGACTGGCGGTGGCCTTCGCCGAGCGGCGTGGACATCGGCCCGGCGGCCTGGATCCGCAGCGGCTGCGGGCTCTGGTGGAGCAGCTGCGGCTGGTGCCGGCTCTGCTGCAGACCCTGGTGGAGGACCACGATCGCCGCTGCGCCGAGCTGGCGCACCTGTTCGCCGACACCCAGGATGTGATCTTCCTGGGGCGTGGCATCAACTATCCGATCGCGATGGAGGGGGCGCTCAAGCTCAAGGAGATCAGCTACATCCACGCCGAGGGCTACCCGGCCGGCGAGATGAAGGTGCTCTCCAACGCCCAGGAGGCCAAGGCCCGCGATGCCCAGTTGATCGGCGTGGCACCCGAGGGCCCCGACACGGAGGTGTTTGACGTGCTCCTGCCCGTGCCGGCGGTGGATGAACTGCTCAGCCCGCTGCTGTCCGTGATCCCGATGCAGTTGCTCAGCTATCACATCGCTGCCCACCGCGGCCTGGATGTGGATCAGCCCCGCAACCTGGCCAAGAGCGTGACGGTGGAGTGAGGCGCCGGCCTCAGGCGGGCGTGCTGGCCAGGCGATCGCTGCGGCCGTAGCGGTCCTCGAAGCGGACGATGTCGTCTTCACCGAGATAGGGGCCGCTCTGCACCTCGATCAACTCGACCGGGATCTTGCCCGGGTTGCTGAGGCGGAGCGGAATGTAGGTGCTCTGGTTTTCACCCACCAGTTCCTCGACGCCCTCCTTTTCGACCAGGGCGGTGCCCTTGACGACGATCCAGTGTTCGGCGCGGTGATGGTGCTTCTGCAGCGACAGGCAGGCGCCGGGGTTGACCATGATCTTCTTGACCTGCCAGCGATCGCCTTCGGTGATGCCGTCGTAGGAGCCCCAGGGGCGGTAAATGCGCCGGTGCGCCTTGCTTTCGGGGGCGCCGGCCCGCTCCAGCAGGCCCACGATCGTCTTGACGTCCTGGGCGCGGTCGCGGCGGGCCACCAGCACCACGTCGTCGGTTTCGACCACCACCAGATCTTCCACCCCCAGGCCCACCACCAGGCGGTGTTCGCTGCGCAGATAGCAGTTGCGGCTGTCCTCGCTGATCACGCGGCCGCGCAAGACGTTGCCATCACCATCCTGATCGGCGGTTTCCCACAGGGCGCTCCAGCTGCCCACATCACTCCAGCCGGCAT
>JAPLID010000084.1 GCA_026389285.1 Cyanobacteriota bacterium
CAGGCCGGTGTGCCATCGGAGGCGTAATGCGACAGGCCGGCATTGACGCTGAAGAGGGTCGCCGAGAAGCTGCCGTAGCCGCCGTTGCTGCTGTCATTGGTGTAGGCACTCTCGAGGCCCAGCTGCAGCCGCGCGGAGCTGCTGCTGGAGTTGTAGCCCTGAACCTTGGAGCTGTTGGAGAAGCTGAGCAGCACTGGAGTCTGCGGATGGCCCAGCCGCCAGACGTAGCCGTAGGTGGTGGGCCCCGTCGCGGCGTTGTGATCCTTGATGAGCGACAGCGGCACCAGGGCATTGGCTGGCGTGACATTCACCTCCGCCGAGAAGGCACTGAAGGCCTCCGCCAGCTTCATGCCCGGATCACTTGGCAGCTTGCTGGTCCAGTTCCAGAGCGGCCATTGCAGGGCGGAGCAGGTCAGCGGCATCGGTTCAGCTGGTCGGGTCTTTGAGCCGCACCACCAGGCGTGAGGGGCCGAGCTGCAACCATTCGCTGCCATCGGCCGGCTTGATGTAGCCCAAGCTGGTGAAGGTGCGGTTGTAGAGCGCCAGGTCCGCCGGCAACGCCACCGGATCCCACCACTGCACCGGCGGCAGTGGCAGTTGGTAGACGATCGTCGGTGTGATCGGCAGCCACTGGGCCGGGCGCACCAACATCAGCGGCGCTGATGATGAGAAGAAGTCAGCGCGGAATGCAGTGGAGAGCAGCACCTGGGGCCGCGCCAGGTTCCAGGCCACGGTGGCGATCACACCGGCCATGTCGGTGAGCGAGAGGTGCCACTGAGTGGACACCACGTCCTTGGCGATCAGCATGGCCACCGCCTGGCGGTTGGAGAAGGAGTGCTGAGAGAAGGCAAAGCTGAAGAACTCCTGGCCTGCCGCCAGGGAGGAGGCCACCACCGCCCCCAGCGGAAGCGGCTGAGATCCAAGGGTGATCAGGGAACTGGTGGTTCCCACCCCGCCCGTGAGGCTGCCGTGGCCACCCAGGGCCGAGCCTGGCGAGAAGCCTGCTGCCAGGCCGGCATGGGTCGTCACCGCACCGCTGGTCAGATTCGCCACCCACTGGCTGATCAGCTCCACCGGCTGGCCGCCGCTGAGCGCCGCCAGGCGTGCCTTGATCGTCCAGCCGCAGAAGCCCGGCGACCCTGTCGGGCCTGTCAACACGCTCAGCAGCTGGGTGGGGTTCTGGCCGTTGGCGGCGGTGAGCCAGGCCATCAGCAGGGCATGGGCCTCACCAATCAGGCCCGGCAGCGCAAAGCCCTGGTCCCCCCGGCGGCTGAGATCGGTGATCGTTGCTGCCATCAGCTGCCCACCGAATCGTTGAGCACCAGGGCCAGCACGCCCAATGTCGCCGTGTGGGCGCCGCTCACCTCGGTGCGCAGCCGCGCCCAGAGTCGCTGCTGCAGGGGGTTCTCGCCGTTGCTGTAGCTGCAACCCGGCGCGAGTTTGAGGGTCGGCGTTTCGGCAGAGAAGCGCAGATCGAGCAACACACCGGCCGAGAGCGGTGGGTCCTCCTCGATCGGCCGGGCCGCATCGGCTACCCGCGCCGCCGTGGAGTCGTAGAAGCTCTCCCAGGCCGCCACCGAGCAGCTCACCTCCAGAAACAGCCCATCCACGCCGAGGCCCGCAAAGCTCAGATCCACCACCGTCGGACCGCTCAGTGGCCCACTGGTCTGCTGCTCAAAGGCCCGCCGGGGCGTGTCGATCCTCGGAACCCAGCTCGGCATCAGGGGATCACCTGGATCTTGCGGATCGCCCGCACGGTCTGGGGAAATGTCTTGCCCAGCGGTTCCCAGTTGCCATAGAACCAGTCCTGCACCTGGTGGGTGGTGGCCGAGTCCTGGGTGGAGGTGCCCATCCC
>JAPLID010000036.1 GCA_026389285.1 Cyanobacteriota bacterium
CCTGCGCTTCCAGGCCCTCAGCGGCCTGGGCCTGGCGGTCGGGTTAGCCATGGCTCCCCTGCTGGGGTTCGCCGGGGTCCGGTGAGCTCACCCCTGACCGCACCCCTAACCCTGGAGTGGCGACCCTTCCGTTTCGCGCTGCCGCGGGCGTTGGTCACCGCCCAGGGGGCGTTGCAGGAGCGTGCTGGCTGGTTGCTGCGGCTGCAGAGCAGCGATGGCCGGCTGGGCTGGGGGGAGGCGGCGCCGCTGGAGCTGGCCGAGGGCCGGCGGGGAGGGGCAGCGGCGGCCTGCGCTGACACGCTTGAGGCCTGCAGCGCAACGATCGCGAAACTTGGACCCAGCCTGAGCCGGCAGCAACTGGAGGAGGCGCTGCCAATGCTGCCCGGGTCCCTGGTCTTTGCCGTGGGTGCCGCCTTGGCGGAGCTGGAGGGCTTGGCGGGTGAGACGGCGGGAGGCGGTTTGGCGGCTGGCTGGCTGGCGGAAGGCTGGCTGCCGGCGCCGCCATCAGCCTGGCTGCTGCCGGCGGGTGCCTCGGTGCTGCCAGCCCTGGAGGAGGCCTTGGCCAGCAACGCCCAGACGCTGAAGTGGAAGGTGGCAGCCGCTGATGACGCCCTGGAACGCCAGCTGCTCGAGGCTGTGCTGGAGCGACTACCCGAAGGTACCCGGCTCCGGCTCGATGCCAACGGGGGCTGGGATCGGGCCACCGCCACCGCCTGGGCCGACCGGCTGGAGGAGGAGCCGCGGCTGGAATGGCTGGAGCAGCCCCTGGCCGACGACGACCTTGAAGGTCTGGAGGCGTTGGTAGCTCGGCTGCCGGTGGCGCTGGATGAATCCCTGCGGCGCCACCCCTGGCTGCGGCAGCGGTGGCGCGGCTGGCAGGTGCGGCGGCCGGCCCTGGAGGGCGATCCCCGGCCGCTGCTCGCGGCCCTGGCCGCCGGCAGGGCCGGCTGGATGGTGAGCACCGCCTTCGAAACCGGTGTGGGGCGGCGGTTGGTGGAGCACGCCGCCGCCCTGCAGTGGCGCGGTCCTACCCCCACCGCGCCCGGCCTGGCGCCCCAGTGGCGTCCCACCGGACCCCTGTTCGACGCTGATCCCGCCTTTGCCTGGGCCTCTCTGGAGGTGGGGCCGTGAATCAGGCCAATCCTTGGCCCAAGGGGCCGGTTCGCCCCCTGGCGCTGCCGGCGGCGGCCCTGGCCGCCGACCCGGCGGGTGCGGCGGCGCTGCTGGATGAGGCCCTGGGCGATGGCGCCGTAATCGCCCTGCCGGCGCCAGGTGAGGAGGAGGCCTTGGCGGCGGCCCTCGCCCCGCAGGCTCCGCCGGGGCCGGCGGTGGTGATCGGCAGCGGCGGCAGTGCCGGAGGGCGCCGCTGGGTGCAGCTGGGGGTAGCCGGCCTGGAGACTGCCGCCGATGGGCTGGGGCAGTGGCTGCTGGCGCAGGGATTGGATCCGGCGACCTGCCTGTGGCTCGATCCCTTGCCCCTCCACCACGTGAGCGGCCTGATGCCCTGGCTGCGGGCGCGCCGGCTGGGAGGGCGGCTGCGTTGGCTGGCCCCAGCCTTGCTGCGGGATCCAGCTGCCCTGGCGGCAGCCTGCCCGTTGCCGGCCGATCAGCCGGCGCTGCTGTCGCTGGTGCCCACCCAGCTGCGGCGGCTGCTGGAGCACCGCGCCGGGGAGGACTGGCTGAGGGGCTGCCGGGTCATCTGGGTGGGCGGCGCCGCCCTGCCGCAGGATCTGGCCGAATGCTGCCGGCGGCTGGAGCTGCCCCTCTCCCCCTGCTACGGCAGCAGCGAGACCAGCGCCATGGTCACGGCACTGACGCCGCAGCGGTTTCTGGCGGGGGAGAGCGGCTGCGGCGCGTCCCTCCCCCACGCCCAGCTGCGGATCGATCCGGCCAGCGGGGCCGTGCAGGTGCGGGCCGCCAGCCTGGCGCTGGGGGAGCATGCCGCTGGCCACTTCCAGCCGCTGCCCCTGGATGAGGGCTGGTGGAGCAGCGGCGACCTCGGCCGCTGGGGAGAGGCCGGGGGCCTGGAGCTGCTGGGCCGATGCGATGGCGCCATCAACAGCGGCGGCGAAACCGTGTTTCCCGAGCAAGTGGAGCGTCGGCTGATGGCGGCGGCCCGGGACGCGGGACTGCCGCTGCGCCACCTATTGCTGCTGGCGGAGCCCGATTCGCTCTGGGGGGAACGGTTGGTGGCGCTGGTGCGGGCCGAGCGTTCCGCCCCGCATGCCACCCATGCCGCCTTAATCCCCCCCCTGGTGGCCCTCGCCGCCGCGCTCCCCCCCAGCCAACGTCCGCGCCGCTGGCTGGCCTGCCCCGAGCTGGCCCCCTCGCCCCTGGGCAAATGGCAACGCGGGCGCTGGCGGGACTGGCTGCAGCAGAGGCCGGTGGGGAGCTGAGGCTTACCTTGCGGGCGGCGTCCCGGGCCGGCCTGGGGATTCAGTTGGTGGTTCCTACCACAGAGGTTTCAAACCCCTCCATCCAGCCCTGACTGGCCAGCAATGCGTCGCTGAATTCCCGCAGGGCCCCATCGGCCGGGGTGATCAGCAGCCCGGTCGCTGGACGAACGACGAGGTCGTAGAGGTCGTCTCCGAGGAAGGCGGTCTGCTCCCGGCCCGGGGAGGGCCGGACCATGGAGGCCCAGCAGACGCCCGGGATCGGCGAGATCGACAACGGGCAGCACCGAGATCGTTCGTTTGCCGTTGGGCTCGATCAGATCGGCCACGGTGAGGGTGAGCTGGCGCCCCAAGGCACCGGCCGGGTGGTTGATGGCGAAGTCTTGCGGCGAAATGCAGGCTCGCTCCAGCCAGACCGCCAGCAGGGCATCGCCGATGGCCATAGCCGCGGCGGCGGCAACGCTGGCCACATCACCGTGCAGGGCAGGGCTGGGATGGAGAAAGACGGCGGAAAGGCTGAGGGAGGAGAAGGTGGCGGCGATCCTGCACGCCACGATGCCGCTTGTACCCACCCCACTCACCACCAACTTCACCAGCGGGCTGCACAGCTCGTGAGCAAGGGCAGCGCAGCCTTCACCTGGCCGGGATCGAGCCGTTGCGAGGCCGCCGCAATGGCACTGGCCTCCCAGTGCAGACAGCAGCTCAGGGCGGTGCCGGTGGCCTGCTGCATGGAGGGCTTGGCTGGCTCAGCCTGTGGACATCATGGCCGCAATGGCCCGCGCCTACTCCAGCTGCTCGGGCGTATCCGCCGAGTACTGGTCTCCTTCCACTTCCAGGGTGTCGATGCGGATGCCGGCCTCGATCAGGCGCAGCTGTTCGAGCTTCTCCAAATGCCCCAGGGGCGAAATGGGCAGCTGGGGCCAGCGCAGCAACACATCAGCGCGGTAGGCGTAGATGCCCACATGTCCCCAGAAGCTGGTGTGGGCACACCATTCGGCTGGATCCACATCGCGCACGTGGGGCAGAGCCGAGCGGGAAAATAAAGGCCACGGCCATCGGCCGCCAGCAGCACCTTCACCACATTTGGATTGTGCAGCTTCTCAGCAGTGAGCCGATAGATTGGCGTCAGCACCTCTGGGGTCGGCTGGCGAGCGATGAAAGAGGCGGCGATGGCATCGATTAAGGCGGGATCAAGGAAGGGTTGATCGCCCTGCACATTGATGACGATGGTGCGGTCCGGTGCGGTGGCGAGGAGTGAGGGAACCCCAACTCGTCACCCTAGTCGGCCACCGCCTGGCTAACCCTGCAGAGCACGGTGGCGCGGGCCGCCGTGCTCTGCAGGCAACGTTCCAGCACATGCTGGAGCATCGGCTTGCCACCGATTTCAGCGACCAACTTGCGGGGCAGGCGGCTGGAGTTCAACCGGGCTGGGATGGCGAGAATGACCGTGGAGGCTTGATTCTTTGGATTGATAGAATCAGGTTGGCACAGTTTGGCGAATCAAGACCTTCTGGGTGAAAATACTCCTGTGATGAGATTGTTGAGCTTGGTTCTGGGCTTGCAAGCAGCTCGGGTGAGATGATGGGCCTCGGGTGGCATCCATTCCCATGCCGGTGCGTGAACCAAGAGCGTGATCGGGCAGCGGCTGTGACGGGTGATCCCATTTGTACTGGATTCGCCTGATGGCCTGGACATCGCGGCGTCGGGTCTTCGGACGCCAGATCTTGGATCGGCTCACCTGGCGTGCCGCCTCCAAGCAGCTGCGCGAACTCATTGGGGCGGTCTCGGGCATGGGCAGGGGATCGCCGACGAATGCCCGGGAAGTGTCTGTTGCTACATCGGCGCTTAAGTACCATGAAGAGATGTTTTCGAGACCCTTGGCTCAGCTTGTGGCAATCAACGACTCCGTGCCCAACACAATGATGAAAAACACGCAACATCTGGAGACTCTGGCACACTCCTTGATGTCGCTAACTCTGAACAAGCCCATACTACTTGTATCTCACCAAGCCACCCTAACTGGTGCTCCCAGGGTTTTAGCTGACCTCGGGCGAGCGGCAGCCCGAATGGGGGCCCATCTAGTCTTTCTTTTTGTAGAAGGTGGAAATGAGCTGGAATCTTACTCCAAGATTGGCCATGTGTACCTGCTTTCTCAGTTTAATAATAACTTTGAAGATGCAGCAAGATCAATCATGTCAGCCCATGACCCACGCGTGGCAGTATTCAATACTATTACTACGACTCGTCATGCTGAGACATTGAAGAGTCTGGATCCAGACATTATGTGCATAGGTTGGATCCACGAGCTTCCAACTGTTATAAACAGCTTTTTTGGCGGCCGAGAAACAGTCATAAATGCGCATACTTACTGCGATAAGCTTGCATTCGGATCGGACTATGTGCGCCAGCAGTTTGCAGTTGAGTATGGTCTTGATAATGGCTCTCTTTACGTGTTGCCCTATATCTGGAAGGTGCCAATGCTGTCTAGCTCAGCCAAAGTCATAGGCAATGAGGAAATGCCAACTGCCAACACAATAGATGCATCAAACGACAACAATATTATTTTATTACTTGGCTGCGGAACGGCCGAACCCCGCAAAGGACTGGATATTTTCATCAGAATAGCATATCAAGTTCTTGAGAATTGCAAAGAAGAATACAAGTCTAGGATAAAGTTTGCATGGTATGGGTGTCCGCCTTACAGCGATAACTATGTCGATTTCTGCAAGTTTGACGCAAAACGGCTTGGCATCGCTGAGTTTATTGAGTTTAAGCCTGTCTCTGGCGAGTTTGCAGAAAGGCTTGCACAGGCAACAGCCTTTTTGTTGACGTCTAGAGAAGATCCCTATCCTCTTGTAATTTTAGACAGTATGGCCAATGGAGTGCCCTTTGTATGCTTTGAAGATGCAGGGGGAGGTGCAACCATAGCAAAATCCGGTCCCGGCATAGCAATTCCCTACGGAGACGAGCAACTATTCGCAGAAAATATCAACTATCTAATAGACAACCCCGCCAAATGCGAACAACTGGGACGCGCCGGGAAGAAAAAAGTTATCATGGACCACAATAAACGGCACGTTCTTGAGATTTTTGTCAGCTTATTGAATAGTCAGCCACCGAGTGATCCTTCCGATCATAACCTATCGCCTGTTGTCAATAACAATCATCTCCTGGAGCAAGGGGACATAGCAAGTGATTTGGATAACCGCTATCGCAACATTCTAGTAATTTCTTTCGGTCCACCACCGCTTAAGCATATGCAAGCCGTTGAAGGCGGAGGCTTAAGATGCTGGAATTTGGCCAAGGGCATGCAAGAAGCAATGCCTAATTTTGATGTAACTCTCATGTATCCGAATTGGTACGATACAGATGAACAGCCAGCTGAGTATGATGGAGTAAAGCTAGCACGCTGGAAGGATAGGCAAGATATGCTCGAGCAGCTTCCCGACTATGAAGTCATCGCTGTAAGCTATTGCTATGGAGATTACTCGCTTGACATTGCAAACAGCATGGGGCCAACCCAGATTCTAGTTCTTGATTGCTATGTGCCAATCCATGTAGAAATGTGCGCACGTCGATCACCCGAGCGCCTCGAAGAGGCGGCGGCTTACGAAGTCGAACGAGTAAGGTGGGACGAGGTACTCCGCAAGGGGTCCTTTTTCTTGTGCGCAAATAGCAATCAGATTCATTACTATCGTGGGATTCTACATCAACTTGGCAGATTAAATCCAATTAATTATGACAATGATCCCTTGATTCTTGCCCCTTTCGGCATATCTAGAGACTTGCCTGTGCCTGCGGCTACGCCAATTCAGGAGCTTGGCGTGCAGCCAGGCGTTAAAAAATTACTTTGGTTTGGCGGAGTTTATCCATGGTTCAATGTAAAGGTATTGTTTGATGCTGTTTCAAGGCTTAACTTAATAACCCCCTGTGTTCTTATCGTTGTAGGAGTTAGGAATCCGTTTAACTCTCATCCACTATTCGTTGGCCTGGCAGCCGAAATTGAGGCCATGGCTCAATCAGCCGACTACGCTGGCCTAGTTCATTTGGTGGACTGGGTCCAATACCATGATCGCGCAAACTGGTATCTCGATAGCGATCTGACGGTAATGATTTCGCAGGATGGAGTGGAAAACAACTACGCTTGGAGGACACGTTTAGTTGATTATATCTGGGCGAATTCTCCTGTCGCCACTTCAGGTCAAGATCTTCTAAGCCAAAAAATGATTGATTTGGGGATTGCGGCAAAGCTTGACATGGGCTCATCCGAGCAAATGGCACTTTCTTTGGCGAATGCTCTTGATGGGCTCCCTGCTATGCATGAAAACTTAAGAGAAAAAGGACATCTGCTAAAGGACAGTCTCTATATTGATAATATTGGAGCGAAGATCTGCGAGGTTTTGGTGTAAATTTTGCTGTGATGATCTCGCAATCTGCTGCCCTTGTATGGCTGAGCCCGCTCGCCTCGTGAGCTACTTTGGAGAGTCCTATTTGCTCGACGACGCCAAGCTGATTTTCGTGTGCACGAAGATGAGCATGTATTTAGCGCTACTTCTCGCCAATGATAATCTCTTGCAATATCGTGAAATTCTTGCCTAATCACCGCTATGCTGGCCCCGATGCCGCGATCCTTGGCCCCGAGTCGGTCGATGTTCCCTCAAGCGATCTGCGTGTGATTTCGATAGACGTGCAGCCCTGCCTGAATGTCGTCGTTGTTTCTGAGGCGGAGGCCCTATCGTGTCGCTCTTCGTCGATGAGCTAATACCAGCCGGCTAAGCTAATGTTAAAGAACTACTTATCGAGTCTGCCCACTGCCAGCCACTGGAACGGCCAGCGAGAAGCTCCGGAAGCAGCTTTGTCCGATGCCTCACTTGATGCGGCTGTCGCTAGGACTTGCGATTTCATGGAGATTTGTGCCCGCTGCCAATGATAGTCACGGCTGGCATTGATCTGGCGGTAACATCACTGTATTGCCTTAACTATTGCGTAAAAACCTCTAAATCTTTCGAATAACAGCTATATTTTCATTGACATTAAGCGTGGGCCCGTATAGTTTGATGAGTTGGGCTCTTCCTAGCCGCTGCAGCATCACGCCCAGGGTCTCTGTAGTCCATGTATGGAAATGAATATCCTGTAGTTGCTCCATCGCGGCCTGGGCTTGATCTGAGATCTGCTCCGGTGAGAGTGTGACCCCAGCAAGCACTGGATGAACGTAGGTGAGATGTTCAACATAGGCATCCAAAAGGGTTGAAACACCGCCATCAAGAAAATCTGCCTCCAAATGCGCAAGAGTTGTAATTGGGCGATCCTTATCCCAGGTATGTCGTTTGTCAGGAACAGCAAACAGAAGTATTCCGCCACGCTTAAGGCATTCGAGCTGTCTTTTCAAGGCCCCGAGTGGGTCGTGCAGGTGCTCAAGAACGTGGGCACTAATTACAAAGTCTAAGGAATCTGGAGGAATTCCCTCCATGGTTTGAGCATTGAGACGCGCGCCCGCAACCACATCTGTGCTGCTGTGGTATTTTTTCAAATCTTCTTCGTTCAACACGTCACCATAGTGGCAATTGGCTTCGGCAGGAATGGGCCACGGCCTGGAACCAGCTCCTATTTCCACTCCTTTACCATGTATAAATATATCCGCATAAGATTTTCGTGCAATAAAAATCTGTTTCTCCAATGATGCCTTCAGGGCTACGTTTCGTTGGCGATGCAGCTCAGCAGCGAGCTCAGCCAGTTCAGCGTGAGATCTTTGTGCCCAAAAGGTGGCTTGCTCGTCTTCTCTCATGAATTCAAGGCCGGAGGAAAAATGATCATGGACGCAAAATGGCTTCTATGTTTCTTGGTCAAGCTCGACTGCACCTGAAGGCAAAGTAGTTAGCTATTTAGATGCTGACATTCCTTGGAAAGCTTCAGCATAGAGAGAAGGAATGACAATAGGCCGTTGATGAAAACAACATACTCCTGAAGCTGTTTGAGCATTGCCTGGCTGTCAACGGCCTATCATTTCTGCCAACTCTACGGATCGATGCAGGTGCGAGCAGGTTACCTGCCTCTTGATACAAAGAGAAAGCGACTTGTAGGCTATTTATAGCAAGGTAAAGACCTTGGCTCGCTAGGCCAATAACAACTTGCGAGTATTCGAAGTATTTTTCAACATGACTTTAATCGCTTGTCTGCGGGCTGTCAACCCAGGGCCACGCTCCTTTCCAGCCAGCAGGCCAAGCTGGCTGCAGGTGGATCCAGCGCCATCACGAGGCCGGCTACGATCACCGGCAGGCTGATATACTCCGATTTCGATTTATTGGGTCCAGATGCGTTGGATCTGGCTAGCTCTGGCATTCCAGAGTTGACTGCTGTGAGCGGCTATTCATCAAGCCAGGGCGCGGACTAGTCTAGGTGCTATCTCATCAAGAACTCTCGATATACTTTCGTCATCTGCAATGTGAGAAAGGATTGCCCGATAGATTTCGCTCGCCAGCTTGATCAATATGGTATCGCGAGTACTTCCTGTTTCCGAAAAGTCTTTTTCTGTGATGTCTGCTCGTTGTCTTTTTAGGCTTTTATCGATAAATGCCGTTGCTTGATCAAAGGCTTCATGGCGGGCTTTGCTCTCGTAATTGGCAATGCTTGCTGTATTCTCACGATCTGCAGCAGCCGCAACCATCTTTAGGCAAGCTTCCAGTACACTGGTAGGATCCTGAATAAGAATATCAAAGCTGATGAACGTTCTTCCGTAGCCCCGTGTAACTCTCTCTGCCGTGAGAATCGAATGAATCCATAGGCGCAAGGCATTATGTAGGTCAGTCCCCTGGGCTTTTAGTAGGGAGTTGTAGACTTCCAGAGGATTTCTGATTGGGATGATAAAGCTTGTGTCAATTAGTCTCGATTCAAGCCAGGGTTCGAGGCCGGGAATCAATAGGCAAAATCTTGGATCCTTAATCGTCGGCAGCTCTTCTCCTTTAAAGACTTCAGAGATCGTGTTGATCAGGTCAGTTCGCCATTCTCGGGCGCTGATGCTCTCGTCCCATCCTGCTGGCAGCGGCAATGAAGAGCTCCAGTGGCTTTCCATTTTTTCTAGGAAGTCTTCATTGAGCTTGACTATGCTTAATGATTCCCAAAATCCTTTGGGATTCACTGTATTTGCAGGCATCTGATCCAATGGTGCGGCAAATCCAGCTTGGGCCAGCATGCCGGTGATTGCAGATGTGCCACTTCGGTGCATGCCAAGGACAAAAACTAGGTGAGAAGCAATCTTGCTTTTTATTCTTGCCTGCTGAAGTTCGGCTTGGCTAGCAAGACTGTAGACGAAGCCGCGTGCTCTTTTCGTAAGATCATGTTGTTCTAGTTCAGTAGTTATGCCAAGCCGGTTCAGTCCTGCCTCCAGGTTGCTGATTGCCTGGCAGCATTCCACGTGAGCTCGTTGAAAATCTTTGTTGATCACATGTTTATAAGTGAAAAGTAGGCTTGCTCTATAGAGGGATAGGTTGCAGGCTGCCAGGACATCTTCGTTGGCTATTTCTGCTAGGTAATTGTTGCCATCTTCGGTTGAGTATGGAGCTAGGCTGAGATAGTTGATGGCATTAAATTTAGCGCTGTTCTCCCCCGTCTCTTGTGCTTGGCTGGCACCTGCGCAGAGGCGATTGAGCTTTCGCCAGGCACACGAGGTTGTCAGTGCAAATATATCTGTCATCTCTCTTCGTCTTGTGCTGGTGATTGCTGCCTGTCGGCTAATCTCGCAAACACATCTTTTAGTGTTTCAAGCTGTTGCTGTGCCAGCCTAAACTGCGCCTCCAGTTGATCTAGTTTGGCCTCGGCTTCTTGGTTTTGTTTGAGGCTTGCTTTCAGCTCAGCCTCGATCTCCTCGTAGCTCTTCAGGCGAGCCTCATGCCAGCCATGTTGAAGGTAATGGAGAACCAATTGATCATCATCAAGCTCGCCAAGCTCACCGCTTACTTCCTTGTAAAGTTGTAAGGGAAATAGGCTTTTTAATGCTTGCCTGCCGTTGAGATTCGTGGTTTCCTCTATCTGAAGCTTTTGCTGTAATTCGGATTTTTCTCCGGTTAGCTGTTGGAGCTCCTGTTGGAAGGCTTCCTGCTGGCTCCTGAGTTTTTCGGCTTCGATCTGCGAGTGCTGGATGGCAGCGTGGGCTTGATTCTGTGCTTGCTTAAGTTCTTCCCATTGCGCGGTAAGTTGTTCGAGTTCTGCCACTAAAGTATCCCTTTCTGCTCGTGTGTCTCCATAAGCTTTGTTGAGCTGTCGGTTGGCGGCAAGCAGGTCTTGTGTTTCCTGTTCTTTCTCCTTCAGTAGCCAGTCCCTTGTGGCAACTGGGTCGCGATTCCACATCGCAGAGGTTTGCGGATCTTGACCAAAATTCTGCTCCGCGAGCCAGGTCTCTGCTAGCTGCATCGTTTCTTCTGGCCATGGCAGCATTAGTTGCACTGTTTGCAGGTGACTTATCCAAGGCCCTAACCCCGTCAGGGCCGCCAGGGGATCTCCCTGGCGCAGCACGAGGTGCAGCGGTGCCAGAGCCTGTTCCCCTTCACGCGGGACCCAGTTGTCCAGCAGGTCGCCGAGGCGGCGTCCACAGCGCTGCTCTTCATCAATCTGTCGCAAGTTTGGGAATCGCTGCTGCCAAATCGTGAGATCGCTTGGCCCATTCAAGCGCGTATCGTTAAAGCGGTGCCATCGCACCGTGGCCTCGTTTTCAGCCGCCAGCACCTCTTCGCAGACCAGCGCCTCCGGCCGCTCCCGCAGCACGTGTCTGAGTTCTCGTGCTCGTTCAGGTTCGGCCTCCACCACCAGCAAACTCCCTGAGCTGGGTAACCCTCTAGCTAGGCCGGGAACGCCCACCCACACCGTGATCGTTTCTCCGCTGCCGTTGTCGGGCGCTACTCCGATTGTCTCGTTTGCGGTCATGGAGCTCAACACAATAGGTACGGCCCCCTTCGCATGGTTTAACGCAAGAGGTCCGGTGACCCTCTCTAGCAGCGTCCTGTGGACGCGTAGCTAGGGTTGGCCGTGTAGCACAAGATACTTCTTCGGTTGGTTTGGGGCCCGCTTAGGCAGGCCGATGCTCTTGGTTCGATGCTCGCGGTTCGGACCGGGTGTCCCGTGGGGATCCGATCGTGGGCAGAGCATCCTTTTGGGCGGTCTCGACACCGCCCGATAAGCTCTTCAGCAGAAGGGTTGGAGTGCTTTCACCATGCGGTACTGGGTTACGCCCTTTCAGCTCTCTGCAGCCGCCTGGAGCACGCTCAACGAGGCTGGATTGCACGCTTGGCCGGACGAGGGCGGCTCTGCCTTACCCGACGCCCAGTTCCTGCTGCTCTACGACAGCCCGGATCAATTGATCGCCATGGCGGGCTCAGGCCCCGCAACCGAAGATCTCACGGCTCTGAGCCTGCTGCAAGGCTATCGGCGTCTGCTGGGCTGGTCGGAGCGGACAGGGCAGCCACTTCTGGCGATCTCCCAGCTGCAACGGCTGAGCCCGCAGGCTCTACGCAGCTGGTTTGAGGACGGCGATGCCGCCTCCCCATCCCCATCCCCGCCAATCCCGGCGCTGCTGGCTTCGGTGTGCCTGAGCTTGCTCGTGGCCGAACCCGCCTTGCTGGATTGTTACCAAGATCTCGAGCTCCGCGCCGCGCTGTTGGGCCGCGATCCAGATTTGCGCTACCACGAGCGTCTGCTACAGGCTGGACATCAGGGAGATGCCCTGCTGCAAGCCTTCCTTGCGTACCAACGGGTGCAGTCGGCGGCTTCGCAACTTGAGCAACGCCTGGCCAGCAGGGACACGGAGCTGCGGGAGGCAAGGGAGGCCAGCGAGCAAACCTCGCTGGAGTTGCATCAAGTCCAGGAGGCTTTGGAGCGCTCCGTTCAGGCCGATGCCGAGAAGGGCGTGGAATTGGAGGCACGGGCAAGGGAGTTGGAGGAGCTGCAGCGAACTAAGGCCGATCTAGAGAACGCCCACGACCTGGCCAAGGCGGCTCAGGAGCGTGCTCACGAACAGGAGCTCGGGGCCTGGCGTCAGCAGCTCGACCAGCAACTGGCCGAGCTGGAGCATCACCTGGCCAGTAGGGATACGGAGCTGCGGGAGGCAAGGGAGGCAGCAGAACTCTCGCAGCTGCAGCAGCTGCACCTGCAGGAAGAGCTGGACCATTACGACTTAGCCGATGCCGAGAAGCAGCGGCGGCTGGA
>JAPLID010000163.1 GCA_026389285.1 Cyanobacteriota bacterium
GAAGAAGCGCAGGCCCGTGGCGGGCAGGCCATAGAGATGGCTGTAGGTATGCGCCATCAATTCATTGGCCTTCTTGGTGGCCGCATACAGGCTCACCGGATGATTGACCGCATGCTGCTCACTGAACGGCATCTGCCGGTTGCCGCCATACACCGAGCTACTGGAGGCATACACCAGATGCTCCACCCCCTGCTGGCGGCAGCCCTCAAGGATGTGGCCGAAGCCCACCAGATTGATCTGGATGTAAACGGCGGGATTCTCGATCGAATAACGCACCCCCGCCTGGGCGGCCAGATGGATCACCCGGTCGGGTTGCTCGGCCGCGAACAGGGCCGCCATCGCCTCGCCATCGGCGAGATCATGCTGCTGGAAGCTGAACGCCGCCTGCTGGGCCTGGGCCAGCACCTCAAGCCGCTCCAGCCGGGAGCGCTTCAGTGCCGGGTCGTAGTAGCTGTTGAGGTTGTCGAGGCCGATCAGGCGCTCACCCCTGGCCAGCAACCGCTCGGCCACGGCCGCACCGATGAAGCCGGCGACGCCGGTGACCAGGATCGGGCGGCTCAGGCGTCCTCCTCCAGGCACTGGCGGAAGTGGGCAATGGTGGGCTCCAGACCCTGCTCCAGGCTCACCTTCGGCTCCCAGCCCAGCTCGGCGCGGGCCAGGTCGATCACGGGCTGGCGCTGCAGGGGATCATCCTGGGGCAGGGGAAGGGTGACCAGCTTCAGGGCGGGATTGATGCGATCGCGCACCAACTCGGCCAGCTGGCGGATTGTGAATTCGCCCGGATTGCCAATATTGATCGGACCGGTATGGGCCCCATTCATCAACCGGATCATGCCCTCAATCAGATCATCGCAATAACAGAACGAGCGGGTCTGGCTGCCATCGCCGTAGAGGGTGAGGGGCTCGCCCCTGAGGGCCTGGACGATGAAGTTGCTCACCACCCGGCCGTCATCGGGGAGCATGCGCGGGCCGTAGGTGTTGAAGATGCGCATCACCCGAATCTCGGTGCCGTGCATGCGCTGGTAATCGAAGCAGAGGGTTTCGGCGATGCGCTTGCCCTCGTCGTAGCAGGAGCGGATACCGATCGTGTTCACACAACCCCGGTAGCTCTCGGGCTGGGGATGGACCTCTGGATCGCCATAAACCTCACTGGTGGAAGCCAGCAGCAGCCGCGCCCCCACCCGCCGCGCCAGGCCGAGCATGTTGTACGTGCCCAGGAAGCTGGTCTTGGCCGTCTTGATCGGATTGAACTGGTAATGCACCGGCGAGGCCGGACAGGCCAGATGCCAAATGCGATCCACCTCCAGCCGGATCGGCTCGGTGACGTCGTGGCGGATCACCTCAAAACTGGGATGGCCGATCCAATGGCGGATGTTGTCCTTACGGCCGGTGTAGTAGTTGTCGAGGCAGATCACCTCCTCGCCGGCCTGCATCAACCGATCAATCAAATGGGAGCCCAGGAAGCCCGCCCCACCGGTCACCAGGTTGCGCTGGACCATCTCAACCCTCTCCGACACGCCAGACCGTAAGACCGGCGGCGCGGGCGGCAGCGGCATCGGCGATCGCCCGGGCATCGAACAGCCAGGCGGGCCGGCGCATCACTGCGGCGATCGCGGCCCAATCCAGCTGGTGATAGGCGCTCCATTCCGTGAGGATCAGCACCGCATCGGCTCCGTAGGCCGCCTCCAGCGCTGAGGCGGCCGGCAGCCAGCCGCCCTCGCCGCCCGGGGCCGCGCCCGGCAGGGCCGCCAGCGGTGGCTGCTCGAGATCCAGGGCGATCTGGGCCGGCTCCACCTTGGCGTCGACGATCGCCAACTGGGCACCCTCTTCGATCAGATCGCGGCAGATGCGGATCGCCGGCGATTCACGGGTGTCGTTGGTATCGGCCTTGAAGGCAAAGCCGAGCACCGCCAAGCGCTTGCCGGTGACGGTGCCAAACAGGCTCTGGACCACCTTGCGGGCAATGCGGTGCTGCTGCCAGCTGTTGAGGCTGACCACCTGCTCCCAATAGTCGGCCGGCGCCTCCAGTCCGTAATGGCGGCAGAGATACACCAGATTGAGGATGTCCTTCTGGAAGCAGCTGCCGCCGAACCCCGGACCCGCCTGCAGGAACCTGGAGCCCAGCCGCGAATCACTGCCGATGGCCCGCGCCACCTCGCGCACATCAGCACCTGTCGCCTCACAGAGGGCGGCGATGCTGTTGATCGAGGAGATGCGCTGGGCCAGGAAGGCATTGGCGGTGAGCTTGGAGAGCTCACTGCTCCAGAGATTGGTGCGCAGGATGCGGCCCTCGGGCACCCACTGGCTGTAGATCGCCACCAGGGCCTCGATCGCCGCGTCGCCCTCACCGCCGATCAGCACCCGATCCGGCGCCTCCAGATCCGCGATCGCCGTGCCTTCGGCCAGGAATTCGGGATTGGAGAGCACCGAGAAGGTCTTGTCGCCATGGGCATCACCCTGGGCCGCGGCCAGGATCGCCTTCACAACCTCGGCCGTGCGCACCGGCAGGGTGCTCTTCTCGACCACGATCGTGTGCCCCTTGGCGGCGGCGGCCACCTGGCGGGCCGAGGCTTCGATCCAGCGCAGATCACTGGCCTGACCGGCACCGACGCCCCGGGTCTTGGTGGGCGTGTTGACCGACAGGAAGACCATGTCGGCGGCGGCGATGGCGGCATCCACCTCCGTGGTGAAGTGCAGATTGCGACCCCGGGCCCGCCCCACCACGGCATCCAGTCCCGGCTCGTAGACCGGCAGGCGACTCAGATCCGGGTCGTTCCAGGCGGCGATGCGCTCGGCATTGAGATCGACCACCGTGACCTGGATCTCGGGGCAGTGATCGGCGATCACGGCCATGGTGGGCCCACCCACATAGCCGGCGCCGAGGCAGCAGACCGCGCGGATCGAGGGTCGGGCCGAATTCATGCGAGTTTCAGGATTGCCGGGGAGCCTACCGCCGGAACAGAAAGGGATTTCGCTTCCCTGCGGACCCGGCGGTCCTTAATCTCGACAAGGCGTCCAATGCCGGCTGTGTCTTGGCCAACCTGCTGATCACCGGTGGGGCTGGCTTCATCGGCAGCCACACCTGTCTGGCCCTGCTGCAGGAAGGCCATCACCTGGTGGTGCTCGACAACTTCGCCAACAGCGGCCCCGAAGCCCTGCGGCGGGTGGCCGAGCTGGCCGGCCTCGAGGGGTGGAACGAACCCGGCGACGGCTTCTGGAGCACTGCAGATCAGCGGGTGATCCTGCGGCGGGGTGATGTGCGCTTGCGGCGGGATCTAGATCCCCTGTTCGCATCCGGCTCCATCGATGGCGTGCTGCATTTCGCCGGCCTCAAGGCCGTGGCCGAATCGATCCAGCAGCCGCTGCAGTACTGGGACGTGAACGTGAACGGCACGGTCAGCCTGCTCCAGGCCATGGAGGCCGGAAACTGCCGCACCGTTGTGTTCAGCAGCAGCGCAACCCTCTACGGCCATGCCGAGCGCGTGCCGATTGCCGAGGAGGCGCCGATCCGGCCGATCAATCCCTACGGCCAGACCAAGGCGGCGGTGGAACAGCTGCTGGCCGACGTGGCCGGCAGCCACCCCGACTGGCGCATCGCCCGTCTGCGCTACTTCAACCCGGTCGGGGCCCACCCCAGCGGCCGAATCGGCGAAGACCCGCAAGGCACCCCCTCCAACATTTTTCCCCTGATCAGCCAGGTGGCCATGGGCCATCGCCCCGAGCTGGAGGTCTTCGGCAGCGACTGGCCGACCAGCGATGGCACCGGCGTGCGGGATTACATCCACGTCATGGACCTGGCGGAAGGTCACGGGGCGGCCCTGGGGCTGCTGCTGGCGGAACCTCCCCAACTGCTGACCCTCAACCTGGGCAGCGGCCAGGGCCATTCGGTGCTGGACCTGGTGAACGCCTTCAGCACCGCCAGCGGCTGGTCGATCCCGGTCCGGATCAGCGCACGGCGGCCGGGAGATTCGGCGATGAGCATCGCCGATCCGGGCGCGGCCCAGCGGCGCATGGGCTGGCGCACCCGCCGCAGCCTGGCCGAGATCTGCCGGGATGGCTGGGCCTGGCAGCAGGCCAATCCCCGGGGCTACGGCGCCTGAATCGCCCTCAGGCGCTCGCGGAAATCACCCTTGGCCATGCCGCCCTTGACTTCACCGTGGATCTCGAACTCCGCCTCCAGCTTGCTGACCACCAGATAGGTGGGCCAACCCATCCCCTCCTTGCCGGGGTACTGGGCCAGCAGCACGCGGCGATAGCGGCGATAGGTCTCGGTGTCCTGGAGCAACACGCTGACGAAGGCCAGGCCCAGCTCCTCGGCCACCTTGGCGTCGTAGTGGCTCATCCGATGGCAGGTGCCGCAGTCCTCGGAACTGAACTTGAGGACGGTGAGACTGGCCATGGCGGCATCAACGATCTGGGCGGGATCGTAGGCAAGAACAGTGAAGCAAGAGGCACTTCTGCGGGGCCCTCAGATCCGTTCGCGATCGAGCCGCTCGGCCCGCAGCTGCCGCAGCCGTTCGCCCAGGGCCGGGCCGGGCACCATGCCCGCCGCCAGCAGATCGCCGGCGCTGACCTCAGCGCGCAGATGGCGCCAGCGCCCCCACCAGCGCCAAAGCGGTCGGCGGAGCAGGTGCCCCAGGCCCGATTGCGAAGCCAGCCCGGCCGCCAGCACCAGGGCCACCGCATCAGCGCTCAGGCCCGGAGCCTCCAGAAGGCCGCACCACCGCGACGGTGACCAGCGGGCCAACGCGCCGATGCCGTGCTCCGAAGCCGCCACCGCCAGTCGTCGCTCCAGCTCCAGCCACTGAACCAACAGACGATGCTGGCGGTGGGGCAGCTGCAGGCGCTCAGCCACGGCCAGCGGCTCCGCTGCCACCACCAGCAGGGCCGGCAACAGGGGCAGCCCCAGCCGCTCGGCCCAGCGCAGGCGCAGATGCCAGCCCCGATCGTGCTGCAGAGCCGCATCGATCAACGGCAGGGCGCCCCAGCGCTGCAAGGCCGCCAGCGCCAGGGGCCAGGCCTCCCGCTCCAGCAGCAGCTCCAGCTCCATCCGCAAGCGCGTACCCAGGGCCGAAGGGGCCCGCTGGGGGGGATCACCCGGCCGCCAGGCCCAGGGCCAGGTCGCCAGGGTGCGTCGCAACTGCTCCAGGCTCTCGGGCGCCAACTCAAAGCCCAGCCGCGCCGCATAGCGGGCACCGCGCACGATGCGGGTTGGATCGTCGCGCAGGCTGGCGTCATGGAGCAGCCGCAGCTGGCGGCTGGCCAGATCCCGCTGACCGCCGTGGGGATCGAGTAACTCCGGGAATGCCCCGTCCTGGGCGGGAGGCGCAGGCATTCCGGCCGGCTGGCTCAGCAACAGGGCCATGGCGTTGATACTGAAATCGCGCCGGGCCAGGTCATCGTCGAGGGAACCGAACCGCACCAGCGGGTTCTCGCCCGCCTCCGGATAGGTCTCCAGCCGGGCGCTGGCCACATCAAGCAGCAGCGGCCCATCCGGCAGATCCAGTTCCAATTCGACCGTGCCGTAGGCCCCGTGTTCCTGGTAAGCGAGCAGCCGCTCCAGCCCCACCAGCTCCCGCAGGCGACGGGCCAACCGGTGGGCCGGAGCGATCGCCGCCTCAGTCTGAATGCCTGGCCAAGCGCCCGGCTCCACCACCAGATCGAGATCCGGCACCCCCAACCAGGGATCCTGATGGACCCGGTGCAGCAGCAGATCCCGCACCGCTCCCCCCACCAGGGCCAGGCGATCGGCGCCGGCCGCCCGCACCAGCAGGGCAGGGAACGCCGGCGGCAGACCGGGCACCTCGAACGCCGACGGGGGGAGCACGGGTCCTGGCCGGAGAGAATGACCGCATCATCCTGGAGTCCGTCCTTGTCCGCTCTCACCCGCTGCCTGAACGAGGAGGCAGCCGCGATTGCGGCCAGCGCCCAGCGGCTGGACTCGGTTCAGGTGGAAGCCGCCCTCGATCGACTGGAGGCCTGCGCCGACGCCAGGGCCAAGCTGGTGATCACGGGGGTCGGCAAGAGCGGCATCGTGGCGCGCAAGATCGCCGCCACCTTCTCGTCCATCGGCCTGATGGCCCTCTATCTCAACCCGCTCGATGCCCTGCACGGCGACCTGGGGGTCGTGGCGCCGGAGGATGTCGCCCTGCTGCTTTCCAACAGCGGTGAAACCCAGGAGCTGCTGGAGATCCTGCCCCACCTCAAACGGCGCGGCACCGCCCGCATCGCCCTGGTGGGCCGGGTGGAATCCACGTTGGCGCGGGGTTGCGACGTGGTACTCGACGGCTCGGTGGATCGGGAGATCTGCCCCCTGAACCTGGCGCCCACCGCCAGCACCGCCGTGGCGATGGCGATCGGCGATGCCCTGGCGGCGGTGTGGATGGAACGGCGCGGCATCTCTCCCCAGGACTTCGCCATCAACCATCCGGCCGGCTCCCTGGGCAAGCAGCTGACCCTGACCGCCGCCGACCTGATGGTGCCGGTGGCCCGCCTGACGCCCCTGCTGCCCGGAACGCCTCTACCCGAGGTGATCGCCCATCTCACCGCCGATGGCGTCGGCGCCTGCTGGGTGGCCCAGCCCCAGGCCGCCGATCGCATCTGGGGGCTGATCACCGATGGCGATCTGCGCCGCGCCCTGCAGCAGCACGGCGCCCAGGAGTGGAGCCAGTTGACGGCCGCCGATCTGATGACCGCCGATCCGATCACCGTCGACGGCGACACCCTGGCGATCACCGCGATCGAGCAGATGGAGCGCAACCGCCGCAAGGCGATCGCCGTGTTGCCGGTCGTCTCTCCCGATCAGCGGATGCTGGGGTTGCTGCGCCTGCACGATCTGGTGCAAGCCGGCCTGACCAGCGCCTAATCCGGCTGGGCCGCGGCGATCGCTCGGGCCTGCTCCAGCTGTTCGGCGGTGTCCACCGACAGCGACTCGCCCTCGACAGCGAAGGTGCCGATGCCGATGCCCGCCTCGAGCAGCCGCAGCTGTTCCAGCTTCTCGATCTCCTCCAAAGGCGAGGCAGGCAGCTCGTTCCAGCGGGCCAGCACATCGGCTCGATAGCCGTAGATGCCCACATGGCCCCAATAGGGCACATGGGCGTGCCAGTCGGCCGGATCAACGCCCCGCACATGGGGAATCGCCGAACGGGAGAAATAAAGGGCACGACCGTCCGCCGCCACCAGCGTCTTGACGACGTTGGGGTTGTGCACCTTGTCGGCCCCCATGCGATAAACCGGGGTCAACACTTCGGCCGCCGGCCCCAGCCGCTCGAATTCCGCCGCCATGGCGTCAATCACCGCCGCGTCGATGAACGGCTGATCACCCTGCACATTGAGAATCACCGTCTGCTCGGCTGTCGTCCCGGCCAGCTCCACCAGCAGCCCCACCACCGAGGCGATCCGCTCACTGCCGGAGCCGCAGGCGGCACTAGTGGCGATCGCCGGGAAGCCCCAGCGGCCGGCGGCGTCGATCAGCTCCTCGCTGTCGGTGCAAAGCACCACCGCCTCGGGAGAGCGGGCCAGGCGGCAGCGCTCCAGCACCCGCTGCAACATCGGCCGGCCACCGATATCAGCCATCACCTTGCCGGGCAGCCTGGACGACTCCAGCCGGGCGGGCACTGCCACCACGTAGCGCATCGGATCCCTCCAGACCAGCGCAGGAGCCTAGAGCTGCCAGTCGGCGCTGGCCTGGCGCGCCCTTCGCACCAGCTGCAGCACCGAATCCGCATCCGCCTCCGGGCGCTCGCCGGCACTCACCGCCCGGTAGAGATCAGCCACGCGCCAGCTCTCGGTGGCCGGATCGGAGCCATGCCGCGGGATCAGGTGCAGGTGGAAGTGGCGGGCCCCCTCGCCGAAGGCGATCGCATAGACCCGCTGGCAGCCGCTCAGTTCCCGCACCAGGGCGGAGCTGCGCTGCAGCATCGGCCCCAGGGCGGCGCATTCCACCGCGTTGAAATCGACCGGGCCGCCGACATGGCGCAGGCTGTCGAGGATCAGCCAGCCCACCAGCGGTGCCGGCAGTGGATGGTGACGCAACAGCCAAGGGCCGAAGCGACCGATCGCCAGATCACCAGCAACGGCGGCACTGGCCAGCGGCGGCTGGGTGAAACCGGAGTCGGCCAGGGCCCCATGGATCTGGCAGACACCACAGCTGGGAAGGTCGTTCATGCTGCGAAACTCGGGCCAGAGGAACGCGTTGCCCATCGCCACTTTCCCGCACGCCGGCCCAGACCCCGAAAAAGGCGCCACCGCTCGAGAGCGGATCGTCGTGGTGACGGTGGCCTACGCCAGCGGCCTGGTGCTGCCCGCCCTGGCCAGGGACCTGGCTGCCCAGTCCAGCCGGCCCGAGGCCTGGCTGGTGGTGGACAACAGCCCGGAATCGGCGCCACTGCAGCCCGATGAGCTGATGGGGGCCGCCAGCGGGCTGAGGATCCGGCTGCTCAGGGGCCGCGAAGGGGATGGTTTCGCGGCCGGCTGCAACCGAGCCCTCGACGCCCTGGCCGCCGAGCACTGGGACGGCTGGGTGTGGCTGCTCAATCCCGACACCGGCCTGCCCCGGGGGGATGAACTGGCCAGCCTGCGGGAGCAGCTGCGGCAGCTGCCGGCGCAGGCACTGGTGGGCACCGCCATCGCCGATGGCGAAGGGGGCTACGAATCCAGCGGCGGCTGGTTCAGCCCCGGACTCGCCTTCCGTAGCCGGCGCCTGGCAGCCAGCGCCGCCCTGGCGGGTGGGGCGGCAGGCCCCCTGCCCCTGGACTGGCTGAGCGGCTGCAGCCTGGCGCTGCGGCCCGCGGCCCAGCCCATTGCCGCCCGCTTCGACGAACGCTTTCCCCTCTATTACGAGGACATGGATCTCTGCCTGCGCCTGGATCGCCAGGGGGCACCGGTGCTGNNATTACGAGGACATGGATCTCTGCCTGCGCCTGGCTCGCCAGGGGGCACCGGTGCTGTGGCTGCGGCAGCCGGTGATCGTGCATCGCAAGGGCACCGGCAGCGAGGCGCCGGAGCCGCGGCGGCTGCAGCTGTCCAGCCTCAGCTATCTGCGCTTTCTGCGCCGCTACAGCGCTGGCTGGGTGGTGGCCCTGCGCGGTCTGCGCCTGCTGCTGCTCACCCTGCTGCGGCTGCCGCTGCGCCCACAGAACAGCCTGGCGGTGCTGGGGGCAATTCTGACCGTGCTGCGGGAACCCGCCTGAGACCAGCCATGCCCTCCGCCCGCCTGGCCACACCGCTCGCCCTGGTCAACGGCAGCTATCTGGGCTCCAGGCCCACGGTGATCGGCGTGGTAGCCCGCGATCTGGTCAACGCCCTGGATCCGGCCCTGGTGCCGCTGCTCGATCCGCTGGCGGGCGGCCGCCCCGGCAGCCTGCCGATTCCGGCCAACCTCTCACCCGAGCACGGCCGCCGCGGCCATCTGGCCCGGCTGCTGTGGACCCAGAACCAGCTGCCCCGGCTGCTGCGCGCCAGCGGCGCACCGCTGCTGCTCTCGCCGTTGCCGGAGGCGCCGCTGCTGCGAGGGGTGCGCTCGGTGGTGCTCGCCCACGACCTGCTGCCGCTGCGCTATCCCCAGTTCAGCCCGCTGCTGGCCTACCACCTGGCCTATGTGCCGCTGGTGCTGCACCGGGCTGTGAGGGTGCTGTGCAACTCCGAGGCCACCGCCAGGGAGGTGCATGGCCGCCTGGGGATACCGGCCCGGCGCCTGGTGCCGATCCGGCTGGGCTTCGATCCCGGGAGGCTGCGGCCCCTGGGCCTGGAACGCCAGCCCTTCCTTCTGGTTTTGGGCCGTCATGATCCGCACAAGAATCTGGGGCGGCTGCTGCGGGCGTTCGCCGCCGTGCGCGATCCGGCCCGGGAGCTGCGGCTGAAGCTGGTGGGCCCCCACGACGATCGCTACACGCCAGAGCTACAGCGGCTGGCGGCAGAACTCGGCATCGGCGATCGCTGCGACTGGATCGCCTGGGTGAGCGATGAGGAGCGACTGGAGCTGCTCAACCGCTGCCGAGCCCTGGTGCTGGTGAGCCTCTGGGAGGGCTTCGGCCTGCCCGCCCTAGAGGCGATGGCCTGCGGGGCCCCGGTGATCGCCGCCCGCGCCGGCGCCCTGCCAGAGGTGGTGGGCGATGCCGCCCTGCTGGTGGATCCGCGCTCCCCGGCAGAGATCGCCGATGCGATCAGCCGGATTGATCGGGAGCCGGCCCTGGCGCAGGGGCTGAGCGCGGCAGGGCCGACCAGGGCGGCCCAGTTCGACTGGGCCGCCACCGCCCGACAGGTACTTGAGGTGCTGCAAACCTGCAGCTGAACAGCCACGGGCCCAGCCATCGGAGCTCTTGAGAGGCCGACCCTCAGGATCCAGCCAGCAGAGCGGATCCTGGCTGCGACTCAGCAAGGGCAAAGCCCGGGGGTAGGACCGGGACGCCCCCGAGGCAAGCCCGTCAAGGTATTTCAGAACACCTGGACTCAGAGCCTCAAGCGCATACATTCAAACTTCCTTGCCCTACGGCGTGAATCCTCGCGAATCGGGGGCATCGGTTGACACCGGGCTCCAATTGGGCTCCTGGGCGGGAAAACAGGTCCTGATTACTGGCGGACTCGGCTTCATCGGCTCCACCCTGGCGATTCGCCTAAGCCAGCTCGAAGCGCGGGTCACCATCGTTGACAGCCTGATTCCGCAATATGGCGGCAATCTCTTCAACCTGAACGGACACGAAAAGGCGATTCAGGTCAATCTTTCCGACATCCGCGACCGCTACTCCTTGGAGGTCCTGCTTCAAAACAAACACGTCATCTTCAATCTTGCCGGCCAGACCAGCCATCTCGACTCCATGCACGACCCGGAAACGGATCTTGCCATCAACGGCATGGCCCAACTGAGCCTGCTTGAGCTGTGCCGGCGCGTGAATCCAGAGGCTCGCATCGTGTTTGCCAGCACACGCCAGCTCTACGGAAAGCCCAAGTACTTACCGGTGGATGAATCACACCCAGTCGAGCCTGTCGACATCAATGGCATCAATAAACTATCGGCCGAGCTTTACCATCGCCTTTACGCCGACGTCTATGGACTCCGAACCTGCATCCTGAGGCTCACCAACACGATCGGCCCGCGCATGCGCATCCGCGATGCCCGCCAGACCTTCGTTGGCATCTGGCTGAAGCAGCTGCTGGCCGGTGAACCGATTGAGGTCTGGGGCGGAGAGCAGCTGCGCGACTTCAATGATGTCGACGATGTGGTCGATGCCTTGCTGCTGGCCGGATCTCTTGATGCATTGGCCAACACGCCCTACAACCTCGGTTCCCACGAACGGCTGAATCTCAGGCAGTTGGCCGAGTTGATGATCCGCCTGCATGGTTCAGGGGAGATCCGCCTGATGAGCTTTCCTGACGAGCGCAAGAAAATCGACATCGGCGATTACTACTCCTGCTACGACCGCTTCCAGCGGGATGCCGGCTGGCAGCCCTCCCGCAGCCTGGAAACCACCCTGGAACGCACGATCGCCTACTACCGCCTGCATCAATCCCATTACCTCTGATGCCACTCCAGACCGCGATGGCGAACCCGTTCAACTTCCCCCAGCAGGAACTGCTCCGCGATGGCCACCTACTGAGCACGGCGCTGGAGCGCATGACCGAGTCCGGGCAGGTGATCCTCGGCCGTGGGGTCGCCGGATTCGAGGCCGCCTTCGCCGCCTGGCTCTCGCCGGAACTGGCCGCGGAGCAGGTCGTGGGCGTGGCCAACGGCACCGATGCGCTGGAACTGGCCCTGCGGGGCTCCGGCGTGGCCCCTGGCGACAAGGTGCTGCTGCCCTCCCATACCGCCTACGCCACCGTGGCGGCGCTGCTGCGGCTGGAGGCGGTGCCGGTGTTCCTGGACCTGGACGCCGATGGTGCCGTGCTGTCGGTGCGGGATCTGGGCGAGCAGCTGACCGCAGTGGCGGGGGTGAAAGCCGTGATCGCCGTGCACCTCTATGGCGAAGCCTGCGACCTGCCGGCCATCGCCGCTCTCTGTGAGCGCCATGGCGTCAGCTTGATCGAGGACTGCGCCCAGGCCTGCGGCACCACCTGGGCCGGCCAGCCGGTGGGACTCTGGGGTCGTTTCGCCGCCTTCAGCTTCTACCCGACCAAGAATCTGGCGGCCTTCGGCGATGGCGGCGCCCTCGTCGTGAACCGCAAGGGCGATGTCGAGACCAGCCGCCGCCGGCGCTTCTACGGCTGGGACGAAGGCCGCCAGGCCGTCCAGTTCGGCGTCAACAGCCGGCTGGATGAACTGCAGGCCTGGGTGCTGCTGGGCAAGCTGGCCCAGCTGGACCCGCGCATCGCCCAGCGGCGGCAGGTGGCCCGCTGGTACAGGGAACGCCTGGGCAACCGGGCCTGGCTGCCGGGTGATGGCGACCACTGGCGCCACAGCTACCACCTTTACGTGATCAGCCTGCCTGCCGAGATCCGCCAACGGCTGCTGCAGGAGGCCGCCGGCCCGGAGCTGCCGCTGGCGGTGCACTACCCCCTGGCCTGCCACCAGCACGCCTATGTGCGTCAGCGCTTCGGGGCGGGCCGGCCCCTGCCCCACACCGAGGCCCGCTTGCAGGAGATCCTCAGCCTGCCCCTGCATCCCTACCTGAGCGAACAACAGATTGAGCAGGTCTGCCAGCGGCTCGATCCCTTCCTGCCGCAGGCCCTCTGATGCAGGACGCCGAATACCACGTCCTGGCGGAACAGGAAGGCCGGCACTGGTGGTACCGCAGCCTTCGCCAGCGGGTGCTGGCACGGCTGCGGCGGGAAGCCCGGGATCGGGGCCGGCCGCTCTCCGTGTTCGATGCCGGCTGCGGCACCGGCGGCCTGCTGCAGGCCCTGGCCCGGGAAACAGCGGTGGCCGACTGCCGCGGCTGTGATGCCAGCCCGGTGGCCCTGCGCTATTGCCGGCACCGAGGCCTGCCGGTGAGCGACGCCTCGGTGCACGACCTGGTGAGCTGGCCCGAGCGCTTCGATGTGGTGCTCTCCATGGATGTGCTTTACCACCAGGACGTGGATCCCCCCCGGGCGATGGCGGCCATGGCCAGGCTGCTGCATCCAGGAGGGCTGCTGCTGCTCAATGTCGCCGCCATGCCCTGCCTGACCCGCCGCCACGACCGGCGCGTGCTCGGTGCCCGGCGCTTCCGACCTGACGAGCTACGCCGGTTGGCCGCCAGCAGCGGCCTTGCGGTGGAATCCCTGGGCTACTGGAACAGCTGGCTGATGCCCCTGGTCTGGCTGCAGGCCCGCCTGGAGCGGAACGAACCGGAGCCGGCCGCAGAGCCAGCCGACTCCGCCGTGCAGCCCCCAGCCGCCATGATCAATCGCCTGCTGATCGTCCTGCTGAACCTGGAGGGGCAGGTCTCCCGGCTGCTGCCCCTGCCCTGGGGGAGCTCCCTGCTGCTGCAGGCCCGCCGACCCGCCGACCACCAGGACAACCGCCGTTTCCCCGCCTGAGCAGCCCATGCCCGTGTCAGAGCCTCCCGCCACGCTTGCCAGCACGGAACCCACACCGATCCTGAGCCTGGTGATCCCGCTCTACCGCAGCAGCGACAGCGTCGAGGCCCTGATCAGCCGCCTGGAAACCCTGGCCGTCCCCGGCCCCTGGGAGCTGGTGCTGGTCGACGACGGCAGCCCCGACGACACGGTGGCCCGACTGCGGCGGCGGTTGAAGACCAGCCCGCTGCAGGGGGTGCTGATCCGCCATGGCCGCAACTTCGGCGAGCATCAGGCCGTGCTCACCGGCTACCGCCACGCCCGGGGGCGCCATGTGATCAACCTCGACGACGATCTCCAGAATCCACCGGAAGAAGGCCTGCGCCTGTGGCACAAAGCCGTGAGCGAAGAGCTTGATGTGGTCTACGGCGATTACCGGCAAAAGCAACATGCCAGCTGGCGCAACCTGGGCAGCCGGTTCGCCAATCGCACCGCCAACTGGCTGCTTGATCTAACCGATCGCTTCTATCTGTCCAGCTTCCGCTGCGTGGTCGGCGTGGTGGCCCAGCAGGCCGCCGACTACCGCGGCCCCTACCCCTACATCGATGGCCTGTTGTCGCTTTACACGACGGCCATCGGCAGCCTCAAAGTTCAGCACGACAGGCGCGAAACGGGAGACAGCGGTTACAACCTCAGACGCCTGATCCGGCTCTGGCTCAACATCTTCTCCAGCCTCTCGATCATGCCCCGGCGGCTGGCCTCCCTGCTGGGGGTGGTGCTGGCCCTGGCCGGCGGCGTGACCCTGATCGTGCTGCTGCTGGAGAGCCTGCTGCGGGGCCGCCAGGTGCAAGGCTGGCTATCAATCATTTCGGCGATTCTGCTGTTCGGCGGCCTGCAATGTCTGCTGATCGGCATGCTGGGCGAATACCTGGGCCGGATCTTCCTGACCGTCAGCGGCAGGCCTCAATCCTTTGTGCGCAGTCTGGAGCCCCTCGGCGGCCGCGGCCAGGCATGAAAACAACCCTGCAGCGGCAACTGCAGCGCCTCCTGCAGCACCAGCTGGTGCGTTTTGTGCTGGTGGGCGGCTGCGGTGAGTTGCTGTATCTGGCCCTGTTCGCCCTGGTGAGCCTGGCGGGCGGCAGTGCCACCGCGTCCGTGGCCATCGCCGGCGGGATCAGCCTGGTGCTGAATGCGGTGCTGCATGCCCGCTACAGCTTCCGAGTGCCCTTCCGACTGGCGCTGCTGGGGCGCTATGCGGCCATCCAGCTGGGCTGCCTCGGGCTCAGCCTCGCCGCAGCCTGGGGGCTGCAACGCCTGGGCACGGATCGCCTCGCGATTGCCCTGATCACGATGGTGCTGTGGGCCGCGACCTCCTTCGTGCTGACTCGCCTGAGCTATCGAGCGTCAGCCTCCGCTGACGAACCATTGGCCTCCAGGCAGACCAGCCACCGGTCACCGTGACGCACGATCGAACCGGGCTCGGGATAGGCCCGACACGGAGGCAGGGAGGCACGAACCTGCTGTTCATTGCCCTCGCTGCGGTAGGCGATGTGGGTGACGGGCTGGCGCAGCAGCTGCCGGAAGATCGCTTCAATACTCCAGCTCTGACGGAAGACCGATTCGCCGACACTGCTCCAATGGGGGAAGGGTTGATTGCGCTCGGTGGTGCCGAACAGTTCAAACGTGTCAGCCGCAAGACCGGTGCGCCTGGCCTCGGCGCGGACATCGGCCGCGATCGCCTGGGCCATGGCCTGGTCACGGCGCTCGAGCAGCTGGGTCAGCTCCCAGACCCTGGCGGCGAAGGCGGCCTGGGGAATCAGATAAAAGACAATCAACACCCCCACGAGCAGCCGCGACCAGATAAGCCCCCGACAGGAGGATTGCAGCGTGGCCAGTGCGATCACACTGAAACTGCCGATGCCCAGATTGCCAAGGCAGAAGGCCCTGGCGGGAAACCCCGCACGCAGCAGGTCATACAGAAAGAACGGCAACAGCGTGAGGAACAGCGCTGAGAACCAGAGCCAGGCCAATCGCTGACGGCGCTCGACCCTGCCCTGGGCCCGGCGGATCATCCAGCAAGTGAGCACGAGCAGCAGCAGCAGGAAGGTGAGCGAAAGAATGAACTGGGGCGCGGTCGCAGCTAGCGAGACCTTGGTATTATAGACCTCTTTATAAATACGAAGATCGCCCAACTTCTCAAGAAAATATGGCAAGCCTGCAAAACCAGTGCGGGAGTTCGCCTCCACGCCACGCATCATGATCAGCGCCCAGATACAATAAAAACCACCGCCAACGCCGAAACCCGCAACCAGACGAGGTGCCGCAACACGGCTGAAATTGCGCTGATCCAGGGCGCAGGCCAGAGCCTGCCAGCCGAGCAGAGCGATGCCGACATAGCCGGTGGGCTGATAGATCCCCATCGCCACTATCAGCATCAGCACGCCTAGCCACCAATCCAGCCAGCGGCGACCCAGCAACGGCGCCGGCGGCCCGTAGGCCATCAGCACACCACCCCAGATCGAAAGGGCCGCCGGCAACAGATAGGTACCGATGGCAAAACTGAAATTGAACAGATCAAGTGTGTAGCTGTGCAGACTCAGGAGCAGGGCCAACAGACAGGCCCAGGCTGGTGTGATCAGCGGACAGAACACCACCGTGGCGGCCGCCACGGCATAGAGAGAACCCGCAGCCAGCAGCCAGCCGAAGAACGGTGAAAAACTGTTCTGAAACAACAGTGGATAGATCAGATCCCAGGCAGGCCTGCTCTGCTGGGCCTGGTCAATCCGTTCCCCGATCAGGGCCCAGTCATCGACGTTCCAGGTGGCAGAGGTGACCTCCTGCCAGTGAATCGCCAGGAACAGACCCAGGAAGACCAGAAACCATTGGCGGGCTTCTTTGATCGTCCAGCCCGCCATCCAGGCGCCGGAAAGCGTGCTGGTTGAACGCAGGGATCGAGATCCCGTCAATGGCGGCATCACAACGCCGAAAGGTCTCAGACTCTAGAACTCAGAACAGCTAAGACCCTGGATCCCTGGCCACACAGGCCCATGCCGGGCAACGCAGCATGGACAGCAGCAAACCCTTTGTCTGGGGGCAGGCGTAGCCCAACAGAATCCAAGCCAAGGACCCTCCGATCAGATTGAGCGATCCCTGGAATGATCGGGAAGCGAGGGAAGCTTCAGGGAGCTCCATCCAGGCGATCACCATTCCAGGCTCGGAGATAGATCTCGGCCTCACGGGCGTAGTGCGCCTGCACGGCAGAGCGGCTGTTGCCAGCCCTGAGTTCACGCAACTTGGCCTGCACAGCCAGGCGATAACCGACCATCAAAATCGTGAGGTAGACCCCGCGCCAACCGAAGCGATAACCACCGCCAAGCAAGTAGCGACGGATTCCTTCTCGCAAGGCGATGATCAAGGCGAAGGGCAGCCATGCAGGCTTGCCAAGCTGATCGGCCTGAGCCGCCTCGATGGAGGTATAGCGATTGAGCTTGCCGATAAACTGTTCGATATCAATATAATTAAAATGAATAATAGCGCCGTGCTCTCGATACTTAAGCCGCTTTTCTTTTGCTCCAGGAGCAGCATGAAAAAACCGATGGATATCGGCGGTCACGACAACGGCATCGCGCCTGAATAGTCGCATTTGCGCGTCTTCATCGGCACCCCAGCCAAGGCCATTGATCGACTCACCCAGCAGATAGTTCAGCCTTGGAATCCAGCAGATCTCGGTCGTACCGTCGGCCACGACCTCTGCAAGAACTTTTGCCAGCGGAACCGTGATCAGCTCATCGGCATCCAGCACGAGGATCCAATCATGCCGCGCCTGAGCAATCGCAAAGGCCCTGGCCGGATCGGCAAAACCCAGCCGCTCATGGAAACAGACTCTGGCACCATAGCTTTCTGCGATGGCCACAGTGGCATCATCGCTATACATATCACAGACCAGAATGTCATCAGCCCAAAGACACACGGATCGCAGGGCCTGAGGCAGATTGTGCTCCTCATTGAGCGTATGAATCACAACCGTGACCGGGACCAGAGCGGTCACGATTCAATTCCAGCTGACTGCGATTGGAGCGCAGGGCTGGTGGGCGCTTCAGGATCGCTGATCTGTTCCGGATCGGTCTGCAGACCGGTTGTGGTGAACGCAGCCATCGGAATCACCTCCTGCGAACCAGCAGCTTCTGCAAGCACGGTGGCCGAGCGGCGGGAACAGAAAGACCGCACCATGGAGCGGAAATGATCATCGACCGTTGCCGGCAAGCCTACCCACAGGGGAAGGAGCGGATCACGCTGCGTCAAGCCAATGATCAGCGTGAAACTTTCACCAATTGCCACCGGGCCAGGGAAACGCTGGATCAGATCCTCGGCGGAACATCGCGCCCAACGCTCCAGATCAGCCTGTCCACGCCAACGCCGTTTACCGGGATAGGGATGGCTGAGCAGCAGCAGCGGACGGGGGATGGCCCCAGGCTGCCGCCACAACAGCTCAGCCCCGGGCGAATCGATCAACACAGCGGCCGGCTGGCAGTCGGGCGGCAGATCTGACCCGGCAACGGGAAAGGGACCCAGCTCCCGACAGGTGAAGTGCCGGCACCACGGGGCGCGGTGGGCCACGGCATCGGAGAACAGATAAAGGGGAGTGCCTGGGCTGAACTGCTCAGGCCGCAGGGCCCGCGGCTGCGCCCGGTACTGATCCAGGCCATCATCAAGCAGAAGGATCTCGGGAACGCGCGCCAGGATCGCCCGCAGCAGCCTCCCCCCCTCCCTTCGATGGGGGATGTAGATCCTGCGGACCAGCCCCAGCCAGCAGAGCAGCAGCACCAGCAGCAGCGTGAGCGGGCCGGCGGGAAGCCAGCCGAGTCGGCGGCCCCAAGCCCAGGGGGGCCGCCGGCTGGCTTCCAGCCGTGTCGGCTCGTACAAGGCCACGGCCAGATCGGAGGGGTGCTCCAGCAGCCTCTGGGCCTTGGCCGCGGCCAGGTTGACGGCGTTGAAGCAGAAGTACAACGCCAACGCGGGCGGTCGCCAAGCCTGCAAGCCCCTGATCGCCCTCATCGGCCCCCGCTGGGCCTGGGGCCAACGCCCAGCGCCTTCAGCTGACCGCGGGTGAGCGAGAGCAGCCACACCGGCAGCTGCAGCAAACGCCGGCCGCTGTGCCACCAGAGCCGATGCCACCAGCGCACGTCCCAGCAGCCGTGACGGGACGGAGGTGCCAGTTTAATCGGCAGCTCCTCGAGGAACACATCCGGGATCGCCAGAAAGCAACTCCAGAAGGCCATGCGCCTGGCATGGTCGATCTCGTCGACGATCTCGGTCGAGGGGATGGGCGCGCTGGCCGGCTCCAGCCGCCAGCAATCCGGCGCTTCCTCCAGGTACCTCGAGGCCGGGGTGGCCGCCCCCCAGGGGCAGTGGGCCGCCAGCAGGCGATTGCCGAGCCGGGACGAACGCATCGTCGCCTGGCCCAGGCTGCGGCGCAGGGCCTGACCCGCCGCGGCCTGCGCCTGGCCCATGCGCTCCTCGTCCGAGTGCTCGATCACACCGATCGCCTCAGCCGGCAACAGCCCCAGTGGCACCCCCGCCTGGATCTCCAGCCTGGCGCGCAGATCCTTGTCCTCGAAGCCCCAGCCACGCAGGAACTCATTGAAGCCACCGATCGCCGCGAAACACTCGCGGGCCATCAGGAACTGGCCGTAGCGACCCTCGCCGCCGGTGCCCACCCACACCGGCGCCGCCGCCAGCAGCTCCCCTGGATCGAAGGCGGATGTGGGCCAGCAGTCGGCATCCATGCGGATCAGCCCGTTGCCATCGGCCTGAGCCAGGCCGAAGTTGCAGGCCCGCGAGGGGTTCCAGCGCCGCTCCCCCTCCACACGCACCAGGCGCAGGCGGGGATCAGCGGGCAGATCCTCGCGTCGCAGCGGCACGGCACTGCTCCAGTCCACGATCAGATGCTCGCTGTGGTGGGGCCAGTCCGCCACCATCGCCGCCGAACGCAGCAGATGCTCGCGGCGGTTCATGCAGACGGTCACCACGCTCAGCCCATGCATCAGCCGACCTCCGGCCGGGCCCGCCGGCCGCCGGCTCTGACCAGCGCCTCGCGGCCGGCCATCAGCGCCAGCACCGGCAGCTGCAGCAGACGCCGGCCGCTGTGCCACCAGAGCCGATGCCACCAGCGCACGTCCCAGCGTCCCTGACGCGCCGGAGGGGACAGGCTGAAGGGCAGCACCTCAAGGAAGACCTCGGGGATGGCGAGGAAGCAGCCCCAGAAGGTCATGCGCCGGGTGTGGTCGATCTCAGCGGCCACCTCAGCAGGCAGCCGGGGAATCGTGGCCGGATCCACCTGCCACAGCCCAGGCGATCGCTCCCGGTAAACCGACGCCCCGGCGCGGCCACTCCAGGGGCAATGGGCCGCCAGCAGACGGTTGCTGAGCCGTGAGGCCCGCATCGCCGCCAGCCCCCGCGAGTCCTCCAGCCAGTGGAAGCGGCCGGAGCGCCCCTGGCCCGCCCGCTCCGCATCGGTGTGGGGAATCACGCCGATCCACGCCTCCGGGAGTGCCGACGGGGGCAGGCCCGTATGGACCGCCAGGCGTGCCTGCAGATCCTTGTCATCGAAGCCGTAACCGACCAGATGCTCGTTGAAGCCACCCACCGCCGCAAACAACCGGCGCGTCATCAAAAATTGCCCTTTGCGGCCATCCAGGCCGCTGCCGAAGGCATAAGGGTCCTCGGGATCCGGGCCTTCGCCGGGCGATCGCCGAACCACGGCCATCGGATCGAAGGCCTGGGTCGGCCAGGCGTCCGCGTCGAGCTTGAGGATCCAGTTCCCCCGGGCCCGCGCCACCGCAAAGTTGTAGGCCCGGCACAGGTTCCAGCTGGGTTCTCCCTCCACCCGCAGCAAGCGGATCCTGGCGTCCGCAGGCAGCTGCTCCCGCCGAACCGGCACGGCACTGCTCCAGTCGACAATCAGATGCTCCTGATGACCCGGCCAGGCAGCCACATGCTTGGCCGTGCTGCACAGGTGCTCCCGCCGGTTCATGCACACCGTGACGATGCTGAGGTCGGTGCCCCCTCCGGTGCCTGCCGCCGTCAATCCCACAACCGCATCGCGTCATCCCGGGCCCGATACCACTCGGCCGCCAACACCCCACCCATCGAGGCCTGCTCCCGGAACCAGGGGCCACCCAGGGTCCAGTGCAACAGCTTCGCCCCTTGCGCGCGGGCGGGATCCTGCACATCGACCAGATGATTCCAGCGATCCTCAAGGGCGCCGATCTCATGGTCCCCGGCCAGCCAGTGGAAGCGATGCAACTCCAGACCGCTGGCACTGTTCACGTACTCGGGCGTGAGGGCCGTGCAACGCTCGCAGTTGAGGAGCATCAGCGAGCTCCAGTTCTTTTTGGGATAGGGATTCTGAGGTTCGCCCAGGAACTTGACCGCCTCATTGGGATTGTGCTCATGCTGCACGCATTGCACGGCATAACGATCGTCCCGCTCGGCCCACAGCTCGGCGATGTCGCCGCGGCAGAGCATGTCGCAGTCCATGAAGATGGCCCAGCCCTGATAGCCCTTCAGCCAGGGCACCAGAAAGCGCGTGAAGGAAAAGGCCGTGGCCTGCTTGGGATCGCGCTCGCGCCGGAACACCCCTAAGTTCTCCAGCTGGGGTGTGATGATCGGCGTGATCGCCAGAGGCAACGAACTCTGCTGGACCAGGCTGTCGATCAGCACGGCAGTGGCGGCCCGCTCCCGGGGGTCGTAGCCGATGAAGATCGGAATCGGACCAGGGGATTGGAGCATCTAGGAAACCGTTGGAGCGGGACCGACATCAACGCCTCGTCCTGCTCCCGCACGGAGCCACGAGCACTTCGGCAATCTAGGAGCCTTCCTGCCGGCCCCATCGCCCTCGCCTCGATACCATCCGGCCATGAGCTTCCTCGCCGGCCTCAACGACGCCCAGCGCCGGGCCGTGGATCACCACACCGGTCCGCTGCTGGTGGTGGCCGGTGCGGGCAGTGGTAAAACCCGTGCCCTCACCCATCGCATCGCCCACCTGATCGGCCATCACGGCGTCGATCCGGGCGAGCTGCTGGCCGTCACCTTCACCAACAAGGCCGCCCGCGAGATGAAGGAGCGGCTCGAGCTGCTGCTGGCCCAGAAGCTGGCCCAGAGCCAGTACGGCCAGCCCTGGAGCACCTTGGGCCAGATCGAGCAGAAGAAGCTGCGCAGCCGGATCTATCGGGAGGTGATCAAGGAGTTGTGGATCGGCACCTTCCATGCC
>JAPLID010000112.1:0-1621 GCA_026389285.1 Cyanobacteriota bacterium
GAGCGCTGGCTGTTCTGGCATCGCCGTGATCTGCGCCTGGCCGACAACCTCGGCCTGGCGGCCGCCGCCGCCGCCACCCGGGCGCTGACCGGGGTGGTGGTGCTCGATCCGGCGGAACTACAAGCCGCCACCATGGCGCCGGCTCGGCGTTGGTTCCTGCGCGAAAGCCTGCGGGAGCTGGACGAGAGCTGGCGGGCGGCCGGCAGCCGGCTGGTGGTGCTGGAAGGGGATCCGCTGGAGCTATTGCCACGGCTGGCGGAGAGCCTGGGGGCGGCGGTGGTGGCGTGGAACCGAGATGTGGAACCGCTCAGCCGCGAGCGGGATCGGCGCGTGGCCGCCGCCCTGCAGGCCGCAGGCCGCAAGGTGCTGGCGGACTGGGACCAGTTGCTGATCGCGCCGGAGCTGCTGCGCACCGGCGGCGGCGATCCCTACCGGGTGTACGGCCCCTTCCTGCGCAACTGGCGCGGACAGGTGGAGCGCAAGCAGTTGCTGGGCTCCGCCGCCAGCGGCGGCCTGGAGCCGGTGCCAGCCCCCAGCGCCCTGCTGGATCTGGCCCCCGAAACCCTGTTCGCCGCGCAACGGAGCCTCTGGGATCAGCTGGCCGCTCTCTGCCCCTGCCGGCCCGGTGAGGCGGCGGCCCTGGCCCAGCTGGAGGCCTTCTGCGAGGGCGGCAGCGGTGGCGACGGGCCGATCAGCGCCTATGAACCGGGCCGCAACATCCCCAGCGAGGCCGGCACCTCCGCCCTCTCGGCCGCCCTGGCCTTGGGCACGCTCAGCCCACGCCAGGCCTGGGCCGCGGCCCAACAAGCCCGGGAGCTGGCCCGCAGCGACGAAGCCCTGGCCTCGATCACCGTCTGGGAGCAGGAGCTGGCCTGGCGCGAGTTCTACCAGCAGGCCCTGCTCCATTTCCCTGAACTGGCCGACGGCCCCTACCGGCCCCAATGGCGCCACTTCCCCTGGCAGAACGACCCCAAGCGACTGCAGGCCTGGCAGGAGGGCCTTACCGGCATGCCGATCATCGATGCCGCCATGCGCCAACTGAGTGCCAGCGGCTGGATGCACAACCGCTGCCGCATGATCGTCGCCTCCTATCTGGTGAAGGATTTGATCTGCGATTGGCGCCTGGGCGAAAGCCACTTCATGGCCCATCTGGTCGATGGCGACCTGGCCGCCAACAACGGCGGTTGGCAGTGGAGCGCCAGCAGCGGCATGGATCCCAAGCCGCTGCGCATCTTCAATCCCGCCACCCAGGCCGGCAAGTTCGATCCCGAAGCCAGCTACATCCGCCACTGGCTGCCGGAACTGCGCCACGTAGCCACCAGCGATCTGATCAGCGGCGAGATCGCCCCCTTGGAGCGGCGCGGCTACCCCGAGCTGATCGTGTTGCACAAGGAGCAGCAGGCGCGCTTCAAGGCGCTCTACGCCACCCTCCCCCGGGGCTGAGGGAATGGGCTCGACCTGCGCCTGGGGGCTGGGCTGAACTCGGACTGAACCGTGGCCTGAGCTGGGCCTGCCTGGCTGCAGTTGCGCTGCTTGATGTCTGCGCTCGCGTTGCAGGCCCGGACGCTCAGGCGGCGACACCCGCCGGAGCGCTCACCAGCTGCCGCAACACCCGGATCAC
>JAPLID010000112.1:1644-52401 GCA_026389285.1 Cyanobacteriota bacterium
GCGGCTCGCTGGAGAGTTCCAGGAAGGTCGGCAGGCTCAGCGCCTCGCTGCAGGGCCGCTCGGTGACGGGCAGGCTGCCGGGGCCGTAGCCAAGCTCCGCGTAGGCGGGCTGGCGATGGATCGGGATCGGGTAATAGATGATCGTGCTGACGCCTAGCTCCTGTAGCTGCTGCTTGAGCCAGTCGCGGCAGCAGGCCTCCGGCAGGCCGAAGCTGGCGCTGTCGGCGGAAGGGGTGCAACTGCCGGCGCAGGCGGGCGAGCGAGCCGGGCAGAGGGGCACTCTCACCACAAGCTGGTTCCAGCTGTGGCCCTCGTCCCCCTTGGCGGGCAGACAAACACCGCCCAGGTCGGCGAGTTCGCGCTGGTAGCGCTCGGCGATCGCCCGGCGCTGCTCCACCCAGGCCCGCAGGTGGGGCAGCTTGACATTGAGCACCGCCGCCTGCAGCGCATCGAGGCGGCTGTTGTAGCCCAGCTCGGTGTGTAGATAGCGGCGCGGCATCCCGTGCACCGCCAGCTCCCGCACCCGCTGGGCCAGCTCGGGATCGCGGCAGGTGATCGCGCCACCGTCACCGGCGGCGCCGAGGTTCTTGGTGGGAAAGAAGCTGAAGCAACCCGCATCGCCCCAACTGCCCACCGGCTTTCCGGCCCAGTGGGCGCCAGTGGCCTGGGCGCAGTCCTCGATCACCAGGAGCCCATGGGCGGCGGCGATGGCGCAGAGCCGCTCCATGTCCACCGGCCGGCCGAACAGATGCACCGGCAGCAGCGCCCGCGTGGCGGGGGTGATCGCCGCCTCGATCCGGTCCAGCGCGATCAGATAGGTGTCCTCCTCCACATCCACGAACACCGGCTTGGCACCCACGGCGCTGATCGCCTCAGCGGTGGCGAAGAAGCTGAACGACGAGGTGATCACCTCATCGCCGGGGCCGATACCCAGGCCGCGCAGGGCCAGGATCAGGGCGTCGGTGCCGCTGTTGCAGCCGATCGCATGGGGGACCGCGCAGCTGGCGGCGAACTCCTGCTCGAAGCGACTAATCGTGGCGCCGCCGATGTATTGGCCGCTCCTCAGGACCTCGAGGACGGCCCCATCGAGGGCATCACCGAGCTGCCGCAGCTGTTCTCCGAGGCTGAAGGGGGGCACTTGCATGGCGGCCACCTTAATCCGGGGTCAGGATTTGAGAACGCGCAGGCTGAACAGTGGCTCAGGCTGGTCAGTGGCGCCGGCTGAGCAGTGGCACCAGCAGGTCGCTCCATCCCCGGCACCCATCCCAGGAGCTCACCCCAGCCCCTCATGCCAACCAATCACCCCAGCCATTCACCCCAGCCAATCACCCCAACCATTCACCCCAACCGTGGCGGCTCCTGACCCGGATGCCATTTGATGTTGCAGCCGATCGAGGGCTTCTGCTCCACGGGCACCGGCTCCCCGGCCAGCACGGCGGCCACGGCGGCGCGCAGGTCCTGGCCATTGAGCGGCAGCTGATTGCCGGGGCGGCTGTCATCGAGCTGACCCCGATAGACGAGCCGATGGCCGGCATCGAACAGGAAGGGATCGGGGGTGCAGGCCGCCCGGAAGGCCTTGGCGATGGCCTGGTCGGGATCGAGCAGATAGGGGAAGGTCCAGCCCCGGGAGGCCACCTGGGCCCGCATGCCCTCCAAGCCGTCCTGGGGATGGGTGAGGGGGCTGTTGCTGCAGAAGCCGAGCAGGGCAACCTGGCCGGCAAGATCGGTCTGCAGCCGGCTGAGCTCCAGCTCGACGTGCTTCACAAACGGGCAATGGGGACAGAGGAACAGCACCAACACAGGCCGGGAAGCCAGAGCTGCGGGCTCAAAGGGCGCGCCCACCCCCTCCCCCCGATGGCGTTCGATCAACTCCAGCGGCAACTCCGTGCCGATGGGAAGCATGGTCGAAGCGGTCAGCACCATCGGATCCAAGCGGCCCGGAGGACGCCAATGAGGGGTTGAAGGCCGATCATGGCAACGGCCACGAGCCGATCCGCCCCTTGCACCAACACCAGCCTCCTCTGAATCAGCTCCCCGAGGCCGGAGGCCGCCGCACCGGCGCCGCCCGACTGCTCGGACGGTTGACGCTGGCCGCAGCCCTGCTGAGCCTGGCGGGCTGTGTACCGGCGGCGCAGCGGGCCAGCGGCTGGGTTTATCCGCTGCACCGCCACCAGCCCAATGACGGACTGGCGGTGGTCAACCGGCCCGGTGGGGCGGGTCTGCATCTCTGGCTCGACACCGACACCAGCGAGCCCGGCCGCTGCAGCCCCCGCTGGAATCCGGATGCGGCCCGGCTGCGGGCGGGGAACGGCCCCAGGCCCAGCAGCACCGGGCGGGCATCTCGGCAGGAGTTCTATGACGCCATGGCCCTGGGGCCTGTGCGCTGGCAGCTGCGGCGCCAGTTCGCCGCCCTCTGCCGCCAGCGCGCTCCCGGGAGCCGCTTCGTCTGGCTGGAGCCGCCGCGCCGGGCGGAGGACTACCGGCCCGCTCCTTACCCCATGGTCGAAGGGCGCAACCTGCTCAGCAATCCCAAGGCGGTGCTGCGGGCCGAGAAGCGGCTGCTGGGCCAGCCGATCGCGCCGGAGGATTTTGAGAACGAGGAGCCGCCGCCGGTACCGCCAGGGCCCTGAAGCCATGCGGGCCTGGGTTCACCCCCACACCAGCGGCTCCGCCTGGCGCCAGTAGCGCGAGAAGCGCCGCAGATCCGGGGCTCCGGGCCCCTGATCGGGCAGCACCACGAACGGCTCCGGCTCCAGGATCCGTAGCGGCAGGACCTGCGCCAGGCGCGCCGCGATCAGGGCGAAGCGGGGATCCGTCGCCCGGCTGGTGACGAGGCCATCGGCCCCGGTGGCGGCCGCCGCCGCCAGCAGCTCGGCCGCCACGTCTCCCTCCCGCACGCTCACGGGCAGTTCCGCCAGGCACTCGCGCAGGAAGCGCAGCCGCCCGGGCGCCAGGGGCTGGGGTGTGGCGCCGCCGTTCAGGTGGCCGCCCGTGGTGGTGGCGGTGCCGCCGGCGATCAGCTCGCTGTCGAACACGAACACAGCCGGGGCAGCGGGATGGGCCCGCAGGGCCGGATTAGCCGGTCCCATGGCCTCGCCGTGCACCCAGACCAGCGGCTTTCGCATCACTCCCGCCGCTGGGCCAGCCGCCGTCGCCTCCCATTCCAGGCGGGCCTGATCGGTGGCTGCCGCGAGGGTGGCTGGGACGGTGACTGGGACGACTGTGGCTTCGCTGACCGTGTCTGCAGCGGTGGTGGCTGCGGAGACTGGATCTGCTGCGACCGTGGCTCCTGAGAGCGGCCGGAACAGGCGCGCCTGCAGCGCCTCATAGCTGGCCTCGAACGGGCACCCGCCCGACTGATCGGCCCCGCCCCGCGACGCAGCCGGGCAGCCGGCACAGAAACGGCCGCCGCTGAAGCGCTCCAGATTGGCGCGGTTGAAGACGTAGGGCTTGTGGCTGAAGCTGCTGGCCACCCACTGCCAACTGAGGTTGTTACTGGCCGGATCGCCGTCAAGCAGGTGGCGCAGGAACCAGCCGGCCCCGGCCTGCCAGCGCACCCGGCGCCAGTGCACCACATAGGCCGCCAGCCACATCCGGGCGTGGTTATGCAGCCAGCCCGTGCCCATCAGCTCCGTCGCGAAGCCATCGATGCAGGCCAGGCCGGTCGAGGCGGATGCAAGATCGGTCGGCAGTTCCTGGGCATAGGACTGGGGCGGATGGCCGGTCTTCAGCGGTTCGCGGTCGTCCCAGATGCCGTCCCCCCAGAGGCGCCAGAGCCGCTGCCAGTAATCGCGCCAACCCAGCTCATTGATCAGCTTCTCGCCCAGGCGCCGCTGGGCCGGGCTCCAGCGAGGGCCGGCGACGGGACCGGTAACGGTGCTGGCAGCGGAGCCGGCAAGCAGCTCTCCCTGCACCGACCCCTCACCGAACGCCTCCAATCTTGCGAACACGGCGTCACGCACCTCCGCCAGGGTCAGCACCCCATGGCGGATGTAGGGCGACAGACGGGTCACGGCACCCTCGAGGTGGTTGCGGGTGGCGCCATAACGGGCGGGATCGATCGCCGCCAGGCGCCGCTCGGCCTCGCGCCGGCCACCGCGGCAGGGGGAAGCCTGTGCCGGATCCATGCTTTGTGTCATCGGCACAGCCTGCTGCCATCCTGCTCAACCCGGCCGCCACTCCTGCGCATGCCGCGCAGCTGGCGGTGACCGAATGGGAGCCCCAGGATGAGCTGGGAAGGCATAGCACCACGCTGCGGGAGAATCCCTCCCACCGCTCCCTGGCGCCGGCGCCGGCGTCCCTCCCCATGCTCCTCGACCTGCGCGGCAAGAAGGCCCTCGTCACCGGCATCGCCAACAACAAGTCGATCGCCTGGGGCATCGCCCAGCAGCTGCATGCGGCCGGCTGTGAGCTGGGGGTCACCTACCTGCCCGATGAGAAGGGCCGCTTCGAGGGCAAGGTGCGCGATCTCACCGCCCCGCTGGCCCCCAGCCTGTTCGAACCGCTCAACGTGCAGGATCCGGCCCAGATCGAGGCGGTGTTCGCCCGGGTGGCCGAGCAATGGGGCTCGATCGATGTGCTGGTGCACTGCCTGGCCTTCGCCGGCAAGGAGGAGCTGATCGGCGACTATTCCGCTATCAGCCCCGCGGGCTTCGGCCGGGCGCTGGAGGTGGGCGCCTACTCCCTGGCGCCCCTGTGCCGCTACGCCAAGCCCCTGTTCAACCCAGGCGGCAGCGTCATCACCCTCAGCTATCTGGGCGCCGAGCGAGCCATCCCTAACTACAACGTCATGGGCGTCGCCAAGGCGGCCCTGGAGGCCTCGGTGCGCTATCTGGCCGCCGAGCTGGGCCCGGACAAGAACGTGCGCGTCAACGCCATCAGCGCCGGCCCGATCCGCACCCTGGCCAGCTCTGCCATCGGCGGCATCCTCGACATGATCCACAACGTCGAAGCAAAAGCCCCCCTGCGGCGCACCGTCACCCAGCAGGAAGTCGGCGCCACCGCCGCCTTCCTGGCCAGCCCGTTGGCGAGCGGCATCACCGGCCAGGTGATCTATGTGGATGCGGGTTACTGCATCACGGGGATGTAAGAAGCCTGGCGCCACAAAGGCTCAGGCCAGCGGCTTGATCCAGCGCAGGCCGGGGAAACGTCGGAAATCGCTGTCGGCCGAACAAAGTGAATATCTGTGCTCGCTGGCCAGCGCAGCCAGGTAAGCGTCGCTGGTGAGGTTGGCGGCCACACCCACCTCTGCGATCAGTCGGCACAGGATGTCCCAGTGGGCTGGGCCAGGCTCGACCAGTAAGTACCACAAAGGACTGCTGCAACAAGCCAGCCACCAGCTCCATGGCCTGGGAAGGACGGAGTGGAGGTCCCCCGGGTCCATGGACAGTGATCAGGAGTACGCAGGCGTGAGTTTAGGAGTAGTGACGAACTTCTGTTCCTAGACGACCGGGCTGAGGTAGCTGATCGTTGATTGGCGTCGCTCGCCGTTGTAGTAGCCCTCGATCCAGAAGGAATGATCGTGCCGCTGGTGGATCTCAGCACGGCCACGGCAGTTTATCTCTTCTCCAGTCACATACTCAGTTGAAAACTCTCCAACAGACTTGGCACAGAGTTCTGCCTGGAGACTCTGGAATTGGCGTTGAAAGATGGCCACAAGCGACAGATCTTCCACTCCGATCAAGGCTGTCAGCTCACCTCATCCATATTCGTGGGCAGGCTGAGGCGATTGATAGCAGCTGGCCTGGGGAAAGCGCTGCTATGACAACATCTTGGTGGAAAGATTGTGGCGAACGCTCAAATATGAGGGGGTCTATCTGCGTGCCTGCAGCGATGGCTAGGAGGCCGAGATCAGCCTGGGGCGCTTCCTATGGAGGTACTGCCATGCAAGGCCCCATAGCCAGCTTGGAGGCAACCCCCCCCCCAGGAAGTCTACATTGAGACTGAACATTGTTCCCCCCGCCCGGGGTAACGATGTCAGGGGCCACAACGATCCGGTAAAAGGTACCCACCTCAGTTCAGTGCTGGGCGTCAGGCCAGGCTGGTGAAGTCGGCCAGGGTGAAGCGGCCGTCGCCGCCGAGCACCTGGTCGAAGCCGGGGGCGCGGGCGGCCACTTGGTCATAAGTTGCGGCGCCGCTGAGCAGGTCGTGGGCGGCCGCGATCAGGCTTTGCTGGCCGGAGCTGTCGTTGGAGAGGGCCCAGAACATCATCCCCCCGAGGCCGGCCGTTTCCACGTAGGCGGCCTTGCCGGCAATCGTGGCTGTGGTTTCGATCGAGCTCCAGATCTGACTGGTTGAATTGTAGGCAAAGGCGGCTTTATTGGTGTCATCCCAAACCAGCGAAAAGCTATCATTAAGGATGCCCGTAATCATGTCTTTTTGATTGCAGTTTCCCTTTTCATAAGAACCTGGAGCCAAGCTTGCGTTGCCGGCTTGTTGATAGCCGACACTACTACCTGCAGTCACACCACCCCAGGCGCGGGTGTAGGCCGGCGCCCCCAGCACAACCTTATCCAGCGCGATTCCTGCATCACGAAATTGATCGATTGCCGTTACCACGTCATAGCCGCCTGGGTCTCCTGTCATCGCTGCCTGATGGCCTGTTTTTGATTCCCAGCCTCCATGGAAGTCGTAGGCCATCACGTTGTAGAAGTCCACAAAGGGATCGATTCCTTTGAGGTTGAGATTGGCCAGTTTGTCGGCGCCGCCGGCAGTGGCGATCGAGATCTCAACGGCCTGGCCAGTGCGTCCTTGCAGGGCTGTCAACTTCTGATCCAGGAGCTCCAGGGTGAGCTTCAGATTGTTGCCATCCTGGTCGCTCACGGCATTGCTGGCCAGGCCGCCACCGCCAGGATATTCCCAGTCGAAGTCAACCGAGTTGAAGAAATCGTAGTACTCCAGATGATCGATAATCGATTCGGTGAAGATCTCGCGGCCTGCCGCATCATCCAGATTCGTGCTGAAATTTCCCGCCAATGTCCAGCCACCGATCGCGAAGCCGATGTTCAGCTCGGGATTCAGCTCCTTTAGCAGCCGCAACTGGTTGAGATTGCCGGCATAGAGTTTCTGCCAGGCGGCCTTGTTGTCACCCACCCAGGCGGAATCATCGCTATATAAATCGCCATCGGTGCGTAGGGTCAAGCTCCGACCGCTGCCTGCGTTGAAGTGGGCAGCGACGGCCGCTATTCGCGCCGCCGTGCTGCTGCCGCTTGGGTTGAAGGTGCCCTGCCACTGGTCGGTCCAGCTGAACAGGCTACTGTGATCGACGAGATAGGCCTGGCGCTGGACGCTGAGGCCATCCCAATCGGATTTGCTGAAGCTACGCTGCAACCCCCCCTGGGAATCCTGCCAGCTGTCGGGTTTAGCCATCACCAGCCAGGAGCCGTCGGCGTTGGCACTGACATTGAAATCACCGCCAGTCAGATAGCGTTGGCGCCGCCCATCGCCGATCTCTTGCCATTCCGATGTCTCAAATCGGCGGCTCACCAGTAGATCGGCCTGGGTGAAGGTTTTTTCGTAGGCCGCCCAGGGGTCGTGGATGCCCAGCCCTCCGGCCCTGTTGCTGTTCAAACCTTGGTATCCAGGTTGCACCCAGTCGCCTGGCAGCACATTCAATTCAGCCGCCATGTAAGGGCGATCTGCCTGGGTAGGGGTGATGCCAAAGAAGCTGTAATTGAGATTAGTGAGTTGACCTGCTTTGACATCGGCTACGTTGAAATCACGCCCGTAGATGCCCCACTCTTCGAAGTAGCCCACGACGCGCTTTGTGGCGTTGCCGCTGCCACCGCTGCCACCGCTGCCGCTGACCCCGCTACCGGGGGTGCTGGGCGCCGGGTTGGTGTCAACGCTGAAGGCGAAGCTGGCCGATGGGCTGCCGAGATTGCCGGCGGCATCGGCAACGCGGGCGCTGATGCTGTAACTGCCGTTATTGACCAGGGCGGTTGGAGTGAACGTCCAGGTTTTGGCCGTGTTGTTGACGCTGGCGTTGCCCAGCAGGGTGGAGCCGTTGAAGATGCGCAGGCTTTCGCCGGTGCTGAGGGCAGCGGAGAGGCTGCCCGAAATGGTGGGTGTGCTGTCGTCGCTGATGGCAGCCGGGGCCAGGTTGCCTTGAACCAGGCCCACGTTGTCGGCCACGGCCGTGATCGTGGCGGTGGTGAGCGACGCAGTTGTGCCACTCCCGCTTGAGCCCGTGTCAGTAGTGCCTGTGCCCGTGCCGGAAGAGCCCGTGCCGGTGCTGCCTGGATCAGTGCTGCCAGTGCTACTCGTTCCCAATCCAGAACCGCTGGTTGCAGTTCCACTGGCTGTGCTGCTTCCAGCGGTGCTTCCGCCAGCGGCGCTGCCTCCTGCGCCGCTAGGGGGAGTGCTGAACTGGAACAGATCGCTCACCGTTTGGCCGCTCAGGTTGGCGCTGGCTTGGAAGTAGGAGCTCAGGCTGGCGCCAGCGGCCAGGGGCTGGGCGGCCGCCCAAGCGGGGGCCGAGAGGGTCACCCGATAGCTGCCATCCGCCAGCGCTTGTTGCTGCACGCTGAAATCACTGATGCTGCCCAGGGCGTGGCGGCTGGTGAAGCTCACACTCCAGCCGGCTGGCGCCGAGCCGCTGCCGCCGTTCAGCACCGTGATCGTGCCTTCGTAGGCCCCGGTCCAGCTGCTGCCGAGCTTGATCTGAACGGCCAGACCCCCGCTAGTGGCAGTGGTTGTGCTGCCCTGACTGCCGCCCGTCGTCGTGCCCCCTGTGGAGCCCGTTGTCGTACCCGATGGCGTGCCCGTATCGAAACCCGCGCCAGCGGTGCTAGTGCCCGTGCTGGCGGTGTTGGCGGCGCCTCCGGCGATCAGCACGGTCTCCGCCAGCGTCACGTCCTGATCGTTGTCGCTGGTGACGGTGAACCCCAGGGCCAGGCTGGCCCCGGCGCCCAGCGGCGCCGCAGCTGCCGCTGCCCGTACCGTGATCGTGTAGGTGCCATCGTTGTTGGCAACGGCACTTTCGTCGGCGTTGTAGAAGTCAAAATGGTTGTATTTGGACACGAATTGGAATGACCAACCCTGGATCGCTTGCGAGCCACTGTTGGTAATCGAGAAGCTGCCGCTTAACCCACCCCAAAAGCTGCTCGTCGATGAAACCGATGCCATCAAAAGTTGATCAAGCCAGAAGTTTTGAACAGTCATAATTGAGATTGGCAGAAGAGTTCAGGGAAGCGATTGCCTGTAATCGGTCTGCAGAAATCCTCCCTGTCATGCCCCTGATCTGGGAACACTGCAGATGCAGTGTTTTGCAAGCTCACCTGCAGCCTTCAGCTCAGTAGCCCCAGCCGCAGCCCGACCACGGCCGCAGCCGTGCGGTCGCTCACCGCCAGCTTGCGCAGGATCCGTTGCACGTGGTCGCGGGCCGTGACCTCGGCAACCACGAGCCGTGCGGCGATCTGACGGTTGGTCAGTCCTGCCGCCACGAGCGCCAGCACCTCCAGCTCCCGATTCGTGAGTGCCTCTACGGCGGCAACGGCCGCTTCAATGGACTGGCGGCAGGCCGGATCGACAAACCGCTCGCCCCGCACCATGTGCTCGAGGGCGCTTTCTAAAATCCCCTGCCCGATGTTCTCTTCCCAGATCAGGTTCACCTCGGGGCAGGGCAGCAGGCTGGCGAGCGGTAGGGCGGGGGCATCCACCACTTGCACCACCAGCAGATGGGGCGGGACGCTTTGAGCCAGCAGCGTCTTGATCAGCGGCACACAGGAGCCTTCCCGTAGCTGGCTGGTGGTGAACAGCAGGACACCTTCGGCGGCGGCGGGAAGCAGCGTCAGCGCCTCGGCCGCTGTGGCGCAAACCCCAAGCAGCATGGGGCTGGAGCCGTCTGCAAGCTTGCGCAAGTAGTTTTTCAGGATCGCCGTATAGCCGGGCGAGGGATTGCAAACCAGCAACTTATACTTACGGAAGAGTTTCCGTACCCGTTGCTCCCGCGCTTCCTGGTCGGCCCGAGGCTCTGGTGTGGCAAGGTGCTGGGCGGCAGACCCTGATTCCATTGCTAGTGCTGCTGCCCGGCTCGGAAGTCCCAGCAGTTTGGCACCAGCGCCCGCCGTGGATCCAGCTGAGCGCATCACCATGGTCCTCGTCGATCAGCCCTTGCGCAAAGGGGATGTCGGTGCAGAAACGCTTTTGCGCCAGGACCACAGCACTATGCTTTTGCGCATTCCCGCTATCTCTCACGAGAATCGACAGCAAGGCTAAGCTTGAGGAGATTTGCCCCCAACATTCACGGAACGATGCGTTTGGTGGCGAGAGCTAGCAGAGGGGCTATGTGCTTGGCACAACGTGGAAGTGTGATGTACAACACCTCCCAAGTTCGCCAGCTTCTCTTGCGTCAAGGAAGCATTTATTAGGCAAAATTCTTCCGGTCAGATGCCAGGTATAGCGGCAGACGACATTTGAATTTGCAAATCTTACCAAGTTGATTTTAACCCGTCATGGATGAACAGAGCGCACTCCGTTCGGCAGAACTGACCTTCACTCAAGCGTCAGCTGGCTCGCCCTTCCCCGATCTGCTGGGATCAACAGGGCTATGGACGCACGGTGTGCCCTCGGGGCTGGCGCTGGACTGGGGCGGCCTCCTGCCTCCGCCTGTGGTCATCGGCGCAGAGTCAGCATCCCCACAGGCAGCGGCTTCTGTGGTCAGTCGCGAGCTGTATCTGGTCACCAGCAGCGATGCCCAAACGGCGGATCTGGCCGAGCGGCTGGAGCGGGCCGGCGCCACGCTGGTGCGGGTCTCGCCGGATGAGCGGCTGACGGATCTGGCCGGGCGCCTGCTGGGGCGCTATGGCCAAGGGTCGTTCGACCGCCTGCAGCTGCTCAACCATGGAGTTGACGACAGTCTCAGCATCGGAGCCACCACCCTTTCGAGCCGCAACGTTGGCCACTACCGCCAGCCCCTGGCCCAGCTCGGATCCCTGCTGAGCGAGCAGGGTGATCTGCTGCTCTATGGCTGTGATCTAGCCGCCAGCACGTCCGGCGAACGTCTGGTGCGTCGGCTGGCGGAGCTCACCGGCGCCGAAGTGGCCGCCTCCAGCGACAACACCTTTGCTGATGCGCTCTCGGGTCGCAGTGACTGGACCCTGGAGGACAGCGTCGGATTGATCGCCCCCGGCTACCAGGACCTGCTCACTGGTCTCGACTGGACAGGTGAACTGGGTGGCTCCGCCAGCTTTAACGCCATTGACGGCCTGCTCAGCATCAGCGACGCCAGTGGCAGCTTCAGCATTAGCGGCGATCTGGGGGCGGCCAACATTGGGTCCGTCGTCCTCAGCGGCGCCATCAGCGAGACCCTGAGCGTCAGCAACCTCAAGAGCATTGAGGTGAGCGGCAAGAGCTATGGGATCAACAACATCAACCTTGATGATCCCCAAACAGCACAGCTGCCTGAGGCTTACAACATATTCCTGCATGCAGATGGTGGCGATCCGACCATCGATCTAACGGGCGATGTCAATACTTTTGGCGGAGACGTTGTGATCGAGAGCCTTTACGACAGCAAAGATCCCCCGTTGATTTTTTGGTTCCCCCAGCCAAGCGGCTCAATCAACTTGGGCACGCAAGACTTAGGACTTACGCTCACCACTCGAAATCTTACGATTAGCCAAAGCATTAAGGTTGATCCATGGCTCGAAGCTTTCGATTCGAAGAAGCATCCCGATCTGAACGCGCTTGTTGATTCTTATTTGATCGACAAAGTATTGAACACCGGGCTCTATGGTCTCCAGAATACGATTCTTCCTGTCAGTGTCAAGGTTGGCTCGATCGATAACAATATCGCGTTCACCAATGCCAAGGTCCATGCCGCTGATGTTTCGGTTACGGGAGACTCAAGTCTGAATCTCTCTAGTCAGTCTTTCGTTCTTAACTCCACGACTCTGATTAGCGCAGGCCTGAACAAGTTGGGGCTGAAGCTTGATGTGGCCGCCTCCGTCGTCGTGGGCTCGGCGACGACCAACATCTCGCTCAGCGGCTCCGCAATCGACGCCAGCGGCGACGTGACAGTCACCAATACATCCAGCAATAAACTTAGCGCTTCAGCCCAGGTTGCCAGCAACACAGCACCGCAGCCTGTCTCCGATAAAAGCCTCTTTGAAGTCACCAAGCCCTCCGGCAGCAAGAGCGGCATCGCCGTCGGGGTGACCTATGGCACCACCGGGAGCACGGTGGAGATCGACAGCACGTCGTCCATCAGCGCAGGCGGCAACATCACGATGGCGGCCACCAGCAAGCCCAGTGGCTCGGCCAGCGCCAAAACCAGCATCTACGTGGATGGCGCTTTCGCCTTGATGAGCGCGGCAAATCAGGACAACGCCTGGGCCACTATCACCATTGACGGCAAGCTCACCACTGACGTCGATCTCAGCACGGGACAATTCGCTTCTCCCTCCCTGGCTCTGCCAAGCGTTGATTACATCCCCAGCCAGGCCTACAGCGTAGCCAGCGATGGCAGTGTCACCAATGCCAGCGGGCAGGCCGTAGGACCAAGCATCACTCTCGACAATGGACAGGTGATTCGGTTTGCCGCAAACGGCAACGATCTCTATACGTTCCTTGGCAGTAGCGGCAGCTCAGTTGATCTTGCCGCCATCAACCCCATCTCCGATTCGCGCTTTGCCCAGGCCCCGGCCTGGAGTTTTGGCGCCAACCCCGATCTGCAAGTGGGCGATACGGTGAAGGCGGTGGGTTTGGCCCCCGGTTACACCTACATCGCGGAACCAACCCTTGCAGGTACCTCGGTTCTCAAAACCGCCAACGGTACGGCGGTAGCCAGGATCGACAACCTGCCAGATGGCAGCTCCCAGCTGATCGATCTGACCACTGACCAGCCGGGGTTCCGCTTCGTGGATGGTGATGTGGTGCGCTGGAGTGATGGCCAGGCCTATCAATACCTGGCGGACCAGCCGCAAACCATCACGACCTATACCAATTTCCCCTTCAATGCACTTGAGGGCTGGAATCTGCAGTCGTTTCTGCAGGACAACCAGCCGCTACAAATCACAGCAATTTTAGCTGATCCCAACAGGCCCGGATCCGCGAACTATGTGCTCGCAGCTGATCAGCCTGAAGCGATCAGCGGCGCCGGCGCCACCGGCACTCAGCATCTCCTCTATGCCTCCGGCAGCCTGCAGTTCAACGGCGGCTCCAGCGATGCGGTGGATGTGGCGAATTCCGAAATCCTGGTGGCTGCCGACCAGATTGATCTCTACAACCGCTTTTCACAAGGCCAGGTGGTCACCTACACGGTGCAGGCCGATGCCACCTCCAAGCAGGACAGCTTCCCGATCGATGGCGTGGTGTCGGGCATTGCCTACTACCTGATCAAGCGCGGCATCGATGCCCAGGGGCGTGGCCGCCTGGCCCTGGCCGCCAATCCCGACGACGTGGTAGCCAACAACTGGATTCTGTTCTCAGCCCTGGGGGCCGGCGGGGTGCATCTGCTCAGCGGCGAACTGGGCGGCACCGCTGCCCTCACCCTCACGCCCGATTCCGCCATCAGCCCGGCGTTGATCAGCCCCGTGGCCCAGACCACAGCCCTGCAACTGCTGGGCACCTACGGCAATGGCGACACCATCAACCTCGGACTGCTCAACAGCGCCGGCGGCAGCGATGCCCAGGTGTTCACGCTCACCTTCGCGGGCCTCAGCGGCGACCAGGCCCAGATCCAGCAGCAGGCGGTGCAGCAGCTGGTGGCTGGGCTCAATGCCAGCCAGGCCATCGGCAGCGGTGTTGGTGCCTTCCTCCAGGCCCGCATCGACCCCGCCTCGCCCAACACCCTGCTGCTTCAGGGCCTGGTGGCCGGGGTGCCCTTCAGTGTTCTGCCCAGTGCCAGCAATGCCAGCGTGGCCCAGATCAGCCAGCTGCAGCTGCAGGGCACCTTCCAGGCCGGCGATCAGATCCAGCTGGAGGTGGCCCGTACCGATGGCCGCGACAGCGCGACATTCACATACACCACGGTGAACGGCGACACCCAGGAGATCGCCCGGGCTTTGGCGTTGTTCCTGCAGAGCCAGCCCTTCGCCACCGCCAGCACCGGCTACCTCACGGTGGCCTTCGATCCAGGCAGCACCGCCACCTTGCAGCTCACGGCCCAGGTGCCAGGCGAAGGCTTCCAAATCTCCCGTGCCTCGGTGACGGGGAGCACGGGGGAGCCGAGCGGCGGCCAGGTGCGGCTGACCACCACGCGTGAAAATGTGCTCGATACCAGCACCGATCCCCAGCTGGGCCTGGCGGACACGGTCGAGGCCGTCATCGCCCCGAATTGGCTGGGTCCGGTGTTCCAGGTGAGCGCCATCGACGGCAATGCCACCGGCGCCCCACCGGACAGCCTGGTGACGAACCAGCTGGCGGCCCTGAAACAGGGCCTGTTCCAGAGCGGTGATGGCCGCTTCCTGGGGGCGGATCTGGTGCTCACCAGCAGCGACCAGCTCTACACCAACGCCAGCACCACCACCAGCGCCGCCACGCTCAAACCGCGCCAGACGCTCTATGTGGAAACCGGCGATGCCTCCGGGGTGAGCGGGGCCTACTGGACCTATGCCGGCAGCAGCGATCTGCCGATCAGCAGTGCCAGCCAGCTGCGCGCCCTGCTGCCCGCCAAAGCCTCCAGCGACTGGCTGCCCACCTATGGGCCCAGCGCCAGCATCGCCCGCACGCTCGATGCCAACAACCAGCCGCGGCTGCAGTTGCTGGGGGTGTCGAGCGGCGGCTGGACCCTGCAGGACAGCGCCATCGCCGCGATCTGCCAAGCGGCGGTGACCGTGGAGGTGGGCATGCCGCTGTTGAGCTTCGATCCCACCGCCGCCGGCACGGTGGATGCGCTGAACAACACCCTGCACCTGAGCGGGCTGAATGCCTTCAACGGCCAGATTTTCACCTACTACAGCGATCCCAACTACAGCAGCACGGTCACGGTGCCCGCGTTGGCTTCAGGCTTCGCCGAAGGGGTTGTCGCCGGCAGCAACCGCTGGAACGCGGTGCAGCTGCCCGCCTCCCTGGCCGATGGCGCCCTGGTGGCCGCCACCTTCCTCACCGGCATCCCCCTGCCGATCAGTCCCACCGCCCCTGCCGACCTCACCCCCACCAACACCAGCCCGCTGCCCGCAAGCCTCGCCGGCATCGCCAACGGCACCTCCCTCTACCTGCGGCAGCTGAGCGACAGCGCCGGCAACCCCACCGGCGTAGAGCTGTTCAGCGATGCAGCGGGCAAGCAGCCGCTCGTGCTCAGTGCAGCCGCCGCATCGCCCGATCCGGCCTACTTCCAGGTGCGCGTGAGCCAGAGCCAGGGGGCAGTGGCGATCCAGGGCCTTACCCCAGGTGAGCAGTTTCAGCTGCATGCCCTCGGCAACGATCTTTACCAGGTGGCGATCGATTCGCTGCAATACAACACGTCCCAGCCCTATGCCCTGCGCGGCCAGCAGATCACGGCCGGCACCCAGCTGCAGAAAGTCAGCGATTCAGCCAGCAGCACCAGCCTCCAGGACAGCAACACCAGCATTCCTGGCATTACCTTGACGACGTCCATCGACGCCAAGGACAAGGCCAAGTCGTCCGGTGGAACAGGGAGCAATCCCAAGCTCCGCGACTATGCAAGTAATCCGTGGCTGGGCCTGAACCAGGCCAAAGGCTTTTCGGGAAATAGAGGTGGGGCTTTTCTAGGCACGAAGTTCAAGGATGCGATTAAGAAAGGAGGAGGCTTTGACAGTAAAAAGGGCGAGGTTGACGACACCGGTTCAGTTTCTGGTTCTGTTGCTGTCAACATTGTCACGCACACTGCAAAAGTTACTCTCGGCACTGGCGCGATCCTCACATCATCTGGGCAAATTGCAATTAGCAATAAGACCAAGACATTGCTGAACACCTGGTCGGAAGCCAGCACCGACTTGGACAACAACACCAGGGGCGTTCTTTCTGTCGGCGTGGCTGTGAATACGGTCGACAATACGGCCGAGTCTGACCTCAAAGGAACCATTCAGGCAGCTGAAGGAAACGCTTTGCCGAATGTCAAGATCACCAACACAATCGACTATCCCAGCCTATTTTTTGACACCTTCGGTAGCCGCGAAAAGATTGGAAAGTTTTTCAGTAATCCTTCCAATGCCGTCGGGGCTATCTCGAACGTCAGTGGCACATTGATGCAGAATGGCTTTAATTCCTTTGCGACAATCAAAAACAAAGGAAAGAGCACCTCCTACCTTGATAAAGATAAGAAACCTAAAGATGCTCAACAAGCAGGCACCAGCCTGGCAGTGGCCATCTCGGTGAACTACAGCCAGGTGACCAACACGGCCCGCACCCTCCTCGCGGGCACCATCAAGGCCAACAACCTCAGCCATACGAGTGTTGTGGACAACAGCCTGGTGCTGGGTGCCGGCATGTTGCACCAGGATTTTGGGCTTGATCGTCTCTTCAGCGGATTTCTTGGAGGTGGCAAAGATTCAGCTCGCACAAATGGATGGGAGCGATTCTGGAATAATCAAAAGACAGGTCAATCTAAACGGGATAAGGAAGGTTGGGGAGCTGCATGGCAGGAATTCCTCAGCTGGGGCAATGTGGGCAAAAATGGCATCGGCGCTTCCCTGCAGTTGCTGCAGATCGCCAACACAGCCAAGCTGGAGATCAAGGGATCAGCAAACATCCGCCTATCTGGCAAGCTTTCCGCCACCAATAAACAAGCCGCTTTGGAGGATAATAAAAAAGGCGCCAATCAGCTGGTGAGCCTGGCCGTGGGCGGGGGCAGCTCTGAGAATTTTGGCCTCACCGGCAGCGTGTCGGTGACCTTTGGCGATGGCAACGATACGGGCACCAGCGTGGAACGTGGCGCCACAATCAAAGCGGCGTCAGCCAGTCTGGTGGCGCTCGACAATGCTGACAAGGTGGATATCGCCGGCGCGCTCCAGTACAGCACCGCGGTGGGAATCAGCACATCACTCATCATCAATCAGCTGCGACGCAAAACCCGCAATTCCCTGAACAGTCTCCTTCAGCTCAGCAGCGATGAGCTTGATAACTTCGTGCTAGATGCCGCCAATGATGGCAGCATCACGGCCATATCCGCGGCCGGTACCTTCATGCGATCCGCAGGGGTAGGCGGTGATAAGGTGAAATTTTCGGATGATAATCTCAGTGCGCAAACAAGTAACAGTTTGTCGTATTGGAATGGCCAAATCACATCTTTTGGATTGGCGGGAGCTGGCAGCGTCAACGTCCAGCAACTGGCAAATACCGCCGAAAACAGCATCGATGCCGGCAACGCTGTCGTTGATGCCTCTGCTGGGGCCTATCGCATCAGCGCTTCGGCAGCGGACCGCACCAAATTGCAGAACTGGAGCGGCGCCTTCGGCTACGGCGGTGGTGGCGCCACTCAGCCAACGGCGGGTTCGGCTGCTGCTAATGCTGGAAAGCGCCAGGAAGACTCTGGTCAGTTCACCATCGCCGGCGCGGCCACCGTCAACCAGGTGTCCCGCCAGGTGGGCAACACGCTAAGCAATACCGACTTCGGCGCCAATGCCCTCAGCTACACCGCCAAGGCCAGCACAGACGGCGCTGCAGCCACCTCCGGGGCCATCAGCCTGGCCATCGGAGTGAACAAGGCCACCAACGTGGTGATCCCCGGATCGTTGGCCTTCAACTTCGACAATCCGCCCGGCAGCGACGGCAATGCCGTCACATCCACGGTCAGCAAGATCACGGGCACCAACCTCGCCAGCCTCCAACTCACGGCCACCAATGGCGCCGATGCCACGGCCATCGCCGGGAGCCTGGGCCTGGCCATCAATCCGCTCCAACCTGTACCCATTCCAGGCCAGCAGCAAACAAAACCCAACTTACCGGTCACCATCGGTTTTTCCGTTGCCGTCAACGACCTCAGCGCCACCACCAGAGCGGAGCTGAAGGACAGCAGCCTCTCCTACACACCCACCCTGGGTTCCAGCACCAAGGTGGTGGAGCTGGTGGCCGGTTCAGGCACCGGCGGCTCCGCCCAGAGCAACCTCGGAAGCTATGCGATCGCCGGCTCCGGCGCTGGCGCCCAGAACACTTACAGCAATCCGATCAGCGCCACGATCAGCGGCAGCACCATCCAGCCCGTTGATCAGAACCCAACACGGGATATCAGTCTTCGTGCGACCTCCGATGAACAGCTGCTCAGTGTCACCGGCGGTCTGGATGTGGCCATGGCTTTCGCTGCTCAAGGGCAAACCGGCCCCACCGGCGCCCTCTCGGTGGCCGCCGCCTCCTCTTAAAACGAGCTCAGCGGCGCCATCACGGCCCAGATCGATCCCAACAGCAGCATCACCGCCAAGGATCTGATCCTGAAGGCCACAGACAACAGCCAGATCGGCGCCTATGCGATTGCCGGTGCTTTGAGCGTCACCGCATCGAGGCTTTCATCCAGCTTCGGTGGCGCCTTTGTTGGAGCCGGCACCGGCAACACCATCGATCGCCCCCTCTGGGCCGTGATCGGTGATCCGGATGCCAGCACCCCCGATAGCGGGGTGGTGCGCACCACCAGCACAACCATCAAGGCTGAGCGAGGGACTCAATCGCGGATCATCGCCGATGCCGCGGGCGCTGCCCTCACCTGGGTCTCAGCAGGAACAGGGTCTAAGTCAATCGGGGCCAGCTTCGCCGGCGGCTTTGCCTTCAATGAGCTCAAAGGCGGCATCACGGCCGGCATCTACAACATCGCCGAATACAGCAGCAGCGGTGCCACCGCGATCACGGCCACGGGCAGAAAAGCTGATCCTTACTTGCTGGCCGACGGCAGCATCGCCAGCTTCGCCGGTGGCTTTGCCGTCAGCGTCGACCTGGGCTCCGCCGAGGGTCAGGCCATGGCCGCCGGCGGTGCCTTGGGGCTGGCCGTCAGCAAGAACACCATCAGCGATGCGGTGACGGCGAAGATCGCCAACCTGCGCCTGGCCGATTCCGGCACCTTGAAGCTTGGCTCCCTCGCCATCGAGGCCAAGGATGAGCGGCAACTCAACACCCAGGCCACCGGCGACAGCCTCACGGTTTCCCGCACTGGAGGCACGGCCGTGGCGGTGGGTGTAGGCGCCGCCAGCAGCCGCAACACCATGGAGGCAGCCGTCAACGCCGCGGTGGAGCTCGGCAGCGATCAGGTGCTCGATGTGGCCGATGATCTGACCGTTGAAGCCCAGTCCCTGGCCCAGATCGAGGCCTTCGCCCTCGCCGTGGCGCTCTCCTTCGCCGATGGCTCCAGCGGCGTGGCCCTAGCCGGCGGCGGTGCCGGCAGCACTAACACGATCACCGCCCCGGTCACGGCGCGGGTGAAGGCGGGCACGGTCAAAGGCGGCACCAACAAGGCTGCGCAGACGACGATCAAGGCCGCCAGCGGCGAAACCAATGCCCAAGGTGCTGTCACCAACAGCCGCGAACTGGTGGCGCGCCTCGGGGCGGGATCCCTGGCCGTCGCCCGCGGCCGGTCGGCCACCTCCTTCGGGGCCAGCATCGGCGCCGTCGATGTGGACAACACCCTTGAGGGCGCTGTGACCGCCGAGCTGCAGGCCGACAGCGTGGATCTGCCCGGAGCGCTGAACCTCAGCAGCATCAGCGCTGACAAGGTCGACACCACCGTGGCGGCGGCCTCGATGGCGGTCGGCGTTAGCGAGAGCAATACCAGTGGCGTCGCTATCGCCCTCTCGGGGGCGGGCGCCGGGGCGCACAACACCTTGGCTGCGGCCAGCTCCGCCACCGTGGTGCGGTTCTCGGATGAGCTCAGCGATGCCACCGGAGCGCTCACAGTCGGTGGAGCGCTGAACCTCACCAGCACCAGCACCGGCAGCATCGAGGCCAATGTTGGCAGTGGCTCCCTGGCGGTGTCCTACGCCGGAAATGACAACGCTTCCCTCTCGCTTGCTCCTGCGGTGGGCGTTGCGGTGGCCACCAACACCCTCAAGGGTGACGGCAACGCGGCCTTGAAGGGGTTTGGCAGCGTGACGGTGGGCGGTGATCTGAGCCTCAGCAGCACCAGCACCCGCACGATCGACTCCACTTCGGTAGCCGTGGCGATCGGTGTTGCCATCGGCAGCAAGTTTTCCCTCGGCCTGGCCGGCGGCGGCGCCAATGCCCTCAACACCATCACCGGCGGCAGCCAGGCGCTGCTGTGGGCCGACACCATCCAGGCCGACCCAGGCACCATCAGCCTCGCCGGCACCAGCAGCGACACGATCACCGCCCAGGTGCAGGCGATCGCCGGCGCCGGCCAGGGCAGCGCCACGGGCAGTGGCGGCGCCGTCTCGATCGGCGCTTCGGTGGCCCGCAACCGCCTTGGTGTCAGCAGCGACGGGCCAGCCGCCAGCGGCGACGGCCTGACAATCGGCGCCTCCGTCCGCGGCCACGACGGCCAGGCCGGAGTGAAGTCCCTGGTGGCCCAATCGCTGACGCTGAAGGCCGACCAGACCAGCACGATCGACGCCACCGTCGGCGCCACCTCCGCCGCCATCGCCTGGACCGGCAAGGGATCCGTGGGGGTGGCCGCCAGCGGCGCCGGCTCCGAAGCCACCAACACCCTCAAGCAGAGCGTCACTGCTGAGGTGCTGGGCGCTGGCGAGGGCGCCACCCTCACCCTCGGCAACGGCGACCTGACGCTCAGCGCCAACGACATCAGCAGCCTCACAACGACCGCCTGGGGGGCTGCCTTGGCCGTGAGTGTGGCGCCCGCCGCCCAGTTCTCCGCCGCACCGGCGGTGGGACTATCGCTGGCCGACAACACCCTGATCCGCCAGCAGCGGGCCGAACTGGCGGGTTTCCGCCGCAATGGCGCCAACCCGGCAACCGGTGGCATCAGCAGCACCGGCGCTGTGGCCGTGACCAGCGACAGCAGCGGTACGATCACGGCCAAATCGGTGGCGGTGGCCATCGGGGCTTCAGCGGCCAAGGATCTGGCGGTTGGCCTGGCCGGCGGCGGTGCCCGCAGCTTCAACACGATCCTGGGCACCAACCAGGCGCTGGTCAGCGATGCTCAGCTCGGCTCGCCCAGCTCTGCCATTGGGGCCGGGCTGACCGTCCGTGCGAAAGACACGGCAACGATCGGCAGTGAGGTCGATGCGATCGCTGCCAGTTTGGTGTTCCCGACCGGCACCTTTTCGAACACTGCCGCTGCGGCCATCGGCGTGGCCCTCAGCCGCAACTTCATTGGGGAACTTCAAGGCAACAGCGGCGAGAGCGGAGGGAATCCCAATCCCTACAAGAATCCCTCCAAGCAACAGGACGGCAGCACCGTGCAGGGCAACCTGCTGCAGGCCGGCATCCGCGGTAGCGATCTTCGCCTGAAGGGCGATCTGATCCTTCAGGCCACCCAGGGAAGCTCGATCACGGCCTATGTCGACAGCTTTGCGGCAGCCGTAGGACTCGCCGGAGGCAGTGCCGGCACGCTCAGCGGCTCAGGTGCCGAGTCCAGCAATCGCACATTGCAGACCGTGCTGGCCAGCCAGGAACAGGGGGCCTTTTCCAGTCGGCGTCAGCTGGAGGCCGCCAACGTCAAGGTGCAGGCTGAGGACGTTTCCGGGATCGAATCCACAGCCTGGGGTGCGTCCTTGGGCGCGAATTACGCCGATGGCCTCTCACTGAGTGGCGCCGTTGGAGTCGCCCTGGCGAGAAATTTGTTAAATGACCACGTTGAGAGCCGGCTGCGCGGGATCTCGAGTGGGGACCAAACGCTCAACAGCCTGACCGTGAGCGCAGGCAAGCCGCCCGCGGCGACCGGCCAACCCTCCATCAAGGCCACCTCTGCAGCCGTTTCTCTGGCTGTGGCATGGGGACAGAAGGGCAGCCTGTCCCTGGCGGGCGGCGGCGGCGATGCCGTTAACACGGTGCTAGGCGACGTGCTCGCCGGCGTGGATGACAGCGAGCTGCGCACCGCGGCCGACCTCAGCATCGCCACCACCCATGACCAGCGGCTGACAGCCGGGGTTGGCGCGGGCGTGGGCTCAGGCTCCTTCGCCCCCAGCGGCGGCAGTCTGGCGGTGGGCTCGGTGAAAACGCAGAACCTGATCGGTGTGGACTCGATGAATGGGGCCGAGCTCCTCGCCAAGATCGGCAGTTCGGTGACCAACAGTCGCCTCAGCAGTGGCGGCGACCTCAGCCTCACCAGCTCCAGCACCGCCGCCTACGACGCCCTGGCGGTGCCCGTGAGCGTGGCCCTCACCACCGGCCAGATCGGTGTCGCGTTCTCCGGCGCGTTCAACGAATCCCGCATCGCCAACGCCATCAGCAGCAGCACCAGCGGCAGCACGCTCGTGGCGGGCCGTGATCTGATCATCACCGCCAGCGGCGATAGCCAGGTGACGGGTGCCAAGACCGATGGCGGTGCCCTCAGTGCCACCTTCAACACCAGTGGCGTGTCGCTGGCGGTGGGCGCCGCCCAGAACAACAACGTCATCGACAACACGATCACGGTGACCATCAGCGATGGCACCAGCGGCGGGTCCAGCTCCGCCGGCCGCTCGGCGCTGCAGGCCCAACGGCATCTGATCGCCGGCGCCGTTGATGAACGGTCGGCGATGGTCAACGTGCAGGCCATCCCGGTGGCCGCCGCCCTCGGCGGGGCGCTCGCCCTGGCCGGCGGTGGCGCCGGCATCGATTCCACGGTGGCGAACACCGTCACCACCACGATCCAGGGAGCCGTAGACCTCAGCGCCGGCGTCAGCGGGGTGCCGAACGGTGATGGCACCACATCGCTGGTGCAGTTCGTGCAGCAGAGCCCGCAGCTCGCCGAGCAGGGCGGCATCCAGCAGACCGATCTGTTCAGCACAGGGCCGCTACGCATCGGCGACACGCTGACGTTGACCATCACCCAGGGCACCACCCCGCTGCCGGTGAGCTGCACCTTCACCAGCCTCGACCCAGAGACCCAGATGCAGCAGTTGGCGGCGGCGATCAACGCCGTGGCCTCGGCACCCTTCGGCATCAACGCCAGGGTGTTCAGCGCTGGGCAAGGCGCGGAAGTGCGTTATGGGGTTGAGCTCAGCGGTGCTGCCGGCGTCGGCTTCACGGTAGACGGGCTCATGCTCAGCGGCGCGGCACCCACCAGTGGCACCCTGCTTCTGGCCAGCGGCAGCCTGAAGCCCCAGGTGGCGGCAGACCAGAAGACGGCCCAGGCCGGCACGACCGAGGGCAACAGCCTGGATGGCCAGATCGTGGCGGTGTCGGTTGCGGCGGCCGTCACGGGCGGCATCGCGGTGGGAGCTGCCGTGGTCAAGAACACGATGAGCACGCAGAACAGCCTGACGCTGGGTGCCACAAGCAATCAGACCCAACCGTTGGCTTATCCATCCCTTCGCTCAAGTGCAGATCTGAAACTGCTCAGCCAGGGACGCAACCGAATCAACCGCACCGAGGCCATTTCCGTGACCGGCGCCGGCGGCGCTACTTTTGCTGTGGCAGCTGTCGTCAACACCGCTGATGCCGTGGTGGATGGGAGCACTCGCACCCTGGTGAACGGCGGCAGCTTGAGGGCTGACCAGGGGCAGTTGCAGGTGCAGGCCACGGCCGAGAACACGCTGGAATCCAGCGCCTATGGAGGCCAGGGAACGGGTTCCGGCACTGCTTCCGTCGGTTTCGGCTACTTCCAGGCCCGCAGCACCCTGGGCCGTAGTGGCGGCGATCCCGAACTGGAAGCTCGGCTTGGCGACGGGGTGATCGGCCGCGCAGGCTCGATCAACCTCAGTTCCACCAGCCAGGACACGATCCACGCCGATTCGGTCAGTGCCGGGTTGGGGGTGGGTGGCGTTTTTGCCTTGACAGTCGCCGGGGCCCGCAGTGAGGCCAACACCCACCAGAGCGTTCGCGCGGCGATCGGAGACAACGCCGATCTGCTGGCCAGTCAATCCTTCAGCATCAATGCCAGCGCCGACCAGAGCAACCGCGATGGTGATCAGGGGCAGATTGACAGTCGTGCCGAGGGCATTGCCATCGCCGTCGGACTGACCTTCGGCGTCGCCGGTGGCGGTGCCGGCACCGACAACACGATCGCCAGTGAAGGGCAGATCATGGTGGGCAAGAACGCCAGACTGGTGTCGCCTCAGCTCAATCTCACCACAAGCAATCGTCTCAGCAAGAACAAGTTTGGCTCCACCAAGTTCGAGCAATTCGAGTTTGACTACGATGCCAACACCCGCAGTGTGGCCGGCAGCTGGGTCGGCGCCGCCATCAATCCGTCCTCAACGCAGATCGGAACAGACAGCGAAACCTTTGGCAGCAGCATCCGCATCGATGACGGGGCCCTGCTGAGAGCGACAGGCAGCACAGCCACACCAGGCCGGCTGAATCTGAGCAGCAATAACGACATCTTCGCCACCGATCTCAACCTCCTCGATGCAGTATCTGGATTTGGCATCACTTATGGAGATTCCGAACTGACCAACCGGGCCAAGGCCAGCATCGATGCCGGCAAGAACAGTCGCGTGCTGAACGAGAGTGGCGATGTCATGCTGAGCAGTAGTGGCAATGCCACGATCAGCAGTTCCAGCTCAGCTTTTTCAGGCCTGTTTGGCGAAGGGTGGGCTCTTGCGAAAGCCGTCAACAAACCAACCCAGTCCATCAGTCTGGATGGCGCTCAGATCGAGGGCAATAACATCCAACTCTGGTCGGGTCTGAGCGCAACCGGAGTACCCAATATCCTGAGAACAGTCGCCGATGGTCGCAACAGTGTGCTTCTGATGGGTGCCGCATTGGCTGACGCCACAGCTGAGACCGCTGATATCAACAGCATCACCATCAAGGCCAACAGTGACCTGCTGGCACGGGGCAATGTGGACCTGAGGGCACAGGAAAAGTTCGGCACCCGCGGCCCCGATCAGCGGAGTTCTGCCGAAGCCAACGTCAGTGTGGCCCTGGCCATCCCGATCACGGGCCGTACCACGATCACGGACACCACCACCAACACGATCAGCATCGACAAGGACGCCCAGATCACCGCCGGCCTGCAGCACGACCTGAAACTATGGACACTGCCTTACGGCGCTGATCTCGACAAGCAAAGCAGCTATCTCGGAGTGAAGCTGCCCAACGTCCTGGTGGCTGGTCAACGGCTCAACGACGAGCAAATGCTGGCCCTGGGTCTGGACCCGCGCACACCCTACGTGTACGAAATCCTGGACTCACCAGCGGGTACCGACAACGCCTTCGCCAATCTGGTGGGTGTGGTGCTGCCCGAGCGTCTCTGGCAGAACACACCGCCGCAGCTGTCCTATCTGAACCTGGGCAGCAACTTGAATGAGCAGTATCGCCAACTGCAAGATCTGAGCGTCAGCTATCAGGGTGATCCAGCCCAACAAGCTCTGTACAACAGCCAGGCCCAGGATGTCTTGGCCCAGGCGAACCGCTTGGGCTTGCTGGATCAAGAAACGGGCACCATCAACGAATCGCTCAATGCCCTGGCAATGATCTTGCCGGCACTGCGCTCGGCACCGGGGTCCATTTTCCTGAATGCGCCAGGCGGCGACACGATCACGGTGAATGGCCAGGCCTTCAGCACCACCTCAGCAATTCCCAGCAATCTGTTGGCTTTCGCTGAGGCCAATATTGCGGTCAACAATGTGCTGCCGATTGTGATGGTGGGCACCGACATGCTGATCGACGACAGCCGTGTCAGCAAGACCGTGGATGGCACCTATACCGTCTTTGATCCGGGCAAGATTTACGTCAATGACAAACCCACGTCCGCCAAGGCAGCGGCACCAGCCAACACAGCCAGTCAGATCACCATCATCCAGGCGCCAGACAAATCACTGACCTACAAAGGGCAGCAAGCCCCAGTGCCAGCCGACCTCTACATCACGGGTAGCGTCGTGAACGCGAACGGCGGCGTGTCGATCACCAACACCAAAGACAGCATCGTCATCAGCGGCGAGGTGCGCGGCAATCCAGTCAACATCAGCTCAGCCGGTGATTTTACTCTCAATAGCAAGACGTGGCAGCACATCGGCAAAGATCCAACCCAATACCTTGACTACCAGACGCTGTATTTCAATCAGGCAAGGAACCAGGAAGGCCAGCCTGTGCTTGTGCAACAGGCAACATTGAAGCCCGCAATCGAAGAGCCTACAGCGGCGATTCTCTCCCGCGGCAACATCAGCATCAATGCCCTCTATCTCAACATCAACGGCCTTATCCAGAGCGGCACGCCCGACCTCAAGCTCGATGTAGCCAAGGACTTCAATCCCGCCGTCTCCCAGAGCATCGTTGGCCAGGCTGGAGCGGGCATCGCCGGTATCGCCTTTGCCAGCAGCAACGGCACGGCGGTACCCCTGACGGGGATGGCCATGCTGAGCGATCACACGATTCACCTCGACGACATCAATGTGACCGGTGGCTCGGTGCAGCTCACGGGACAGATTCTCAGCACAGGCAATGGCCGCGTCGTGGCCCTCAACGGCCAGCCCAGCCTGACGATCAACAACGACAGCGACTGGAATCTGGCCCTGGGGGCGGTGAACCTGGGCCCGGTGAGCGGCAAGATCAGCATCACTGATACGCCACGTCTCAATCTGGTTCCCAGTGAAGTTCGTCTGAGCTCAAGTCAGCCAAACTCCAACACCTTCAAGTTCTCCAATCCAACCGGCCTGAGCAACGGCATCAAGGTGCGGCCCGTCTATGACGATGGCATCATCAACAACAACGGGGACTATGAGAGCACGACAGCTTCCCCTGTCGGAGGCGTCAGTCGCGACTTGATCTACAAGGTGAAGCTGCTTTCCCAGGACGGTTCAGGCACATTCATTCAACTGCTCGACGATCAAGAGAGGCTGGTTGTATTAAGCAGTTGGGACCAAAATCGCAACTTCTCACTCTCGCCAATTTCAGATGTCACCCGCACCCTTTACGCATTCAACGCTGCCTCCGCGACCAACCCTCAGCCCAGCATCACGATCAAGCATCAGCTGTTTGATTCTGCTGAAGCCGGAAAGACGAATGATCCCTACATGGATGACCCCAGCAAGCCAACTGAAACCACAACGCCGTCACCCACGGAGAATGAGGGAGGTTCACTCTATCTCACTCCCTATAACCCTTTAGCAGGTCTTGCCTACAGTTGGGCCCTCGGGCAGAGCAAGACCGAAACCACGGTGAAGACCTGGGAGCAGCAAACCTTCAATCTGATCGGCTGGGATTGGACCTTCGGCAAAGACCCCACGGAACCCCCGCTCAGCGTCCAGACCACCTTCACTGACCAACAACCTCTCTTGCAGGGCCAGGCGCTGCTGCCTGCGGTGCCAACGGGCTGGCAAGCCAACAGCGGCTACAGCGTTGTCTACAACAATCGCGACCTCGAGGATCCGAAGATAACCGTCGACAACTGGACGACCGGTGGTGGATGGCTACGCAAAAAGACTTATCACACCCAGACCACAACCATTCAAGGCGGCAAAGACATCTATACGAATATCCTCAAGGCTGATTATCCAATTGCGGTGGGATTCTTGGACCGCGATCCCGCCGGTGCAGGTCAGCTCAGGATCAACAGCGGCGGTGGCATCCTGCTGCAGAACGGTGCTGATGCGAGCGGCGGCATTGATCTCAGCTCCAGCTCCGGCGACATCACTGTGCGCAACCTGCTGAACGGAGGCAACACCCCGCTACAGCTTTTGGCAGCCCAGGGATCCATCGATCTCCAGCTGGGTGCCAACACCGCCGCCACACCAAACCTCACGCTCTCAGCCCAGGCTGGCGGCGACCTCACCGTGGCGATGATCGCCAACCAGGGCAGCACCGCGGCGCTGCGCCCCCTGGCCCCCGCCAATGGCGCCGCCGCCCTAAAGGCCGGTGGCACCCTCGCGATCAGCAGCGCCGGCGAGTTGGATCTCTCCGATCAGCTGAACCTTGCCGCCGACCAGGCACTCCTGAAGGCCAACCGGATCGAGCTGGATCTAGGCGCCGGCAGCCTGGGCACCAGCGCCGAGCCCCTACGCATCGACACCGGTGACAACCTCACCAGCGGCAGCGGTCTTGCCCTGCGGCTGGCGAGTGCCGGCCCGGGGGAGGAGAAATCAGCCGCGGCCCTGCGCGAGATCAGGGGTTCCCTCACCCTCGTTGCACCCTCCAGCTTCCTGAGCAATCACGCCGTCGAGGTCGATGGCGATCTGCAGCTCACGGTGGATCAGGGCGCTTTGCTCGATGCCAGCCAGTCGCTCAGCACGGTGGTGGACGAGGTGAGCCTGAAGCTGCTGGATGACACCTATAAATTCACCGGTGAAGCCGCCATCCTTGCCGCCAGGGATGAGCTGCGGCGGCAGGACAGCGCCAATTACACCGACTACTGGTTCACCTATCGCAACGCCCGTCAGGCCGAGGGCGGGCAGTGGATTGCCGACCCCGAACCCCCATCTCCGTTCCAGTTCACCGCCGCTCAGCGAGCTGAACTTGCCTTGTCACCCGACCAGGGTGGGAGGGGCATGAATGATCAGCAGATCGATAGCTACCAGGCGCAGATCAATGAGGTTCAGATTGCCACAGGAGCAGGGATCTATGACCCTAACTACTCTTATCAGCGGCCGATCGACCAGCAGATCGCCTATGAACAGCAGCGGGTTGTCAGCCACAATCTCTATTACCATCCCCTCGATCAGGCTGTTTATCAGAACCTCTTCCCTCTTCAGGCCGAGGTAGCTGGAGCTCCTGCGGCGACAACTCGCCTCAGCGCCTCATCGCAGTCTGCCGCCATCGCCGCCAACAACCTCACGATCGTCGCCAAGGGCAGCGTCGGCAGCAGTGGTGCGATCGAGCGCATCCTGGTGCCCGGTGGCGATTACAACCAACTCAGCGATGCCGATGCCCAGCTGATCAGCAACGCCACCATCGACGACGTGGTAGGCCGCACATATCAGGTTGTGCGTTATATCGGCACCACACCGCTGGATGTAAGCCAGGGTCTGCCACCCCTGGACGATGCCACGTTGTTCACCGCCTACCAACCGGATTTCATCGCCGGTGATGGCCCGGTGTATCGCTATCTGGGCACCGCCCAGAGCGACCAAAGCCTGGCCGAGGTGAACTTCAACGCCAAAGGGCCCGATCAGCAACCCCTCTGGGAGGTCGTGGCGCCCGATGCTGTTGCCTCGATCTCCTTCAACACCACGGCCGTCGGCGTCACCCTCAACCCCGGCGTGCTGGTGCGTGACACCCGCGCCGATCTCGTCAACGGGTCTGTGGTGCTGGTGAACAGTCCGGCTCTCTATGGCTTCTACCGCTACGCAGGCCAGCCGCAGCGCCTGGATCTGCTACTCAGTGATTTCGGCCTCGGTGCAGGTGCGGGCCTTTCGCCGTGGAGCGAAATGCTCGAGGGCACCCAGCAGGCGCCGCTCACTCCCCAGAAGCCGCCGGCGAGCGGCATCGTGTTGCCTGGGGCGTTGATCACCGACCCCAGCCGGCTCTCCTCGGTGAGCATCCAGCTGCGGCAGCCCTTGTCGCTGCAGCTCAGCGGCTCGCTCTCAGCCAGCGGCAGCGACATCCGGCTGCGCTCCCTGGATCCCCTCCACCTGGCCACCATCACCGGCGAGGGGGTGGTGGGCATCACGGCCGCCGAGATCTCCCAGTCGGATGGTGAAGGGCTGAGTTCCCGCCAGGGTTCCCTGCAGCTGCGCTCCACCACGGGCGCCATCGGCCATAACGACAGGCCTTTGCTGGTGCAGCTGGGCGGCGTCGCCAGCCTCAACCTCTCCAGCACCACCGATGCCACCATCCACAGCCTTGGGGATCTTCCCCTCGGTTCGGTGGCGGCCAAGGGCAACTTGACCCTCAGCAGCGACGGCAGCCTCTTTGATGGCGGCCGGCTGAGCAGCGAGGTGGCCCCAGCCATTGCCAACCTGCAAGCCAACTCGGTGCGCCTCGATGTCGGCGCGCAGATCGGCACGGCCGTCTCGCCGCTGTTGGTGGCTGCCACCACGGGCCTAGAGGCCAACAGCGGCCTCGCCGCTGGTGCCAACGGGTTGATGGCCCTGAGGGCGGTGGGCACCGCGGTGCCCCTGCAAGTCCTCAATGCCGGCGGCGGAGCAGCTCAGCTGTGGCTCAGTGGCGTGGGATTCAGCGCCGCGGCTTCCGGCACCGATCCCCTGGTGCAGGCTGGTGAACTGGTGCTCGATGGGCTGACGGGCTTTGGGGAGGAAGGCGATCCGATCCACACCCGTGTCCATGCCCTTGCCGGTGCGGTGGGTCGCGATGGCCTCTACATCGCCAACGAGGGGGATCTGGCCATCACGCTCGCGGCCGATCGCAGTGGCAGCCACTATTACCCAGGATTGAGCCTTGTTCAAGGTGGATCAATCAGCAGCGACGCCAGCATCAGCCTGGAGGGTCTGCTCCAAAACGCTGCCAGAACTCTCAGCCTGCAGGCGGCCAATCAACTGCAACTGCGCCAGCAGGCCCAGCTGAAATTAGTAGACACGGCCTCCGCCACCCTGCGGGCCATAGGGGGCCAGCTCAGCAGCGAGGCGGGTTCGACGATCAACGTCGATCTAGGAGGCCTGAAGCTCGCGGGCAACGGAGTGGTGCTGCAGGGCAGCCTCGACACCACCGGCCAGCTCGCCCTTAACGGCGGCTCCGCTTCTCTCTCCCTGCTTCCCTATCTCAGCGCTGGCCAGCAGCAGGAGCTGGGTGATGCCGGCGTCGATCCGGCCACGCTCAGCAGCAACCTTATCCTGGCGGGCACCATCACCAGTAGCGCTACCGGCGGTTTCAGCCTCCAGAACGATCGCCTGTTGGCCTTGCTTGGCGCGATCGAAACCACTGCAGCAGGTGCGCCATTGCTGTTGGAGACCAGTAGCAGCGATGGCTTGTTGTTCCTGGGCAACTCCCTAGCCTCCGGCGGTTCCCTCAGCCTCCAGGCCCTCAATGGGCCTCTTTATACGGGCATCCCCAGCCCGATCTTCACCACCGGAGTGGGAGCCCTCCGCATCGAGGCCGCCAGCGCCACCCTCAACGGTCCGATCACAGCCGGCGACGGAGACGTCAACCTTCAGATCAGCGGACAGCTCACCCTGGCGGGGGCCACCAGCTCCCAGGGGGCGGTAACGGCGCAGGCAGCGGCGATCGACATGACCGCCAGCGGCGGCATTGTCTCCCTGGATGACGTTTCCCTTGCCGCCACTGCTACGGGCCCAGGCAGCGGCCTGGCGCTCGCCGGTTTGTTGGTGGCCGGCAGCAGCATCGCGCCCGCCGCACTGGCAGCCACGCCGCGCCGTCGCCCGAGCACCCGGGTGACCCTGGACGGCCAGGCCGCCATCGAAAGCACGGATCAGACGCTGCAACGCGGCGACATTCAGCTCGATCCAGCCTCCAAGGCGGTTCTGCAACTGAGCAGCGCCAGTTCCGCCGTGATCGGTGGCTACAGCGATGGAACCAATGACACCGTGGTGGCGGGTGCCTGGCTGGCCGCCCCGGAGCTCTCGATCAGCAGCGTCGATCGCCCCACACTTCTGCACGATCTGATCGCCCGCGACCGGCTGAAGATCCACAGCGACACGGAGCTGAATCTGCGGCCCATCGCCGTGCTCAATCTCGGTTCGCCGAATCCCTCGGATTCAGCGGCGACCACTCCCGAGGCCAGTCTGGAGTTGACGGCACCGTCGATCAGCCTGACCCACGACGTGGCCGATCTGGTGATCGAGGCCGAGACCAGCGCACCCCAGCAGGTCCTGACCGGCAATCTCCGCGAGCCCCTCACCCTGGCGTTCACCGTCACCACCCCCGGTGGGCAGAGCGCTGCCTTCAGCGCCACGGTGGTCGCCGGTCAACGCAACTCCCTGGACGAACTTCTTGTTGCCATCAACGATGGCCTGGCCACGGCTGCCAGCGCTGCCGGCCTGCCCCTCACCTCCATCCCTAGCCTGGGGCTGCGGGGTGCCTACCTGCGTTTCCAGCTTGGACTGTTCGGCGACCAGCCCGAGCAACTGGCCTTTGGGCTCAAGGGGGCGCTCAGCAGCGGCCTTGAGCAGCTGGGCTTCATCGCATCCAGCGCCAACCGACAGGGCGTGATCCCCGCCACCGTGCTCAGCCATGCCCTGGCTACCAGCATCAATGCCGGCAGCGCCGCCCAGCCCTACGACCACCTCGACTGGGGCGGTGGTGTGCGCGCCGATGCCGCCAGTGAGCAGACCAGCCTGGGTGGGACCCTGCATCTGGCTGCCAACGCCAGCACCGCCATTACGGCGGCGGTGGACGTGCCGGTGCTGAAGTTCACAGCAGATCAGGCCGCCAAGCTGCCGGAGAATCCGGACATCTTTGCTGACGCGCACCCAACCGGTCGCACTCGGGAACTGGAGATCGACTCCACCGGCAGCTTCACCCTCACCAGCCTGGTGAACACCAGTTCGGCCCCCCAGCTGGAACTGGTGCGCTACCGCTCCATCGAGGGTTCCCTGACGCTGGAGATCGGTGCCCTTCCAGACCAGCGCCAGCTCAGCAGTTCCAAGCCGATTGAACTCCAGGCCGCCACGGACCTGAGCATTAAGCGCGATGCGGCCGTTGCCGATGGCCCCGTTGCGCTGGAGCTGCCGGCCCTGCAGGCCACCGCCGGCGGCCACCTGCTACTCGGCGATGGCCTGCAACTGCAACTCAAGCCGAATGGGTCCCCCTCCCCGGTGAAGGGCCTCACCCTGAACGGAGCATCGGTGACCATCAGCGGCAGCATCACCAGTTCCAGTGCGATCACCACCACCGTCACGGCCAGCGCCGGCGACGTGAACCTCCAGCCCGGCAGCGTGAGCCGCAGCGTTGGCTTCAACCTCACCGGCCTGCGGGGTGACCAGACCTTTACCGCCAGCGACCATCTGTTGCAGGCCATGGCGCTTGGCTCCACCGGCGGCAACTCCGACAGCGACTCGGCTCCAAGCATCAGCCTGCAGGCCGGTACCGGCCTGATATCGAGCGCCGCCATCACCGCCGCCTCCCTGCAGATGGCGACCACCAGTGGCCTCCTGCGCACCGATCCCCAGCTGTACACCAACGCGGCTGGAGACTTGGTGGATCCGCTCGGTTACCGAGTGGACAACCAGGGGGTCTTCGTCGATGAATCCGGCGGGCCACTGTCGCCCGATCAGGCACCCATTTACGCCGGTCCACCGGCGGCGGTGCTGAGCGGCGGTGCCATCCAGGCTCCTGATCTCCGCCTGGATGCGGGCAGCGGCACCTTGCTGCTGCAGAACTCCATCACGCCTGCGGGGGTCAGCAGCACCACCCTCATGGCGTCCGCCTTCCGCGCAGCCGATCACGGCTTTGCGCTGGCAGGAGCGGTGCCCGCTAATGGCACGGTCGTGCGCTTCTACGGCGTGCAGGCCGGCGCCCTCAGCAACCTGGAGGATGGTGGGACCTACTGGGTGGTGCGATCGGCCTCTGCCCCCGGCCTGTTGCAGCTCGCTCGCAGCGCCAGTGATGCGGCCAGCGGCCAGGTGATCGCCCTCAGCCTCGCCGCCAACCTGGTGGGCGCGGCGGCGGTGGGTCAGCTGCTGCAAGCGCCCCAATCCCAGGGCAGCCAGGCCGCTCTGCGTGGTGGATCGATCGGCCTGACCCAGTCGGCCACTCTGCAGGCGTCCAATCTGACGCTGACCAGCGCCGGCGCGATCGACCTGCTGGGCGAGGCCTGGCTGCTGGCGGATCGCACCACCCTGGATTATTCGACCAGCGCCGATCTACATATCGGCCGCAGCCGCAGCGATCTGCGCCGCGCCCTTCTGCAGACCGAGGTACTCACGCTCATCAGTGCTGGCGGACTGTTACTGGATGGCTATCTGGATCTCACGGGATCCAACGCCGCCACCCTGGCCTTCCAGCGCGAGCTAACGATCAGCGGTGAACTCACGGCCCAGGCTGACCTGCAGATCACCACCCCCGGCCACCTGGCGATCATCGGGGCCGGCAGCATCGACAGCGAAGGCGAGCTCACCATCAAAGCCGAATCCGTACAGGTGGCGGCCGACGCCACCCGGGCGGGATGGGAGAAGGGGACTGTGATCACCGGCGTGACGCCGATCACAACCACCGACACGGTGCAGAGCGGCAGCGCGATGCAGGATCTGCATCTGACCTTTGATGCTGGCGCTGTCGCCCATCTGCAGGTGAACATCCCCACCAACACCCTGCAACTGGTGGGCCTGAACGGTGAACCCCTGCGCCACGGCCTGCAGGATGCCACTCCGCTGTACTACCAGAGCAGCGGCCTCGCCAACGGGGCCGCAGGCGGGGCGGGATTGATCAACACCAGCCCCAGCACCACCGATCCAAGTCTGGGCACCCGTTACGACGTTCTGGTACTGGACGCCACCACCTTCCAGCTAAGACGTCAGAACGCCATCGTGCCCCTGACGGCCGCGCCGTTCCTCAACGGCGACGCGCTGGATGGCCTGGTCGTCAGCAGCCGCGAGGTGAGCAGCACCACCACAGAAACCCGTCAGATCGGCACCACGGCAGTGGTAACGGGCTACTCCTGGTACACCTACGGACTCAACCTTCTGCAGGATGCCTTCTACAGTCCAACTAGTCAGAAGATCGTTGAAGCCTTCACCCCTGGAATAGATTTCCAGATCAACAACGTCATCTGGGGCAGCGCAGGAACGCCTGCCGCTGATCTCCCTTGGAATACCTATACACCCAGCCAGCGTCAGGCCGTTCTCGACAGCCTTGGTTATCTGCCATTTTATGCCATCGATGTCGAAAACGTCGTCAAACTGGCCAGTAAAGATGGCCAGCTAAGCAGCACACCGGTCGCCAATCCCTGGTTTAACGATCCCCAGGTGCTGGTGGTGCCCAGCTCCGGTGCTCTGGCCGGCAAGGCGATCGTGGGACCGGCGGCTGCCTTCAGCGATCCCTACAGCCTGGTGAGTCGTGACCCTGGAGCCACCCAAGGATTAGCCATGAAGACCAGCGTGGCGACTGCCGGTGCGTTGACCCAGGCTCTCAATGGCCTGACCCTGGAAGCCTGGGTGTATCTCGATCCGACCAGCAGCAGTAATGGCGTGATTCTTTCCAGCCAGCTGAGTTCAGTTGACGGTGGCAGTGCAACCACACCTTCGTTCAATCTGGAGGTGGCCAATGGTCATCTGGCCCTGGTCAACGACGCCGGCAGCGTGCTGATCAGCCCATCCACCGTGATCGGCAAAGAAACCCTTGCCAAAGGGCAATGGCTGCATCTGGCGGCGGCAGTCACGCCTGGCCTTGGCGGATCCAAGGGCACGGCCAGCTTGTTCATCAATGGAGTCGAAGACACCCCAACAGCCAATCAGGTCACGCTTGACTCCAGCGCACACTTCCAGAAGCTTTCGATTTCCCCGGCAGCCGCGACAGCTTCCCTCAGCGGATCGATTCGCGAAGTGAAAGTGTGGGGCCAGCCCCGTACGTCGGCCCAGGTGGTGGAAGACATGACCCAGCCGCCCTACGGAGATCTCACCGCCATCGCCTATTGGTTCCCCCTGGACGGCAGCGCCGAAAGCGGCATCCCGGATCGGCCGGCAGCGACGCTGGCCTCTGGTGCCACCTACATCGACACCAAAGGCATCAATGCCCCCGACGCCCAGGGGTCCTGGCAAGAAGCGGTGGGAGATTCGATCTTCAACGCCTCCGTTCTATACAACCAGATCGGCGCAGCGCTCAAGAGCACCTCACTGACGCAGACGGTTCAGAACCCCAGTGATCCCACAAAGACCCTGTCGCTGCAGGCCGATGTGGTGAGCACGAATCAGAACGGACCCATTTATCAGGTGAGCTACAACAGCAATGGCCTTGAAAGCATCACTCTGGAGCGGAATCGTACGGTGCAGAACGCCGGCAGCTTCAGCACCAACACACCCATCAGCCTCACGGGCGATCAGCAGCGCAAGCCCTACTGGGCCGACAACAGCACTCAGTCGATCAGTTCCTATGACGCCAGCAATTCCCAGGTGTATGGCATCGGTAGCGGCCTGGCGCCGTTCTTGCAAGGAGGCACTTCCACGCCAGTCCTGGCACCACCTGGGCAGGCCTACACCCTCTCGCTCACCGCAGCCGGCGGTCTAGCGCTCTACGGCCCGGATGGCACCATTCTCTGGCAGGCCACCGATGCCAGTGGCAAGCCAGTGCAGGGTGGCGTCCAAGCGCTGATGCAACCGGATGGCAACTTCGTATTGTATAGAACAATGCAGCCTCTGGATGCAAATGGGCAATCCAATGCCGCCATCTGGTCGACTGGAACGTACGCAGCATCCGGCGCTTTTGTAAAGCTGACATCTCAGGGTGGACTACAGATTTTGAACGCGAGCTCTCAAGTTGTTAAAACATTATATACAGCTCAACAGAGCGCTCTTGTTTTAGGAAGCGGCGCAACATTACTTCCAAACAAAGGATTATTTAGCGAACTCTTGAACAAGGGCTACCCTGTCGGTCTGCCCACAAGCACCCTCAGCACCGCACCGACGACGCTTAGCAACTGGCAAACAGCCAACGTCTCCTACCCCTCAACCGGCCCCCAAATCGTCATCAATTCCGGCAATGCCCCGGTGAAGATGCTCGCGGACTATGGCGCCGTGTTGGCTTCAACCTGGGAAAATACTCAGGCCGATGGCCTGACCACCCATCTAGATCCAAGTCTCAATGGCAGCCGTTTGAGTTTCACCTTCAACCGACTGGACCGTTGGGACAGCAACAGCGAGATCAGGCTTTATTACGTCCCGGCTGGCACAACTACCCCTGTCCTGATCTTTGCCAAGGCCCTGCCATCGGCTAATGCTATGGGCGTCAATCTCGCCCACTCAGGATTCGAGGTCGCCGGTAACAAGGGTTTTATTGATCTGATCCCCAGGCCATTCTTTGGAGATCTCTATGGCGATCCGAACTCAAGTGATAATGCCAACGAGCAAAGCTTCGATGTGCAGGTGACTCTGGGGGCTGGGATTCCAGCTGGCAATTTGGTCATCGCCAGCGGGCCCTCGATTAGAGCAGACCTATATCCACAGTTTGCCGTCAACAACATCGCTCTTGCCCTGCCAAGCCAGCCGGCAAGCCTACAGGCTTCCAGCAGCGCAGATATTAAGCTTGATTATATCTCCAGCACTGCTTCACTCACTGGTGGAACTCTTTCCGGCGGCTATATCAAGGAGGTGGGATCGATTGCCAGCTCCAATCCTGTGGATGGCGATTGGGCTGCCACACCCTCTCCAGCATGGCAATACGTTCAAGGCCAATCGCCGAGTGCCTCCGTCTTTGCTGATGTTGGCAGTACTCGTTATCAGGCTGTCCTGGGGGGGAATTATCTTTGGTTGTCGTCCAGTACCGATGGCGGCCTCAACTGGGGGGGATGGATCATCCTGCCAGCTGGCATGACAAGCTCTAGTCCGCCAGCCCTTGCCAGCATCAATGGCACGCTCTATCTCGCCTATGTCGGCCAGGATATAGATAAAAAGATTAATATCACCAAATACAATTCCACAAGCAATAGCTGGGGGAATCTCTACCAGATCCCCAATCAAGGAGCCAAGACAATCTGCATGCTCGCTGAGGGTAGCAACCTTGCCGTCTATTACCAGGGCCTGAATGATCAGATTTATCGCACCTCCACATCCAATCCGGATTCCTCCAGCAGCTGGCAGCTAAATCTGGTCCAGTACAACAATGGCACTGCGAACCAAACCTCCTCTGGTCAGCTAGCGGTAGCCTCCCTGGATGGCACCACCTACCTTGGCTATCAGGGTGGAACTTCTTCCACTATCAGCAACACCATCTATCTCACAAAAAGCAATCAGCAAGCGACCTCTTCTTCCTGGGAGATTACCAACGGGGTGCCGCAGCCGAATACAAGCAATCACGCTGGCGTTGCCCTCGCCCGCAACCAGTCCAACCTGGTGATCGGCTACGCCGATCAGGATGCGACGGGGTCCGTCATCTTCAGCCTCAACCAAAGCAGCAATGGCGGCTCCACGTGGAATCCCTTTGCAACGTTGAAGTCCGTTTCCGGCACCTCACTCGTTAGTCCCAGTGGCGCCACCACCTTCAGCCTGCTTGGCCTTGCGGGTTCAGCGGAATCGCGGTTGCTGACCAGCACAATCACCAATAACAATGCCCTCAATATCTGGAATGCGGCATTTGACAGTCCTAAGGATGTCGATCTAACCGTGTCGACCGGCAATGGCACTGGTTACAACTTTTTCTCGATGCCGTCGTACGGAAGCAGCTTCTTTGCCACTCCTCAATATAATCAGACCACCACCTGGCCAGTTTGGGGGCCATCAAGAACCCTCCAGGAGATCTGGAACAGCTACAACTACAACTGGCAGTCAATCCCGTTTGAAAACACGGATCAGCGCCAGAACCTCAGCTTCAGTGCCACCAGCCGGCCTGAGGCGATCACCACGCTGGAGCCTGTCTATCAGCAGTACGACATCACCACAACGCGCACCATCGCGCAACTGGATCCCAATCAGACCCTGCGACCTGTTTACGTCAGCGAAACGCGGAATAACGGCGTGCAGGTGCAAACCCAGTCCGTGGACATCCGCGGCGCGGCGGTGCGTTTCGACAGCCTGCGGGGACGCTCCGTCAATGTCAGCACCGGTAGTCGTAGCCAATTTGCCGGCAACCTCACAGCCTCTGCTGAAGGCAAGGTCACGATCTCCAGCGATGGTTCCCTGGGCTTTAGCGCCACCCAGGCCCCCGCGCCGGTCGATCCCTCCACACCGATCAGCACGATCGCGGCTGCCGAGATTCAGCTGAATGCCGCCAACGGTCTCACGCTGGGCTCCGGACTACTCCTGGCCGGCAACGGTGATCAGCCCAATCGCTCCATCGTGCTCGCTGCTGGCTCCTCAAGCCTGCAGAGCGAGGCCCTGATCGCTCCCACCACCCAGCTCAGCCTATCTGGCACTGATCTCTCCTTGCCCCTGGGGGGCACCAGGCCCCTGCAGGCCCAGTCCATCAACCTTGATTTCGGGTCCCTGCTCAACCTTCAGGCCAGCCAGGCAAACGCCATGGCTTCACCCCTGCTGCTGGAGCTCGGCAATGCTCCAACAGGAGTAGAAAACGGGATACGGCTCTCCCAACCTGATCCCACCGGCAGTCTGCGCATCCAGCACCTGCAAACCACCCTCCCCGTAACCGTGGACGACGCAGGCACGCTTGATCTCGCGGGATCGATCAGCGGCACGATCCTTGATCTCGAGGCTGAGAATCTTCTGCTTTCCACGGCCACCAGCCTGGTGGCCAGCGAGAGCCTGATCCTCAACCAGCAGGGTGATTCCCTGCTCAGTTCAAACAATCTGATTGTCGCCGCGCCCAGCCTGGTCATCAGCAGTAGCGGTGATCTTGACCTGCAGGTCAACACAGAGGATCTCAAGGTGAGTGGGGCACGCGCGGTGAAGATCCAGAACCTGAGCACCAACAGCAGTCGTTTGGCGGTGAGTGGAGCCGGCACCCAACAGTTCAGCGTCCGGAGTGAGCTGGTGCTGGACGGCCTGAACACCGGCTCCGGCGACGTCACGATTGATGTGGCTTCTGGCGATCTGTGGCTAGGTGCGGTGCAGCAGTCCTCTGCAGGGTCTCTAATCCTGACAGCGACCAACGGCCAGATCGGCAACCTCGAGCAGGTGCCCCAGGAACGGCGTCAGTTGGGTGCTCTCTGGGTCTATGCCGCGGCTGATATCAACCTTGATCTGCAGGAACTCCAGCGGCTGAATGCCACCAGCCAGACTGGAACAATTCGGTTCCGAGTGGTGGGCGATCCAGCGGATCTAATCACCGTGGAATCCCTTAGGGCCCCATCAGGCGATGTCAATTTCGATGGTGGATTAGCAGCTATCAGCCTATCCGAACCCGAACAGATCCAGGCGGTTTACTTGGGCCTCTCCACCAGCCAGGGCCTGCTCATCAACACCCAACAGCCCAGCACCTTAAAGGCCAAAGAAAAGATTGTTCTCGCCCTCAGCGATCTCCAGATTGACCCAAACCAGCTGAGCCTGGAGACCACGAATCTAGAGGGATCGGTGCAGATCTACTTTTCCCAGCTTGCCCTGGCCGATGCACTACCCACCCTGCCGCTGTTCAGCACGGACCAGGTCCTCCTCAGTGGCGCAGGTGGTCTGCGTCTCACCGACAAGAGCTTCAACGACAGGCAGCTGCAAAGTCCACTGGATAATCTGTTGTTTGCGGCGGTTCCCTTTAGTCCTTCAACTCTCATAACTGAGACTTCAATCAACAAAATCACCACACAGACTCTGGGATTCAATATCCCGGTGTACTGGCCATACGACCGGGTTCACGTCACGCAGCTTCTTGAGGACGACAACGGTGTCCCCTACGTCCTTAGGCCAGCCACAGACAACTCAGCTGCTCCCTTGCCTCACACCCATTACCAACCTGATGACTTGCGGGCCCCGGGCTTTCCCTACCGCTACGAGGCGCTGCTCGCCCCACAGGCTTCTATTCAATCCACCACGAACAATCTGGTCGTTCAGTTCCGCAGCGACCAAAAGTTGCTCAGCCTCGACAATCTCAACCAGGCCACTCTTTGGGGCATCAGCGCCAGCGAGATTGACGCAACCACCATTCAGCCGATCCTGGTGCCCAGAAACGGCATTAGCTCCAAACTGCACGCTATCCAAACGGCGGGAACGCCCCAAGCCACGGCACTACTGAGCTTCGGTGAAAAGAGCAAAGCATCAGCGCTTCAGGATTCCGCAATCGGTAGTCTGAAACCCACGACACAGTTATATCGGCTGATCGAGCAGCCATTAACCATCATCGTCGGCAGTGCTCAGCCATCCCTGGCCGATGCCAAAGTGTCAACCTTCATCGTTAATCAGTCCAGTCCCTATCCGCCGAGCTCGCCTGCCTTGCTCGATAGCCGTGGGACCTCTGCTGATCTCTCTCTCGACCTTGCGCGCGTGGCCCCCTTCGCCAGCGTCGGCCTCGACACGCCCCAGATGCCGAGCGGTGTGGTCTCAAGCAGTGGTGGCTTCCGGCTGGCGCTCAGCTCGGCGCCGAATCCGGACGATCTGCTGGGCCTGGAAACCAAGCTCAACGGTGTGCCCTTGCTGCTGCTGGCCACCGCCGAGGCGGCGTCCTTCAGCGAGCAGAGCACCCTGGAACTGCTGCTGCGTCGTCTTGGACTCGCCCAGCCAGCCGTGACGGCAGGCCTGGCCTGGTTCGATGCCCCGCCCGGTGGCAGCAACCCCCTCACGGCACCCCTGGCCCAGGCCCAGAAGACGCTTGCCCTGCAACTGGCCTGCAGCCTGGCCGACACCGTTGGCGTACCCCGGCTACGGCTGTATGAACTCCTGGCATCTGCCCTTGCAGCTCAGACCAGTGACCCATCACCTCAGCAGGACTGGGGCGCCCTGGCCCGGGACCTGCTGGCGGGCGTGACCCAGGCCACACCCGCCGCCGCCGTCCAGCGGTTGTCCCAGTTACCCGACCTTCTGGCTACCTGGATGTCCCAGCTTCAACGGGTGTGGCGTGATCTCCAGGCTTCGCGAGGCAGATTCGGCTCCGATGCCGATCTGCTCGCCGCCTCGTCTGCCCTGGCCGACGCCGTGGTGCAGCGCCTACCCGCCCATCTCACCAGCCTGCTCAACGGTCGCCAGAGCACAGCCGAACTGCTTCCCGATTTGGACACCTGGCTGAGCATGGGCGCGCCAGCCCCTGCCGCAGCCACCAATCCCCAGATCACCCTGGCCCCGCTGGGTCGTTCGGTGCTCTCCGGCGGCCAGGCCCGGTTCGAAGTGCGTCTGCCGGACACGGCCCCCAGCGGTGGTCTCAGCGTCAACTACCGCGCCACAGGACTCCAGAGCACCCAGGGCCAGGTACTGATCCCTGAAGGCAAGAGCTCCGCTCTGGTGACCCTCTCCCTTGCGGCGGTCCCCCCCGGGACGATTGGCTCCGTGGGGCTGCAACTCATTGGGGCTCCCAACGGCTACCGCATCAGTGCAGACCAGGGCGCCGCCCGGCTGTCCGTCCGACCGCTTGATGAGGTCTTCGTCATCGGGGAAACCACTCCGGATGCCACTCCGGATGCCGTCGTGGAGGGAACTGTCGGTGATGACCTACTCACCAGCAGCAGGTCTGGAACAAGCTTCTTCACAGGGGCTGGCAGGGATCGGATCGTCGTCCGGCCCCCATCGGACACCCCCGATCAGGTGCTCGATTTCGATCCAATCCAAGGCGATCGTCTGGTGCTCCAGCGCTCCGATTTTCCTGGTGTGGCCCTCAGGGATCTGGCCATCGTGCAAAAACGGCTCATGCTTGGCGACCGGGCTCTTGCTGTGTTGCAGGGAACAGCGGCCATCTCCTACCCGTTCCTGCTGGATGTCAGCGACATTGTCGAGTTGGTGGATGCCCCTTCGCCTGCGGCGCCGTTGCCAGTCCGACCGGAGCCCAGGACCCAGTTGCAATCGGTCAGTGCCGGCACTCTCGGGCTGGTTCATGCAAACGCCACAGACTCCCGTGTCACCGTCACGTCCCAACCGGTGGCATCACCGTCCTCAGACGATGCCCTGTTCTGGACCGGTACGGGCCTGGCCCTTGCTGCCTCCATGAACGGAGCGCGGCTGGTCACTCTCCAGGCGCAGGCAAGCGAATCCCTGACCCGCGAGCAGATTTCACTTCTTCTCTATCGCGGCGATGCCCAGGGCCGGCCGCTGGCCCCTGACGGAGTCAGCCTGGCGGCCTCCGCCCAGGCTGCGGTGATCGCCCAGATCGGTTGCGTACCCGACGATGCCGGCCGCACCCTCTTCGCCAGCGGCAGCACCAGCCTGCTGCTTCAAGCCGGGCAACAGCTGTGCGCCCTCCTCTCCCGCCGCAACGCCCCTCTCCAGACTCTGGTTCCACTGGAGGTCAGCGCCGATGGCCAGGGCCTACGCCTGCAACTCGGACCTAACGAGAGTCCCGAGCTCGTGATCCAGGCGAGCCTTGCCTTGTCCGAAGTCGTTGATCTTCAGTTGGAGATCGCCGGCCGCATCGGCCTCAACGGCCTGCTCTTCCTCAATGACGGCGAACAGGTGACCATTGACCTGCTCTCCAGCTGCGGGCTCACCAACACGCTTGGCTTCGTCAAGGTTGACATCGACAGCAGCGACCCGGCCCAGCCACACCTCAGCGTCGCCGGTCAGCCCATCTCCAATGACGACGCCTTCCGCCAGGTTGTCGTCGACAATCTCGATCCCGGCCTGCGGGTGTCCCAAGGAGGCAACACCCGTTCCAGCCACCTCTGGACCGTGAGTTCGGGCACCGGTTTCTACAGCCCAGTGACGATCTCCGGCCTCGGAGAGGTCTACGCCCTCGGGAAGGCCATCAACCGCGACAAGGAGGTGCACCTCAAGGGGATCGGCGACGGCGCCTACGTCTTCGAGGATCTGTCAGCCGACCAGGGCGGCGACTTCGACTACAACGACGCTGTCGTCCGGCTGATACGCACGAACGCGACCGTGACCACCGGCGGTGATGTGGTGCTGGCCTCCGGCTCGGGCAGCTTTGAGCTTGCCGGTGCGACCAACGCCCTACTGGGTGATACCCAGGGACAGGTCGTACGCACCTCAGGGTTGCAGGCCAACCAGATTCAACTCACCGGGGGCGGCGACACGGTGCTGCGCCAGGGGCTTCAGCCCGACAGCATCTTCATGGGAGCGGGAGACGACGTGCTCGTGCTGGGTCGCCAGGGTGGCGGCGGCACGATGCGCCTGGGGGCCGATCGCGACCGGTTGATCATCGGCGCCGGCACCCTCACCTCCAACGGCGGCTCCCCTGATCGCATCACCGACTTCGATCCTGCGGACGATCGGATCCTGGTGGTGGGTAACGCCGCTCTCACGTTGCTGGACAGCCCCAGCGGCCTGGTTGTCCACCTTGATGGTCAGCCCGTCCTGATGCTGGAGGGCATCCACGACCGGCATCGGCTGGACGCGGCGATCAGTCTCGAGCGGCAATCTCCCGGGGATCGCATCGATCACATGGTTCAACGCGGCGTGCTCACCGTTGCCCTCCCAGCCGACCGGCCCGGCCTCAGCCAACGCAGTGCCGACGGCATCTGGAGCGGCTATGCCGTTGATCTTGTGCGGGCACTGGCCGAACAACTGGTCGGCAACCCCGGTCTGGTTCTCTTCGCCGAACCCGTTGGCGACGCCGAACGGCTGACCTCTCTGCGCAACGGCCACATCGATCTGGCCCTGCTCGATGGCGACAGCCTCACAGCCGACCTCGCCGGGGATGGCGACCGCAGCTGGACCCTTCCGGCCGCCGGTCCCTCCGGACCCCTCACCTTCCTGCTCCCCGAGAACCAGACCCGCTGCCGGCAGACCATCGATCGCCTGCTGCAGACGCCCCTGCAGGCCCTGCGACTGGGGCTCAATTCATCCAATCTTCCCAGTGCCGACGCCCCGGAGTTGACGACCGCAGTGCGCCGTTTCCTCGACCTCACCGCTTCCGCCTCCAGCTCTACCCCCGACTCCGCCCCCAGCTCCGACGCCGGCGCCGGCCTACCTCTGCAGCAGGGCTTCGTGCGGCAGGTGCTCAACCGCCTTGGCAATGACTCCCAGCTCTGGCAACGCTTCTTCGGTGCTGAGACCCCCGCCATCAGCACCCTGGATCCTGCCGCCGCTCCCCTCGATCTACCCCTGGAGGGCCCTCCACTGCAGCCGCCAGCGCATACCCCACGGCAGGACGACGCCCTGGCGACCCTGCTTAACCGCGGTGAGCTGCGGCTCGCCGTCGCCGTTGACCGCAGCGGCCAGCCCCACCTCAGCGCTCCGCAGCAGCGCCAGCTGCAGCAACTGGCGGCCCTCCTTGGCAGCGAGGCCAGCCCCCTGCCCATGCGGTTCGTGCCGATGTACTCCGCGAGTGAAGGCCTGGGCCTCCTGGTGACCGGTGCCGTGGATCTGCTGGTGCCCGACGCCTTCAGCACCCTCTGGCTCGATGGCGTCGTCGGCGTCGACAGCGTCGCCGGTGACGACGATGATCCGGCCGTGCTGCTCGTCACCCGTTCCAGCGGCATTCAAAGCGACGGCGACCTCGGCGGCAGTCGCCTGGGCCTCAGCGGCGGCCACCGGGTGGCGGCGGCCCTGGGCAAGCAGCTCAGCCAAGCCGGAGTGCAGGCCTCACTGCTGTCCTTCGCCAACAGCGAGGAGGCGTTGCGTGCCCTACAACTAGGGCGCCTCGAAGGGGTGGTGCTGCGACGCAGCGTCGTCAGCGACGCCCAGCACCAGCTCGAGAACATCGGCATCGACACCCAGCTTCTGCTTGACCCCTTGTATGCCGGCAGCAGCCAGTTGCTGGTGGCCGCTGACCAGTCGCCCCTGCGCGACACGCTCCAAGCCGTCACGATTGTGCTCAGCCGCGCCCGCGCCCTTGGGCTGCAGCGCAGCCCCGGCACTGCAACAGGTCTTCTCTCCCGACGGCAACCGTGACCGCAATGGAGTTCTCAGCTCCTCCCAGATTCAACGCCTGCTGCTCACGGCCCTCGACTGACGCGCATCACCCCGATCCCTTTCCACCCTGCGTCACCGCTGTGACACCTCGCCAAGACCTGCTGCCTGCGGATCAGCTGCCCTACATACTCTGTGACCGGCATCAGCTCAACTGGCGCCCTGAGCATTCTTTCAAGGTTGAGATCGGAACTGGTCTGCTCACTTCTCGCTACGTGCTCGGCATCGACAGGGAATCGATCGCACCGCACACCTGGAATGCCCTGTTGCACGACCTGCAGCTTCCCGAGCACCATCCCGGCCTGATGGCCACGCTGGCAGCAAACTTCCAGCAGGCGTCTACGGTTTATCTGGGCTTCGAGCAGCGGCAGAACGGCGGCAACCTAAGGCTCTACTTCGAGTACTGGGATGAGGTGGTAAGGCGCCTGCGCAAGACTCCTGCGGCCGATATCCAGGACTGGCAGGGCAGCGAGCCACCCCTTTGGCCCATGGGGGTGGGCTACAAATGGCCCGCTGTCGACATCCATCGTCTGTGCATCACCCGCTACGGCGTGCGCCCGTTGCTGGAGCCCCTGCAGATCCTGGAACGGGCCCGACAGCTGCTCGTCGGCCAGCATTTGACTGGTGGCGATGCTGTAGCAGGAACCGTTCTGGCTCTGATGAAGTACATCCTGGCCAGCAAGACCACAATTTCTCCGGTGTTTCTGGAAGTCGACGAACCAGGCAGCCCACGCCGTTCCTTTGATCTCTGTGTGCACCGCTATCGGTTGAGGCTGGTCGATGTGGCAAACCTGCTACAGCAAATGCTGCGGTCATGCTTAGGGCCATCCGTAAGCCTGCAGGATGCCCTCGGGGGACATTCGCCCCAGTCGTGGCTCTCCCACCTATCAGCAGGGATCTCGCGTCAGGGCCTCCCCTATGCCTGCATTTATTACGAGCCTGCATAGAGCAACCCGTATCGATCGCTGGGGCTCATTAACGCCTCCGCCCGCGGCGATCTGGGCCGACCCCCAGGCCACCAGCGGCTGGCGCTGCGATGACCCCTTAGTCACCACCTTCGAGGGGATCAGCCGGCTGCCGGCCTGCTGATACACCTCCGATGACTCGGCCTACCGCTTCGTGGGGGTGCGCAAGGGGATGGTGGACGCCATGGGCAACAGCCAGGCCGGCCCCGTCGTGCTGGGCCCCAACACCTGCATGGATCTGCCCTCGGACGCTTCCTTCGAGTTCGTCGAGATCCGGGCCCGCTCCCTGGCGGAGCACCGGGCCTGGCTCCAGATCCTCGATGACACCATGCGCCGCGATGCCCTGATCCCCAGCCAGAACCGCGGCGCTGCCCGCACCGAGATGGAGATCAGCCTCACCGCCAGTCAGAGCTATGCCCTGCTGCAGGCGATGGCGATCCAGAAGGCGTCACTGTTCTCCACGCTCCTCCAGCACTGGACAGCCCTGACCGGTGAGCCCCTCACGCCCGGCGCCGGTCTGCAGGTGACGGTGAGCCCGCTCACCCCGCCAATCCAACCCCAGCCCCAGGTGAAGGAATGGATCGAGCTGTTCGACAAGGGCGTGATCAGTCGGGAGGAGCTGCGCCATCAACGACGCCATGGCGGATCTCGAGCAGCTCTACCCCGATGCCATCCCCACCGCCCGGCGGGAGCTGGATGCCAGCAGCGCCATTGATGCAGAACTGTCGGGGCTGGGCCCGGAGCAACTGCAGGCCCCGATCGAGACCTACCGCAAGGCCGTGGCCAGTTCGCGGCCTTCTCGGTCACCGAGTTCGGTGGCCTCTATGGCGCCGGCGGCATCGGCTCGTTGACACAGCCGCTGCGGGGGGAACGTGTTCAGTCCGCGCTCAAGCCCAACCAAGTGGTGGTCGTCGCCAGCGGCGAGAGCCTCAACGTGCTCGCCGACCGCCACCTCACCACCGTCACCACCCTGCGCAGCCTCAACCCCACCCTCACCGGCCGGCCCTCCGACCCGCTGCCGGTGGGCAGCTGGTTGTTCATCCCCAAGCGCCGCGCGGCCGCCAACGCCAACACCAGTACCAGTACCACCAGCCTGCCGGCTGGCTTCTATACCCCCGAAACCCTGGCTGCCTATCTGGAGGTCTCCACCGCCAAGATCTACAGCTGGAACTCCAGCGGCTACGGGCCTCCCTTCGTGAAGCTGGGCAACCTCATCCGCTACACCTACGAGGACGTGGAGATCTGGCTGGCCAGGCAGCTGGAGCTCTCGCGGGGGTGAGCAAGCCCGCCCATTAGGCAGATCTATTCAGCTCTTCTGATTTGGTCGGATCTCGACCCAGGGCTATCCCTCACGCAGGTGGTCGATCGCCCTCAGCGGGGTGGTGGCGAGAACCTCCTGCAGGGCAGTGTTGCTGCAGTTCCCCAGGCGCAGCCAGATCACCTGTGGCGGAGGGCCCTGTTCATCCAGAAGGCGGATGAAGTCCCGATCCTTGGTCATCACCACAACTCCTGCCTCTCGTGCGGCACGAAAGATCGCCGCGTCGCTGGCATCGCGCAGTCCGACATCTCGGACAGCAAATGCCTGGATGCCCCACTCCTGCGCATCGATCCAGCCCGCTAGCAGCGGCGGAAGCTGGGCATCCAGCCAGAGCTTCATCCCACCAGAACGGGATGGTCGATCTCACGGGCTGCATAGGCCAGGGCTGCTTTTAGATCCTCGGCTGCCAGATCCGGGAAATCGGCCAGGATCTGCTCGCTGCTCTGCCCGGCGGCATAGAGCTCAAGGATGTCCTGCACGCGGATCCTCATGCCACGGATACAGGGCCTGCCCCCGCACTGGTCGGGATTGTGGGTGATGCAGCTGCTCATGCTTCAAGGCTAAGCGCCTCTGCCCGGTGGGTCGCCATCCGGATCTGCAACGGCCATGAGCAACCCCGGCCGGCGGGCCGTGTCGATCAGCAGGTTCTGCAGCAACTCCCGAGTGCTCACCAGCAGATGCGCCAGCAGCGCCGCTGTGACCTTGGGCTCCGCGACCCGATCCCCCCGGCAGTCAGCCAGGGCGGCTCGTAGCTCACCGGCCTCGCGGCTGATGTTGGCAGCCATCGCCTCGGTGTTTTCGCGCTGCATCGAACCGGGACTGGGCCTGTCCATCGCCCCACTCTGCTGGCAGCGCCCGCCAATTGGCTGACCAGGCAATAGCTGGGGAGCACAGCGTCGCACCGAAAGATGCGCCAGCAAATCCTCTGGGGTGCTCCTCCACGACAGCCGCGATGGGTCATGGCCACTGCCACTGCTTCTTCCACCTCCAGCCCCGTCTCCGCAACTAGCGGCCAGGGCTCTGACGACAATTACGCCTTTGAGGCCGCTGCTGATGGTGGTGCTGATCCCCAGGGGGGCGACAACCTCCCCGGTGATCCGCTCAAGGCCGAACGCCGCAAGAACAACCAGCTGAAAAAGGAGATCCGCACCCTCCGCCAGCAGCTGAACCGCTTCTCCGAGATCAATCCCGAGGAATACTCCCGCCTCCAAGAAGCCGAACGCCAGAAGCAAGTCCTCGAGGAGCGCATGGAGCTGCGCGAACGCCAGATGGAGGAGGCCTCCGCCCAGAAGGTGGCCGCCGTCGCCTCCGAGCGCGATGAGGCCAAACAGCAGGTGCTCCAGCTCCGCAAGGACCGCCTGCTGGAGCGCGCCTTCTCCCAGGCTGAGGGCCGCAATGGTGGCGATCGGCGCAGCACGTTCTTCGACATCTTCAAGGGGCAGCTTGGCGCCTGCTTCCGCCTTGGCACTGACAAGGAGGGCAAGGACGTGCTCGAACCCCTCGATGGCCAAGGCAAACCCCTTCTTGGTGACGACGGCCGGCCGCTAACCACCGCCGATTTCCTCGATGAGATGCGCGTCCATCCCGTCTACGGCTTCATCTTCCAGCAGCGGGGCCCAGCAGGGATGCAGGCCGCCGGCGCCATGACGGCCTCCGGCATCGCCAGCAACGGCGAACCGCTCAACCCCCAGGCGATGTCGGCCTCCGAGCTCTACCGCGCCTCCTTCGCGGTCAACGGCCGCACCCCCTCCCGCCGGGCTTGAACGTCCGGCCACCTGCATAACCCCGAGGTGTCCCGTGACCCTCCGACTCCTGCACCTGTTCTTCTCACCCTTCAAAGCCATGAATGCTTTGCTCGATCGCATCGTCGGCGTGATCGCCGGCTTCCAGTCCCGCGAGGCCAGCCTCCGTCAGCAACTGGCCGAGGCCCTGGCTGATGACGCGGCCGATGACGCCGCCATTGCATCCGCCCAGCGCGATGCCCTCGCTGCCATGGAGCGGGCTGCCACTGCCGAGGCGCTGATGGCCCAGCTGCAGGCCAGTGCCCGGGATGCAGACACCCAGCTGCAGGCCATCGGTGCCTACATCGATCAGTTCGTGCCGGCCCTCACCGAGCAGCCCGAGAGCACTGCTCTCCCTGGTGGCGACACCGCAGCGGAACCTGCTGAACCGGTGGTTGTCGCCGGCGACAGCGACGGCGCCGATGAACCGGAGGCCAGCGCTGCCGATCCTGCTTCTGGTCTGGGCGCTGCTGACCCCGAGACCAGCACCAGCTCCGATCAGCCCACTTTGGCCTGATCACCATGCCGCGTCGGGGCAAGGACTACTACCGCGGCATCTCCTTCCAGCCGCCGGCTCCTGTCGCTGCTGCTGCCCGTCGCGCCCTCGAACGACGGGCTCAGCACCCACCGTCCAACCGCGGCATGACACCGGTGGGCCTGGCCCGGGCCCGGCAGCTTGCCAACCGCCAGGAGCTCTCGCCCACCACCATCGATCGGATGGTGAGCTACTTCGCTCGCCACGAAATCGACAAGCAGGGCTCCAGCTGGGGCACCTACGGCAAAGGCCGTCAGGCCTGGGATGGCTGGGGCGGTGACGCCGGCCTGCGCTGGGCCCTGTCGATCGCCCGCCGCATGGATGCTGCCGAGCGTCGAGCCTGATCGACAGCCGACACGGACACCGCCACATCAACGCAAGCAGATGACCACTGACTTCGCCCACGACACCGAAATTCAGCAGCAGCGCAACAACCATCCCTCAAAAAGGGGAGAAAACAACGCAGAAAAAATTGAAAATTCTCCTCGTAATTTGACTTTCAAAATCAACTCTCCATAACTCCTCGCAAGCCCTTGTAGAAGCGCGTAGAAGAATCGAAACCGGAGGGGTATTCCCCTGTTTCTGGAAACGGCTGCAATGCCGCTTGGAAAATTTCTCGTACCCGTTCAGGGGCCGTAACGCAGCAGCGCAGCATTCCACCCCTGATTGTTAATCAACGAGCGACCACAGACACCACGATCGTTAACAACCGGCTCAGGGATCTGGCAGTAGTGAGGGCATCACACCACCGCGGTGA
>JAPLID010000132.1 GCA_026389285.1 Cyanobacteriota bacterium
CATCAGCACACCGAACCAGCCCACATAGAGGCGGTTGTTGGTGGAGGTGACCCAGTCGCAAAACTGGTTCCACGCAGAAACGCCTTGGCGCTGCTGGAGAGTGGTTGTCATAAGAACGGTTGGGGGGAGTGCTCGCCTGAGCTCGGCCCGAAGGCCTGGCAAGGGAGCAGTAGGTAGATGCGGGGCGGAAATCCGCTCGCTCATCCGAACGTAACCCCAAATCACATTGGCTGGTGGCCTTGGGCCCCATTGCGACCGCAGCAAGCCTGATGGCACCGATCAGCCCTGCTGATCACACCCCCCCCCAGGGGGGCAACAAGCAGCGCCTCAAGGGCAGCCACCGCCGTGGCGAGGCCGTTCTCCGCAGCGAGCTGATCGCGCAGCTGCTCTGCCCTGCAGCGGTACCTAGGGAGCTCGGCCATGGACCGCAGGCACTCCGCCAGAGCTGGGGCCGTGAGCGTGCTGTGGTGATGGGTGCCCGGACTGACACCGAGCCGCTCCAGGGTTCGACCCCAGGCTGGCTGGTCGGCGAAGAATGCCACCACCGTGGAGGGGATCCCGCTGCGCAGGGTGGCAGCCGTGGTGCCCGCGCCGCCGCCATCGCAGCGGGCCAACGGCCCCAGGTTGCAGCCGGGCTGGACCTCGATGCTGCTGCCGGTGCGGGCAAGTCGCTGTCGCCTCTGAGCTGGGCAACACCACGCTGCCAGCGCTGCCGATGCACTACCCCTGCTGATGTGCCACGACGAACCAGGCGTTCCTAGCGACTATCTGTTTCCCCTCAGCGGGCAACTGCCGCACCCGGTGCTTTTCTTCGACCAACTGGGGTGTGGCCGCAGTGAGCGGTCCAGCCCCGAGGTTGAGGAGTACTCCATCGCCGCCTCCGTGCACGACTTGGTGGAGGTGGTGGAAGCCTTGGTGGCCAAGCGGCTGATTCCGATGCAGCAGGGCCAGCCCGGCGTATCACATCTACGGCCAGTGGTCGTTCCGCGGCATCCTGGCCTTTGAGGCCCTCAGCTCAAACGCTGGCTTGCCGCTGCCCCGCTCGCTCACCCTCTCGAATGTGCCGAGCTCAGCGCCCGTGTTGCTTGAGGAGGTGGCAGCCCTGATCGCCCATCTCGATGGCGCCGGAGCCAAGCCTGAGCTCCCTCAAGCTGCCGGTGTTGCTGCTCGCGGCGGAACACGACTTCATCACCCCTCGCGCGATGGATGGTTGGCACCACCGGGCCCAGAAACGGCTGGAGGTGATGCCGGGGGCGGGCCATCAGGCGCTGCTGTAGAGCCGCGAGGTCGTTGATGCCTGCCTTTCGTGCTTCCTGCAGAAGCACGAAAGCGCCAAATGATGGTCAGGGCTTGGTGGCGGAATCTGGCTTGATCTGGTGGCAGATACCGAGCAGGCCCAGCACTTGACCGTCCTTACCAATCCAGGGGGTTTTCAGGGTCTCAACGTAAACCTTTCTGCCATCGGGATAGACCAACCATTCTTTGTTTGGGGTGGGTTTGCCACCGGCCAGCATCGCTTTGTCATAGGCCTGAAACGATTTGGCCATCTTTTCTGGGAAGAGATCCAAATCGGTTTTGCCAATCAGTTGGTCGAGCGGCTTGCCCAGCAGGGCGGACCATGCGCTGTTGCCGCCGCGGTAAACGCCTTGCGTGTCTTTGTAAAAGATGATGTCCGGAATGGAATTCAGAGCCGTGGTGACGTTATCGACCTGGCTCAGGGGCTGAGCGGCGGCGGGCATCACGGAGGAGGTGGTGGTGGCCAGGGCAGCAGCAGCTGCGACCGCAAGCAAGATGTTTCTCATACCGATGATCTTGGCAACGATCCGGGCTTTGGCATAGCCCTGGTCTCTGGCCAAGAGAGAATCCTGTGACAAACCATGCATCCACCCAGAGCAGGGACGGGATGGAGGAGCGCATTCGGGCGAATACAACGGAAGATGGCGCCGTTTGTGAAGGGGCCTTCATGAAGAAAATCGGAAGGCGGGTGGGGCGGGCGCGCAAGGGTGTGTGGCATGGCGCCGAAGCGGTGCTGGCCAAGGGTGGGCAGCACTGCTAAGAGAAGGCCAGGCCCGCCTCGCCGATGCCCATGCCCATACCTCTGTTTCAGCGCCACGGATCCGAAACCGGCTCACCCGAAACCGGCTCACCCGAGGCTGGCCCGAGCGGTGCTCGCCTGCCCCTGGCGCCGACTGCCCTGGCCCTGCCAACTGCCCTGGCCATGACGGCGGCCCTGGCCCTGGTCGGTTGCCAGACGAAACCGAGCCTGGAAAGCCAGCGGATCGACCAACTGCAATTCAAAATCCAGCAGCTGGAAAGCCGCCTCAACAAGGTGTCGGCTCAGCAACCTGCCCCCAACAACGGCAAACAGCCGACCGGCCGGATCCAATCCCTCACCTACCGCACAAGCACCAGCGAAAATCGCCTACGCATCTACTGGGCCGATGGCAGCCAGAGTGATCTGGAATGCACCCAGGAACAAACTACCCTCGCTTGCGGTTGACCATGACTGTTATTGAACGCCTCGGCTCCGATCGCTGCAATCTGCTGCGGTGCCTGCTGCTGAGCGGCCTGCTGCTGGCCCCCGCCGTTGCGGTGCCCCAGCTGGCCCTCGCTCCTGCCCGCGCCCAGGAGCAGAGCGGATCGGCCTTCAGCACGCTGCGGGCCGTGAACCTGGCGCGGATGCGCGCCGAGACCCTCAACGGCGGGCTGATCGTCTATCGCCCCCAGAGCTGCATGTATGAAGACAATGGCGGTACCTGCCTGATCCGCCGCGATGCCAACGGCCTGCTCTTCCGCTTCCTGGGAGGCCCTCCCGGCTGGCAGGAGCAGAAGCAGAGCGCCACGCTGGAGACGGAGATCCTGATTTCCGCCGATGGCCGCCAGGTGCTGGACGTGGTCTTCAACGGCAAGCCCCGCCCAACCCGCTGAAGCCAGGCTCAGCCGGCGCTGGTCAGCCGGGCCGCCTGCGCCGCAAGGGCCTCAGCCCAGCCCTGTTGCACCGGCCAGCTGCGGCGCCGGGTGAGGTTCAGGGCGATGCCCTTCTCGCCGTAGGCCGCCTCGTTGATGAAAACAGGCCAGACAGGATCGGGGCCGATCCCGGACGGAGGCTCGTAGGGCAGGGTCTCCCCGGTTTCACCCAGAAACAGCGGATCTCCGGGCCGCAGCGGCTGCCAGTCCCGGCCATGGCGCAGCGGATGGATCACACCCCGGGCAGAGCGATCCCCATGGCGGGGCAGATCGAGGCTGCACAGATGGTGGTGCGTCACCAGTCGGCGGGGCAGCCGCAACCGGCCGGTGCGGGCCTGAGCCAGCACCGCCAGAGCCGACTCAAGGGCCAGGCGCGTCTGCTGCAGGATCGCCGGGTTGACGACCCCCTGGGCCACCGGTCCCACCTCGATCACCAGACCACAGGGCCAGCGCTCCACCAGAAAGCCCGTCTGAGCCGCATCGGCCTCATGCAGGTAGATCGGCAGGCCGAGATCTCCCTGAAGACCGGCGGCCAGGGCCAGATCCGCCGGGCGCTGCCCGTAGACCACCAGGCTGTTGCCCATGCTGGCCGTGGTGCTGTGCAGATCGATGGCCACCAGGCAAGGCTCGGCACCCTCGGGGCCATGGTCGGCGAGCAGCTGACGGGCCCGACCCGTCTCCAGCTCCCGGGCGCCAGCGTCAGCCAGGCGATCCGGATCAAAACTGCGGTTGAGATCCCGCTCCAGGTAGCGACGCCCGACCGCCCGGGCGGCTGGGTTGCCGATCGCCAGCACCAGGGCCAGATCGCTGTCGGGGAGGCGGCCAGGATCCCGCTGCCAGGCATCGAACAGCCAGGGGCCGTTGAGCTCGTTGCCATGGGTGCCAGCCACCAGCAGCACCTTGCCGGTTCTGTTCTCGCCCGCCACCATCAGCTTTTCCCAAGCCCGTTTTCCCAGCCTGGCGCATAACGACGCCACCGGTGAAGGCATCCGTAACGGTGGCGGGCCAGAGTGGAGCGATGCGACCCCCCGCCGCCCTGATCCGAACGGCCCGCGGGCTGTGGCACTGCCAGTGGCAGCAGCTGATGGGGGGCCTGGCCCCGGCCGATGCCGCAGGGCGGTACCGGCGACCGGCGGGGGCGTTCACGGCCCTGCCGGCACTGCCAGCCAACGCCGCCGCGGCCGGCGGCCACGTTTTGATCGTGGGCCGCAGTTGCCCCTGGGCCCATCGGGCCTGGCTGGTGCACCGCCTGCGCCAGCTGGGCGGCAGCATCGATCTGCTGGTGGTGGAACCGGATCCGGCGGCGGGCCGCTGGCGCTTCGTCGAACCGTTCGAAGGCTGCCAAACCCTGGCAGAGCTCTACCGGCGCAGCGGTGATGACAGCCGCCGGCCAGCCACGGTGCCGGCGCTGTGGTCCCGGCAGGAGCAGCGGATCCTGGTCAATGAGAGCGCCCGGCTGATCGAGCTGCTCGACCTCTGGCCGGCCGCCCCCGAAGCCCCCCGGCTCGCACCTGAGCCCCAGCTGGAAACGATCGGGCACTGGCGGCAGCGCTTCCAGGACGACATCAACGACGGTGTTTACCGCTGCGGCTTCGCCCGCAACCAGGCCGCCTACGACGAGGCGGAGACGGTCCTGTTCCGGGCCCTGGAGGAGACCGACCAGGCCCTGCAGCTGCGGGAGCAGGCAGGTGAAAGCTGGCTCTGCGGCCCCGGACCCACCCTGGCCGACGTGGTGCTGTTCCCCACCCTGATCCGCTTGGAAATGGTCTACGCGCCCCTGTTCGGCTGCAGCCGCCTGCCCCTGGCGCAGCTGCCGGCCCTCTGGCGCTGGCGGGCCCGCTTCTACGGACTGGAGGGGGTGCGGGACACCTGCTGCCCCGAGGCCTGGCGTAAGGATTACTTCGGCGCCCTGTTCCCACTCCATCCCTCCGGCATCGTCCCGGCCGGCCCCGATCTGGCCAGACTGGTGCTCAACGAGCTCGCCCCATGAACAACAGCGAAAGCCCCAGCAGCGGCAGCGATCCGATATTCGAGGGGATGTTCGGCACCTACAGGATCACCGGACAGGACCGGCGCGAGGTGCTTGGCTACCGGCTGGCGCTGACGGCTGTGGCCGTCGGCCAGCTTGGCCTGCTGTGGCAGTGGCGCCAGTTCGGCGCCGAGCTGCTCTGGCCCTGGCTGCTGCTGATGGCAGCCGGACTGGGTCTGGCCCTGCGATGGATCCACATCTATCTGCGGCCGCTGCATCGGGCCCTGAAGCTGTTCTGGCTGCTGGGCTGTGTTGGTGGGCTGCTGCTGGCCTGGCGCCTGGGACCGGTGGCAATGCTGCCCTCCCTGGCCAGCCAGCCGCTCGGGATCCTGGCGATCGGCCCCTTTTTCGCCGCGCTCACCGGCATCGGTTTCAAGGAGTTCTTCTGCTTCCGCCGGCCGGAGGCGATCGGCGTCACCCTGCTGCTGCCGCTGGCCCTGCTGGGGCGCCTCAGCGGCCTGCTCGACCCTGGCGCCACCCTCGCTCTGCTGGCGCTGGAAAGTGCCCTGCTGCTGGTGCTGTGCCTGCGCAAGTTCCCGATGGAGGCCGCCGCCGATGTGGGTGACAAGAGCGTGTTCATCCACCTGGAGCGCCAGCGGGCCGGCCTGAGCGCCCCAGCCTCGTGAGTCTGATCAGCCTGGTGGGAGCGGGCAAGGACTTCGGCCTACGCACCCTGTTCGCCGATCTCGACCTGCATGTGGGCGAGCGCGATCGGCTCGGCCTGATCGGCCCCAATGGCGCTGGCAAGAGCACATTGTTGAAGGTGCTGGCCGGCCGTGAACCTCTCGACCGGGGCGAACGGCGCTGCTCCAGCCGCCTCAACGTGGTGCTGCTCGATCAGGAGCCCGATCTCGATCCCGCCCAGACGGTGCTCGAACAGGTGTTCGCCGGCAGCGGCGAACGCATGGCCCTGCTGCGCGAACATGGCCTGCTCAGCCACGCGCTGGCGGAAAACGCGGATGACCAGCGGCTACTGGCCCGCTTCAGCGATCTCCTGCACCGCATGGATGCCTGCCAGGCCTGGGATCTGGAGCGCGAATGCCACGAAGTGCTCGAACGCCTCGGCATCGGCGATGTGCACCGGCCGGTGGCCGAACTCTCCGGCGGCAACCGGCGCCGTGTGGCGTTAGCGGCGGCCCTGGTGGCCCAGCCCGAGGTGCTGCTGCTCGATGAACCCACCAACCATCTCGATGCCGATGGGGTGGAGTGGCTGCAGGGCTGGCTGGATCGCTACCCCGGCGCCCTGGTGCTGGTCACCCACGACCGCTACCTGCTCGATCGGGTGACACGGCGGATCGTGGCGGTGGAGCGGGGCGAAGCGCGCCGCTACGAGGGCAACTACGCCACCTACCTGGCCCACCGCGCCGAGGAGGACGAGTCCGAAGTGGCCACCGCCGCCAAGTTCCGCGGCGACCTGCGCCGGGAGCTGGCCTGGTTGCGCCAGGGCCCCAAGGCCCGCAGCACCAAGCAGAAGGCGCGGCTGCAGCGGATCGAGGCGATGCGGGAGCAGCCGGCCCGCCAGGCCCGCGGCGCCGTGAGCATGGCGGCCACGGCCCGGCGCATTGGCAAGAAGGCGATCAGCGTCGAGGATCTGGCCGTCCATGCCGGCGAGCGGCCGCTGCTGGAGGCCTTCAGCTACGACTTCAGCCCCGAGGACCGGGTCGGGATCATCGGCCCCAACGGTGTCGGCAAATCCAGCCTGCTGGAGGTGATCGCCGGCCTGCGGCTTCCCAGCGGCGGCAGACTGGAGCTGGGCAGCACCGTCAAGCTCGCCTACTTCGATCAGCACAGTTCGGTGCTGCTGGGGAACAGCGACAGGCGCGGCGCTGGCCCGCTCAGCGAGCGCCAGCTGGCGGATCGCAAGCTGGCCGAACGCCGGCTGCTGGACCGCAAGGTGATCGATGTGGTGCAGGAGGCCGCCAGCCGGGTGGAGGTGGACGGCCAGGAGCTGAGCGCCTCCCAGCTGCTGGAGCGCTTCCTGTTTCCGCCGGCCCAGCAGCACCAGCCGGTGGCCAAGCTCTCCGGCGGCGAGCGGCGGCGGCTGCACCTCTGCCGGCTGCTGATCGAGGCGCCGAATGTGCTGTTGCTCGATGAACCGACCAACGACCTCGATGTCCACACCCTGGGGGTGCTGGAGGAGTTCCTCGAGGATTTCCGCGGTTGTGTGGTGGTGGTCTCCCACGACCGCTGGTTCCTGGACCGCACCGTGGACCGGCTGTTCTGCTTTGAGCAAGGCCGCCTGCAGCGCTTCGAGGGCAACTACAGCGCCTATCTGGAACGGCGCCAGGCCCTGGCCGCCGAGGCCTCGCGCCGACCGGCCCCTGGCACCCCTGCCGCCCCCCGCAGCGCCACCCCAGATGGCGCCGGCCAACCAGACCCCGTTGGCCAGCTGGCAAGCCCAGCTCAGGCTGCCGTGGCCCAGGCCAGCCCGGCTCAGCGCCCCCAGGCCCTCCGCCGCCGCAGCTTCAAGGAGACCCGGGAGCTGGAACGCATCGACACCGAACTGCCGCTCTGGGAGAGCCGGCGCGGCGAACTGGAAGCACGGCTGGGCAGCGGCGGTGGCGACTACACCCGCATCGAGGAGCTCACCCAGGAACTGGCCGAGCTGCTGGAGCGGATCGCCAGGGCCGAAGAGCGCTGGTTGCTGCTCAGCGAACTGGCGGACTGAGAGGACTGCGCCGGGGCTCGTAGCCACACCCGCAGGCCACTACCAGCCGGAACGTGCGCAACCATCAGCCCCGGAGCACGGCTACAACAGCCCCGGCCTCAGCTGAAGCAACGCTGCAGTTTGTCAACGGTGATGAGCGGCAGCGAACATGAGCCCACGCCCCCTCGGGCAGGCCCCGTATGGTGAGCCCGGTAAATTCCGGCACCTCGGGTCCGGTCTCTCCATGAAAAGCATCGACGACCACATTGAGAAGGACAAGGTCGAGATTGAATCCGCACGAGCCGAAGGCAACCAAGGCAAGGTGCGGCACCTGGAAGAAGAGCTCCAGGGTCTGAAGGAGTACAAGGACCACCATCCCGAAGACGACCACGACCCCAGCCCCCTGGAGGTCTACTGCGATCTCAATCCCGAAGCACCCGAGTGCCGGGTCTACGACGACTGAATCCTGGTCACCCGGTGGGTGAGGGACTCGGTCCTGATCTCCGGAAGCGCTGGGGCATCCGCCCCAGCTGCCGGGCCGGCATTTCCATCGAGACCCAGCTGGGCCCACACCGCCGCCTTGAGGGGATCCAGCCCCTGGGCCATAGCCGCTGAAATCGCCAGCACAGCGGCCGCACCCACGTCATGTCCGTGGTCACGGAGCTGTTCCATCGCTTCCGCCAGCTCCTCGGCATCCAGCAATTCGATCTTGTTCAGCACCAGCAACCTGGGCCGATCCGCCAGGCCATGGCCATAGGCCTGCAGCTCCTGCTCCACCACGTCCACATCGGCGAGCAGGTCATCGGTGCCGGCCTCGACCAGGTGAATCAACAGCCTGGTGCGCTCGATGTGGCGCAAAAAATCGTGCCCCAGGCCTGCCCCCTGGGCTGCCCCGGCGATCAACCCCGGGATATCGGCGAACACGGTGCCATCGCCGCTCGGGCGGCGCACGACCCCCAGGTTGGGCACCAAGGTGGTGAAGGGATAGTCGGCGATCTTGGGGCGGGCCGCTGATAGCACCGAGATCAACGTGCTCTTGCCGGCATTGGGCTGGCCGATGATCCCCACCTCGGCCAGCAGTTTCAGCTCCAGCTGCAGCAGCCACTCTTCACCGTCCTTGCCCTCGGTGGACTTCTCCGGAGCTCGGTTGCGATTGCTGAGGTAGTGGGCGTTGCCGAGGCCACCGCGGCCGCCGGCAGCCACCAGCAGCTCATCGCCGGGCTCAGTCAGATCCCCCAGCAGGATGCCGGTGCGGCAGTCGCGCACCTCGGTGCCGCAGGGCACCTTGATGACCAGGTGCTCGCCGCTGACGCCACTGGAGCGGTTGGGGCCGCCCCGGCGGCCATCCTGGGCCGGGAACAGCCGCTTGTACTTGAAGTCCAGCAGGGTCTGGAGGTTGGCGTCGGCCAACAGCAGCACATTGCCGCCGCGACCGCCGTCACCACCGGAGGGTCCGCCGGCTGGAACGTATTTCTCGCGCCGAAAGGCGACGATGCCATCGCCGCCGCGCCCAGCGCGCACCGCGATTCGGGCCTGATCGATGAACTGCATTGCCCCAACCCTAGGATCCACCCGTCGCTGAGCCCGTTTGGCCGAGGTTCGCTTTCAACAGGTCGGCAAGACCTACCCGCCTCGCCAGGGCGGAGGGGGCGGTGGCGCGCCCGTGGAGGTGCTGCGCCAGCTGGATCTGCAGATCGACGACGGCGAGTTCCTGGTGCTGGTGGGGCCCTCGGGCTGCGGCAAGAGCACCCTGCTGCGGCTGCTGGCCGGGCTGGAGACGCCCAGCAGTGGCGAGATCTTCGTGGCCGATCGGCCCGTCAGCCGTCTGCGGCCCGCCCAGCGGGACGTGGCGATGGTGTTCCAGAGCTACGCCCTCTATCCCCATCTGAGCGTGGCCGACAACATCGGCTTCGGTCTGCGGCGCAGCAGCCCCCGCAGCCTGCCTCAGCAGCTGCAGGACAGCCTGCACCGCGGCAGCCGCCAGCTGCCGGCTGCCCTGCGGGTGCCTTCGGCCCGCGAACAGCGGGTGGAGCGGCGCATCGCCGAGG
>JAPLID010000146.1 GCA_026389285.1 Cyanobacteriota bacterium
ACCCGTCCGGGCGGCAACATGTACACCACCCGTCGCTATGCAGCCTGCATCCGCGACCTGGATTACTACCTGCGCTATGCCACCTACGCCATGCTGGCTGGTGACACCTCGATCCTCGATGAGCGTGTCTTGAACGGACTCAAGGAGACCTACAACTCCCTGGGCGTGCCCATCGGCGCCACCGTCCAATCGATCCAGGCCATGAAGGAAGCCACCGCATCCCTGGTCGGCCCAGATGCCGGTCGTGAAATGGGTGTCTACTTCGACTACATCAGCTCGGGCCTCGCCTGATCTCTGCAAAGTCGTACCGACGAGGATCCCCATGCGCCTGTTCAAGATCACAGCCTGCGTTCCCTGCCCTGACAAGGCCAGGAGCCAGCGTGAATTGCAAAACACCTACTTCACCAAGTGGGTGCCCTATTCCAGCTGGTTCGCGGAACAGCAACGCATCATGAAACAGGGTGGCAAGATCCTGAAGGTGGAACTAGCCACCGGACGCCAGCAGCAAAGCTGCGGCAACTGAACATCCCGCTGTTCGGCTTCGCCTGAGGCGGGTTGTTTTATCGCTCAGAACCAGTTCATCGCGGACTTGTATCCGTAATCCTGCCCGGCTTTGCCGGGCTTTTTCTAGGGTTCCAGAGGGTGCCTACCCAGGCCCCAAGGTGCCAGCTAAAACCACCTTCCCAGGCATTTAATGCGAAACCATTGATGATCGTTTGATGGAACCTTCAGCCCCATACCGCCTGCTTGCCCGGATCGGTCTGGCCTTGCTGCCACTGATCACCTTGGCCGATCCGGCGATGGGGCTGGAGGTGGTCCTGATGCGCCATGCGGACAAGGACGTCAGCCGCGGTGACTACAACCTCTCCCCCGCCGGTTTCGCCCGCGCGATCTCCATGGCCCGACTGATTCCCGCCTGCCTGGGAGCGCCCACCGGAATCACCACTTATTACTTGGATCCCCAGACCAGCAAGAACGCCCGCAGCTACCAGAGCGCCGTGCCGTTGGCGGTGGCGACGGGGGTCCCGATCCAGATCGCCGTCAATTCTCCTGACCATTCCTTTGAGATCGGTCGCCAGCTGCGCGAGCGCAAAGGTCCCGCCGGCGAGAGGCTGGTGCTGTTCTGGGAACACCGGCGCATGCCCGAGCTGGCGCGCGGACTGGGCTGGGAGAGCTTGATTCCGATCGGCCCCGAGGATTTCGATCGGCTGTTCGTCTTCCGCTACGCAAAGCCTGGCGCCCGCCCTCAGGTGCAGTCCTACCGCCAAAGCGAGCTGATGCAACGTCCCTGTTACACCCAGGCTCCGTCCCCCCTGGCCGACACTTCGGCCCTCCCCTCCCCCGCTCGCCGCTGATGAGACCGCTGCCACTGGTTCTCAGCGGCCTGGCCCTGCTGCCGTTGACCGGAGGGAGTGCCTCAGCCTCGTTGCCAGCGATCGGCAGCGAATCCGCCCGCTCCGCTAGCTCCGATGAGGCCAGCAAAGCTGTCGTACCGTCGAGTTCCGAAGCCCACGACTGGCAGGCCAGCGGCACCTCCGTGGCCGACGATGCCGATCCGGCGAGCCCTGCCGCTGCACCGCTGGCCTCGCCGGCAGCGGGGCTGCAGCTCGCTATCGAGCCATTGGAGAGGATCACCGGCCAGCCGCCTGCGCCGGAGAGTGCCGCCGCGCGGGACGATCTGGCGGTGTTGAACTGGCTGCAGCCCCACCGCACACCGCAGATGGTGGCAACCACCTAGTCAACGCTGGGGCGGGATGTGGCCCTCTTCTCGCCGGCGCTGGGGGTGGACATGAGCAAGTCAACGCCAAGGGTGGAGCAGGGCCTTGGCGCCTTTCTGGCGCTGGTTGACCAGGCCTCCAATCGGATCAAGGACATCGTGCGGCGGCCGCGCCCCTACTGGAGCCATGCCCATCTGAAGCCCTGCCTGCCGCCGGAGCGAGGCTTCTCCTTTCCCTCTGGCCATTCCACCTGGTATCAAGCGGCCGCCGTGCTGCTCGCCGATCTGTTGCCGGAACGGCGCGAGCGCCTGCTGACGATCGGCGCCTACGGCGGAGCCAATCGGGTGATGTGCGGCGTGCATTACCCCTCGGATGTGGATGCGGCGCAGCGTTTAGGGCGAGCAGCCGCCGAGCAGATCATCGCCAGCCCCCAATGGAGGAGCTTCCGCGCCGATCCAGGCATCAGGGCCGAGCTGCAACGGGTCCGCGATGCCCGGCCGGAGGCCGTGCCGCTGCTGGTGCGCTGAGCCGGCGACTGGCCGGATGGGGATTGCTGATCCGCTCCACAAACCGACTCGACAAACCAGGGGCCCACACGGCTCAATGGGGGATCGGTTTCGTCGTTCCCCCAGCCTTGACCCCAACCCCGCCCCGATCTCCCGGCCGCAGCGTCAGCCTGGACTCCGGACCCGGCCCGGCCGGCCAAAGCCTCCTGCCACTCCCCTGGGATCTCTGGCCCGCTGAGGCCCGGTTACTGATCGGCCTGGTGGCCATCTGGAGCATCGTCGGGCTGCTGATTCTCACCTCGGCCAGCTGGTTCGTGGCGGATCGGGAGATGGGCGATGCCGCCTACTACCTCAAGCGCCAGGCGATCTGGATGCTGGCCAGCTGGGGACTGTTGCTGCTGGCGATCCGCACCAGCATGCGCCGCTGGCTGCACCTGGCTGGAACGGCGCTGCTGATCTCCCTGGTGCTGATCGCCGCCACGCTCGTCATCGGCAGCACCGTCAACGGGGCCAGCCGCTGGCTGGTGCTGGGGCCGATTCAGATCCAGCCCACCGAACTGGTCAAACCGTTCGTGGTGCTCCAGGGGGCCGTCCTGTTTTCCCACTGGCGCCGCATCGGCAATGACCAGAAGCTGCTTTGGCTGGCGATTTTCGGAGTCGTGATCCTGCTGATCCTCAAGCAGCCCAACCTCAGCACCGCCGCCCTGCTGGGCCTTCTGCTCTGGTTGATGGCCCTGGCCGGTGGCCTCTCCCTGCTGCTGTTGATCGGCTCGGCAGGAGCTGGGGGCCTGCTCGGCTCGGCCAGCATCATGATCAACGAGTACCAGCGTCTGCGGGTCACCTCCTTCCTCGACCCCTGGCGCGACGCCCAAGGGGATGGCTATCAGCTGGTACAGAGCCTGCTGGCGATCGGCTCGGGTGGGATTCTCGGCGAGGGCTTCGGACTCTCGACCCAAAAACTGCAGTATCTGCCGATCCAGACCACCGATTTCATCTTCGCCGTGTTCGCCGAAGAGTTCGGCTACGTCGGCTCGGTGATGCTGCTGCTGTTCCTGTTGATCTTCGGCTTTGTCGGTCTGCGCGTGGCCCTCAGTTGCCGCAGCAACCAGCACCGCCTGGTCGCCATGGGCTGCACCACCCTGCTCGTCGGCCAGTCGATCCTCAACATCGCCGTGGCCAGCGGTGCCATGCCCACCACGGGCCTGCCGCTGCCGATGATCAGCTATGGCGGCAACTCCCTGCTTTCCAGCCTGTTTGTCGCCGGTTTGCTGATCCGTTGCTCCCTGGAAACCACTGGACTGGAAACCGCCCGCCCACGCCGCCGGCGTCAGCCGCCTGCCCCGATAGGCTGAGGCCCACTGCCCTGCTCCCTCGGCGATGACCAGCCTCGGGCTGCTGCTCGCCGACTGGGCCCGCAGCAGCGAACACCTGCTGCAGAGTTCCCTGGCCGATCCGGGACCGCTCACCCTGGCCGTGGTCTTCGCCGGTGGGGTGCTGACCAGCCTCGGACCCTGCTCCCTCTCCCTTCTGCCTGTGACCCTGGCCTATCTGGCTGGCTTCGGAGCGGATGGCTCCAGCGCCATGTCCACGACGGCCACTCCCCGCCAGCTGCCATGGCAGCGCAGCATCAGTTTCGCCGCAGGCATTGTTCTAGCCCTGGTGCTGCTCGGTCTGGTCAGTGGACTGATGGGACGGCTTTACGGCAGCCTCCCCAGCCAGATCCCACTGCTGGTGGCGGTGGTGGCGGTGGTGATGGGCTTGAACCTGCTGGGTCTGCTGCGTTTCCCCCTGCCTGCCGGCCCCGATCCCGAGATCTGGCGCCGCCGGGTGCCGTCGCCGCTGGCGCCCCTGGCGGCCGGTCTGGCCTTCGGTCTGGCGGCCACCCCCTGCACCACGCCGGTGCTGGCCGTTCTCCTGGCCTGGATGGCCCAGAACGGCAGCCCCCTGCAGGGCATGGTGCTGCTCACCTGCTTCGGCGCCGGTCAGGTGTTGCCCCTGCTGCTGGCCGGCACCGCCGCAGCCAGCCTCCCCGACCTGCTGCGGCTGCGCCGAGTGGGTCAGTGGATCCCGCCGATCAGCGGCGTGGTGCTGCTGACCACCGGCGGTCTCACCCTGCTCTCACAGCTGCCATGACGGCGGCCCCCTCCACGAGCGCCTGGCGCCGGCTGCAGCGCTGGATCGGCTGGCTGGCCGACCTGCGCCTGGCCATCTCCCTGCTGCTGGTGATCGCCTTCGCCAGTGGCATCGGCACGGCCATCCCCCAGAAGGAAAGCGAGCTCTTCTATCACCAGCGCTACGACCCGGCCCCCTGGCTCGGGCTGGTCAATGGCGAGGGCGTGCTGCGTCTGCAGCTCGACCACGTGTATTCCAGCTCCTGGTTCCTGGGGTTGCTGGCCTGGCTGGGCCTGGCCCTGGTGCTGTGCAGCTGGCGACGCCAGTGGCCGGCCTTGCAGGCCTCCCTGCGCTGGATCGACTACCGCTCGCCGCGCCAGCTCAGCAAGCTGAGCGTGGCCGAAACCCTGATCTGCGAAGAACCCGGCCCCTGCCTGGATCGCCTGGAGCAGGAGCTTCAGGCCGGCGGCTGGCAGATCAAACGCCAGCCGGATCGCCTGGCGGCAAGGCGCGGCGTGATGGGGCGAGTCGGACCGCTGCTGGTCCATGCGGGTCTGGTGGTGCTGATGGTGGGAGCCGCCTGGGGTGCCGTGGCAGGCCAGCGGTTGGAGCGCTTCCTGGCGCCGGGTCGGGAGCTTGAGCTGCTCGACAGCCGCGGCCACACCCAGCTGACCCTGGCCCTGGACGACTTTCAGATCCAGCGCGATCCCGCCGGCCGCCCCGAGCAGTTCAGCTCCAACCTGCGGCTGATTCCACCTCCCCTGGCTCCTGCAACCTCCGGATCGGGTGGATCGGCAGACGCCTCCTCGACCCCACAGACACGGCTGCCAGACAGCCCCGACTCAGCCGCGACTCCGGCGGCCGTCAGCAACGGCACTGGGGTCAGTTCCACAGCCGAATCAGCCGCACTCGAGCGCCCGACGACAGACCGCCGGGAGCCATCAGGGGCGACAGCGCCAGCTGAAGCCGTAGCTCGGAGCAACAGCAAAGAGCTCCTTGAGGAACCCCTGCAAGCTGTGATCAGCGTCAACCATCCCCTCCGCTATCGGGGCATGACGCTCTATCAGGCGGACTGGGCCCTGGCGGCGGTCAACATCCAGCTGGGTCGCAGCCCCGTGCTGCAGCTGCCCCTGCAGACCTATCCGGAACTGGGCGAACAGGTCTGGGGACTGGTGTTGCCGACTCGACCCGATGGCAGCGAACCGGTATTTCTGAGCCTGCGCAGCGAACAGGGCCCGGTGGAGGTCTTCGGACCCGATGGCCAGCAGCTGGCCCGGATCCAGCCCGGCGGAGAAGCCGTCGAAGTGCGAGGCCTGCCGATCCGGGTGGCTTCGGTGCTGCCGGCGAGCGGCATCCTGCTCAAGCGCGATCCCGGCGTGCCGCTGGTCTACAGCGGTTTTGCGATCGCCCTGCTTGGTGGTGGACTAAGCCTGGTGGCCACCCGCCAGCTCTGGGCCATCAGCGAGGCCGAAGCCGGTCGCCTGCATGTGGCGGGCCTGTGCAACCGCAACCTCACGGCCTTTGCCGCAGAACTGCCGGCCCTACTCGGCCGGGTGTCGGCAGCCAAAGCCCAGCAGGGGTGATCGGGAGCTGAGCTTCCATATCAACCGCACGCTGCGCCCCGAAGATCAGCAGGGCTGGCGCTGGCCGTGGCTGACCCGCACCAGGGTGTGGACGTTGCCACGGGGATTGAAGTCGGCCACCAGCTCCATCCAGACCGGTTCACAGGCAGCCACGAAGTCATCGAGGATGCGATTGGCCACCTCCTCATGGGAGATCGTGCGCTCCCGGTAGGCATTCACGTAAAGCTTCAGGGCCTTGAGCTCGAGCACCCGAGGGCCCGGCTGATAGAGCAGGCGCAGCACCGCGAAATCGGGATAGCCCGAGAACGGGCATTTGCAGGTGAACTCAGGCAGCTCGATCGAAACCTCATAGGGGCGGCCCGGACGCGGATTGTCAAAACAGATGAGCTGCGCCTCGGCGATCGCCCGCTCGCCATAGCTCGGGGAGCTGGTGCGTTCACCCGGATCAGCGGCACCACCTGGCTTCCCTGTGTCAGCCGGAAACTCAACAGCGATCGGGGTGGCGGCTTCGTTGGCCATGGTGCGGCGTCAGGTACGCAGGTTTTGAACGTACTGGATCCAGGCAGGCGCCAGTGGGTCGTAGCCATCGTTACAACGGCCTCGCCGGACTCAGGCCTAATACACCTGTGTGCAAGCACCGCTGATGTCTGCGAGACTGAACCACGGCAGGTGGGCACCAGCCAACCTGTTCTCAGCATCAAGCCGCTGACTAGCGGTGGCGCCTCGTTCACCGGGTCTGCCCCCAACCGGACCAACCTTGCCGGATTCGGGCCCCGGGTTCTACCCAGCCGAAGCGGCTGCAGCAACACCCTGTGGATGCCCCCATCCGTCAGGATCCCTCTTCAGAGCTAACCCAGATCCCCGCCGCATCCATGAAAAAAATCGAGGCCATCATCCGTCCCTTCAAGCTTGAGGACGTCAAGATCGCGCTCGTGAATGCAGGCATCGTCGGCATGACGGTGAGCGAAGTGCGGGGCTTCGGGCGCCAGAAGGGCCAGGTGGAGCGCTATCGCGGTTCGGAGTTCACCGTGGAGTTCCTGCAGAAACTCAAACTGGAGATCGTCGTTGACGACGAGCGTGTCGACAGCGTGGTGAGCGCAATCCAGGATGCGGCCCGCACCGGCGAGATCGGCGACGGCAAGATCTTTATCAGCACGATTGATTCGGTCCTGCGCATCCGCACCGGCGATCGCGACAGCAGTGCCATCTGAACCCTGGCGACTGGGAGCATGGCCCCGGAGATGGTCGCCGCTTGGCGCGGAGGCCATCTGCCCTCACCTCGGAGACAGAGTCTTCTGCACCAGGGCCCGAATGTAGGCCCGGTCCACCGGACTGCCAGCAGCGGCATGCCCTGTCCAGCCACCTACAGCAGCAGTGGCCACATCCGAAGGCTCCTGTGCTGCTGAGGTCGCCTGCCGGCGCAGCCAGAGCAGGTATTCGTGGTTGCCGGCCGGGCCGGTGATTGGCGAGGCCACCAGCCCCGCCGCCTGCCACCCCTGGGCCAACGCTGCTGCCAGCACGGTTTCGATCGCATCCACATGGGCGGCCGGATCGCGCACCACACCCCCCTTGCCCACCCGGCCGCGCCCCACCTCGAACTGGGGCTTGACCAGCAGCAAGGCTTCCACCGAAGGGGCCGCTGGCTTGCCGCCGGCCCCTGCTACCACGGGAGCGGGCCGCAGCAACGCCCCCAGGGCCGGCAGCACCCGGGTCAGGGAAATGAACGAGACATCGGCCACGGCCAGGTCCGGCCAGGGATCCTCCGGCCCGTACAGCTCGGCCGGGGTGAGATGGCGCAGGTTGGTGCGCTCCCGCAGCACCACGCGGGGGTCGGTGCGCAGGCTCCAGGCGGTCTGGCCGTAGCCCACATCGATGCCGTAGACGCGGCTGGCCCCATGCTGCAGCAGGCAGTCGGTGAAGCCGCCAGTGGAGATGCCGCCATCGAGGCAGACGCGCCCGGACACGGCAATCGGCAGTTGCTCCAGCGCCGCCACCAGCTTCTCGCCGCCCCGCGACACGAAGCGGGGGGGGTGCTCCACCTCCAGCGCCAGCTCAGGGGCCACATCAACACCCGGCTTATCCAGCACCCGATCGCCGCTACGCACCCGCCCACTGCGAATCAGCTGCTGGGCCTGCTGGCGGCTGACAGCGAGCCCCCGGGCGACCAGTTCCAGATCCAGCCGCTGCCTGCGGGCCATGGGAAACGTCCCGTCCTGCCGGATCGGCCTGGTGTTGGTTCCGTTATGGAACCACACCGGAAACGGAACCAAAACCAAGGCTGAACCCTGTCCAGCGGGATACACCAGAGGATGGCTCGAACTTGCAGGTCAGAGCCTTCCATGGGGCCATCCCGATCCAGCACCCTGAGCGCACCGGAGTTGGCCTCCGCCAGTCGCAGCCTCGCTCATCTCCCCGGCCAGCTCGGGGCGAACATGCTTGAGCTGCTCCGGCCAGGCAGCTTCGTGCGACTGCTCAACCAGCTCGAGGATCTTCTCCCCTTCCAGCTGATTCACTGCCGCGGCGGTCGCTGCTGGGTGCGTCAGCAGAGCTGGGGCAACCTGGTGCAGTGGGAGGTGGCCCACGGTCGCCAGCTGACGACCGTGGCCTGATGGTCGCCCGATAGGTTGGGGGAGACGTTGCCACGCGCTGGCCCTTGATCGAGCGTTATACCCTTCCCGAAATGGGCGACCTCTGGAGTGAGGAAGCCAAATTCCAGAGCTGGCTTGACGTGGAGATCGCCGCCACCGCCGCCCAGTGCGAACTGGGCCGGGTGCCGCCCGAAGCGCTCGCCACGATTCGCGACAAGGCCGCCTTCGAGGTGAGTCGGATCCTGGAGATCGAGGCCGAAGTGCGCCACGATGTGATCGCCTTCCTAACCAACGTCAACGAACACGTCGGGGACGCCGGTCGATACATCCACGTCGGCATGACCAGCTCCGATGTTCTGGACACGGGACTGGCGCTGCAGCTCAAGCGCTCAGTGGCCGTGCTGCGCACCGAGCTCGACCAGCTGGCCGACGCCCTGCGGCAACTGGCCAGAACCCACAAGGACACGGTGATGATCGGCCGCTCCCACGCCATCCACGGCGAGCCGATCACCTTCGGCTTCAAAGTTGCAGGCTGGCTGGCCGAGACCGAACGCAACCGCGAGCGACTGGAACGCCTGGAGCGGGTGGTTTCCGTCGGACAGATCAGCGGCGCCATGGGCACCTATGCCAACACCGATCCTGAGGTAGAGGCGATCACCTGCCGCATCCTCGGCCTGGAGCCCGATGCCGCCAGCACCCAGGTGATCGGCCGCGATCGCCACGCCGAATACGTGCAGACCCTTGCCTTGGTTGGCGCCTCCCTGGAGCGGTACTCAACAGAGATCCGCAATCTGCAGCGCACCGACGTGCTGGAGGTGGAGGAGAACTTCGCCAAGGGGCAGCTCGGCCATGCCCCATAAGCGCAATCCGATCCGCAGTGAGCGCATCTCCGGCCTGGCCAGGGTCTTGCGCAGCTACACGGTGGCCGCCCTGGAGAACGTCGCCCTCTGGCACGAGCGCGACATCAGCCACAGCTCGGTGGAGCGGATGATGCTGCCGGACTGCTCGGTCACCCTGCACTTCATGCTGCGGGAGATGACCGAGGTGGTGAAGGGCCTAGGCATCTACCCCGAGAACATGGCTCGCAACCTCAATGTCTACGGCGGTGTGGTGTTCAGCCAGCGGGTGCTGTTGGCGCTGGTGGCCGCCGGGCTCAGCCGCGAAGAGGCCTACCGGATCGTGCAGGTCCACGCCCACAGCGCCTGGAACCGCGAAGGGGGAGATTTCCGCGCCAATCTCGAGGCCGACGCCGAAGTGAGCGCCCGGCTCTCAGCTGAGGCGCTGGCCGAGTGTTTCGCCACCGACCTGCACCGGGCCAACCTCGATGTGATCTGGCAGCGGCTGGGCATCTGAGCCTGGCCCCCCTTCACAAAGCGCACTGAACCATCACGTTGTCTCTTTGCGCACGCTCAGCACGATGCGGATCTCCTCGATCAGGTTGTTGTAGATCTCAGCAAAGTCTTCGAGACGATCACCTGGAGCCAGCAGTCCCTTGGACTCCAGCAGCTCGCGGGTACGTGCATCGACGATGTATTGCGCCGAGGCCAGCTCGAAATCCACATTCAAGATATGGGCCCAGGGGGTCATCGGTGAGGACACCGCCGCCGCCTGATCACATTCGGCCCGCGAGAACATCGACAGCGTCTGCGGCGTGATCCTTCGCACATGGCTGGGATCGGTGCGGAAGTGCAGGTGCAGCGGGTGGGGCACGTTGATGCGGATCAGAGCGCCATCAGCGCACACCCGGTACAGCTCCGTCATTACCGCCAGGAAGGTGTCAGTGCTGGCACCCAAATGCTCAAGTACATGGTTGAGCAGCACCTCCTCGGCGCCGCCTGTGGGTAGATCCCAGGGGGTGCGCTCCAGATCCATGACTCGATCGGGCGCGAAGCTCGCCACCGAATCGATGTTCAGGTATCCGGGGATCGGCCGCGGCCCGCAGCCCAGATTCAACTTCATCGCCAGAGCGTCCCCAGGAGGAGGGATCCTAGGGACCATGCCCTGGACCCCCTACGCCGACAGCATCGAGGCGGTGCTCAGCATCGGCGGGCTGCTGCTGATCGTCGCCCTGGTGCTCAAGCCGCCGGCGGCCGGACCAGAGCAGGATCCGGATCGGAGCTGCCCGCCCGGGCCGAACCCGCCAGAAGATCCTCGATCTCGCAGACCGGAAAACGATTGATCGCCCGAAGGGCTTTGCGGGAGTTGGTGCGCAACTGCTCGCTGATCGCCTCGCCATAGGGAATCTGGGCCAGCAGATCGACGGTGCGCCGCAGGATCCGCACCACATCACCCTCATCGAGGGAGGTGTTGGCGATCAGTTCACTCCAGCTGGCACCCTTGGCCCAGGCATGCACCAGTCCGGTGAGTTCGGGCTCCCACCAGACCGGAACGACCACCGAGCGCTGCTCCTGCTGACGCTGAAGCTCGCGCCGCAGACCGCGCAGATCGTGCAGGGCTTCTTCCACCAGGGGGGGAGGCGGCCAGCCGCACCAGAGATCGGGACGATTGACCTCCGTGGAGATCGCCTCCAACACGGCGGCCAGCTCAGCCGGATCGAGGGCATCGAGATGGCCGCTCATCAGGGCCAGGCCAAGCCAGAGCTCGTTGTCGCCTCGCAGGGAGGCGACGGTGCGCCCGACCTCGGTGGGCTGCAGCCCGTCCTCCCCGTCCATGGCGCCGAAGAAGCCGAGGATCTCGATCAAATGCAGGAAGGTATCCCAGTGGCGGTTGGCACGGTGATGCAGGATGCGCCGCCGCTCCTCGATCTCCAGCTCAAGTTCCTCCATGCGGCGGCGGTGTTTCTTGAGCTGCTTGCGATCACCGAAGCGATGCGCTGGCTGCAACTCCAGCTCCTCCTCCAGCTGCTGAACCAGCTCCGCCTGCTCAAGCACCTCACCAGCGAGGTCGTAGCGGGGGGTGTGCATGTCGTGGCGACGGGCCATCGAGGCCACCGCCAGTGCCATGGCACCACTGCCGTTGTCACCGTGGCGCAGTTCACCGGGATGGTGCAGCTCGGGCGCATCCAGCTGCGCGACCTGCAGGCAGCTGAGTTCGGCGTGCAGACTGACGACAGCGGCACAGGGCAACAGGATCCAGACGTTTTCGTCGGTCAGGCAGAGCAACAGGGGGAACTGGCCCGGTCCAGCCTGCTTGGCGACGATCACCGCCGGCGTCACACGGGCACGGAGCTGGGGAGCCTTGACGCTGACCAGGGTTCCCTCACTGGCGAATTGCAACGCCAAGGTGAGTTCATGGGCCAGGGTCTCCTCCGCCTGTTGCTGAAGAATCCGCAGCAGCCTGCGCTCTTCCCGCAGCCGACCCCGCTGTTTCTCGTAGTCCTCGAAGTCATCCCACGGCACATCGGCATCACCGGCAGCCAGGAGCTCCAGCTGGTTGCTGAGCTCGGCGATACGGCCCTCGTCCTCGGCAAGATCCAGGCTGGCCAGGTAGCGGCCAAAACTGCGCTCCACCAGCTCCCTGGCCTTAGCCAGGTCGTAGCGCTGCAGCAGGTTCAGCACCATGCCGTAGCTGGGTGTGAACTGACTTACCAGCGGATCGGCGGGACTGGTGGCCAGGGCGCCAGCCTCCCGCACTCCTTCAAAGCGGCTCTGCACCGTGACCACATAGCCCTGGGTATCGAGGCCGCGGCGGCCGGCACGGCCGGCCATCTGCAGAAACTCGCTGCCCATCAGCGGCCTGTGGCCCCGCTCGGTGCGCTTGGAAAGG
>JAPLID010000026.1 GCA_026389285.1 Cyanobacteriota bacterium
ATCTACATTAACAGCAAAAAGAGTACCGGGTGATTCTCCAGTGGCAAAGTTAGAAAAAGCAAACTCTTCAACTTGATAGGAGAATGATGAAACAACCGCAGGTAAGAGTCGTTCAATCTGAGTAGGATAAAGAGCAAGCGGCTTGTGAATAGGTAGGGATAAGAACGGATGTTTTTGAAGTAAAGTTTTCATCTTGACCAACAAGGTGCCGCGAATCCAAAAGGAATGCCCAATAGGAAACGAACTTGAAGTAAAATTAGGAACCGCTGACGGGCCTATTGCATTGTAAAGCCAGCTTAGGCAATCAGAAGCATTGGTTGCGTCAGTTATCAGTGATCGGATGGGTTTATAAATCGCAGGGTACAAAAGCCCAAGTCTTGGATTAATAAGAAACTTTTGAATGAGTGACTCTACAATTTCTGGTGTTCCAAATAAATTAAACAGGAGGTAACTTGACAAACCACGAGTATCAACAACTTTCACATCAGCAGAAAAGTTAATAAAAACAACAAAATCGTTGCTGAAGACAAAACCGGGTGCAAGCGACAACAAGTTATCCAGGGAGGGCTGAGTACCAACCAGGGAATTAATAGAGATGGTGTCGACATTGTCAAGCCCTGCAAATAACGGCTTGTAAATATTTGCCAGGCTCTCGGTGGCAACTAACATCCATACACAACATCTAAAAGGTAGGCAAGATAATGTTTGAGATATTAAGCCAAGGGATTCAGGGCTATTGGCCACAATAACTATTGATATGCTAGTGAGCGATAACAGAGCAGCTTTAGCGGTCGAAGATTCGACGGCCGAAGTTCTTGCATCCCAATAGAGAGACTTGCCAGCCAGTTTAGATTCTCTTGCAAACTTTAGTTTATAGACTTTATAAGGAAAATATTTTTTGAGAAAGCTGGATATGGGCAACGTTACATTGTTTTTAGTAAGAGAATCGGAGACGCAGGTACGGAGATAGATTAAGATCTCGTAACCAGATATGATGAGATTGACTCTAAGAGAGTTTACATGCTCTTTAGACAAAAAGAAAGATTTCCTGAATGACAGTGCCAAAGTTTAAGAAATTAATTTGTAATAAAAATAAAAACAATGACAAGTAGGATAGCAGGCGAACCTATGTTGTGGCAGTTTTCATATTCTACAAATATTTTGATCATTAAGCAAATCAGGCAACCTCTAAAGCATTGGATATGGGGGGAAAGAATTTCAATGGCTGACGGTAGCACCAGCATCAAGATTGTTGGGCCCAACTAGAGAGTATGGTTGGTACCTTTTGCAGAACAAACAGGGGCTCCTGACATACACAACCCCGGACGGGTAAGATATTATTCTATATCAGTGTAGACCTCACAGGGGGGCTGCCACCCAGTTAACTGGGGGGCCTTACATGGCAACACTAGTACTGGAAGTAAGCAAAGTTGATACTAGCCTCCCAGTAAACGCTGTAGGCGCATATGTACACCTCATCGCACTTAACAGTGTGCCACAGCCTCTCCACCAGGATGTTGTGGTAGCAGCGATATCACCCAGACCAACAGATCTTGCTCAACTCCTACTGCAACCTTACCACGAAGTCAAACGAGTTGAACTGGCGGACCTGATCGGAGTGGAAGATCCCTGGTTTGCGGCTGCCCTCAAGTGCCATATCCAAAGCATCAAATCATGAATCCGTTTCCAAGCTATTGGAGAGACAATAGCTGAGAATATACCGCGAGAACAGATACACGATCATTAGCAAGTATGGGAAGCCTATCTGGGCGAAATATAGGTGATATCAGTAGCCCAGACCTGATCTACTACGGTGACTAGCTTGTAATCCACTAGACAAGTGAAAAGCTTGGCTAGATCACCCACTATCGTGGTATCCAGCTTCCAATACATCGCTCGTAAACCTCTGTAGCGCATGAGGTTTCGCAACTTGTCACGGCTGATGGGGATCCATACTTTGGCCACGTACACCACCATCCGGCGACTGCCGCTGCAGAGATCCTCCAGCAGAGACCGTCGATCCTGGCCATGATCCACAGCGTCAATACCCTCGCCGGTGTGGGCCGGTAGTAGAGCATGGATCGAGGCAGCCAGAGCAAGGATTGGTGGCAGACGCTGAGCGCGAGCTGGTCGTAAACGACCAGATCGCGTAGTTCATGGGCATCAGAGCTGCTGAGACTTGCTGTTGAGCCACTCCAGCTCCATTTGCAGACGAATGATTTGTTGGAAAAGCTCACCTTCCTTGACCTAGCCCTCGTCCTTGTTCTTGGACTGCTTGCCTCTCGAGAATAGCTCGCTGGCACTTTTTAGCAATTAGTTCTTCCACTACCTCACCAAGATCAGATACACTACGTGATCGGCAGCGATTGCCTGCAGTGTATAGCTACCGCTGATCGCCTCCATCGCGACCCTGGACTTGAACTCGGGACTATTGCTACGGCGGTTGCTCATGGGTGGGAGCCCCTTTAAAGGGCGGTGGGCCCTTTCAGAGGCGGTCGCACGCCTCAGAGGTAAACAATGGGCCCTGTCTAGAAAACACACTTAGCTCAGCCTAACATTACTCGACGGTTCAGTACAGCCGCTGGAACTCAGGCAATGAGAGACCTTTGTGGAACCGGATAGTACTGCGTCACATAGACTGACTGATGTGTGCGTGATGAGCTATGCACGAAGTCCGTCTTGGCCGAAGCGAGCTAGTCAATCAAGACTTGAACTACCAAAGATGAATTAAAGCTGTGTTAATGGGTAGCCAGTATTCGACCATGTCACCGCCGTCTTCTCGTCTGCCAAGTCTAAAAGATGAGTCTCAAGGGCTTCCTGCTTGGGCTTCAAACTCCAATAACGAATGACATGTTGACGCGCTTGTTTAGCCATTTCGGCAGAGTAAGCAAGGTCTTGAGTAAAGACTGAGATCGCCTTGCCAAGATCTTCAGGTGAACATCTTGAAATTAAAACTCCGTTCAGATTCTGCATAATCGTCTCGCGGACTCCACCTTCTGCAATAGCCACAACAGCTGTACCGCAGGCATTAGCTTCAAGCGGTGCATAACCAAAAGGCTCTAGGTGAGACGTATAAAGCATTACAGCAGCCGTCTGAACAATTGAGACAAGCTCCTCATCTGATATATCGACTTTGAATTCGACATCCACACTTAGATCAATTGCCCTATCACGTACTAGCCGCTCATAAGAAGAGTCAGAGAAATTACCTATCCAAACCAGCTTCGGCCTTGCAGAGGATGGTATTGAGGCAATTGCAAGAATGGCTAAATTTAAACGCTTTAATGTAGAGATGCCACCAAGACCGACAACATACGACTGTTTTGGCGCATCACATGGCTCGAATAGATCAGTATTAATCCCCAAGTAGCAAACACTTGAATCCAAGTTGTAGGCCCTAAGCACGCTTTCTCTACTAAAATAAGAATTAACTAAAATACGATTGAACGCTTTCGCATTCAAGAGTTCTTCCCTGGCCTGAATGCGCAATGCATAGGTTAGGATAGAATCAACGACGAAGCTTTTTGCTCCAAAAAGCTTGAATCGCCGCGCTTGAGGAAAAGGTGCAATCCATGGCAATACCGGTAGAGCTTCATAAAGCCTTCGGTAAGGCTCTTGAAGAAAAATAAGAGAGGGCAAATTAACATATCGACCAATTGGTGAATTATAAAAAAGACTTGACGAGTTAGCAAAGAGGACGTCAAATTTAGATTCGTTAATCTGTTTCGCGCAAACTCTACAATGGAGATCTAGAGCACTGAATATCTAAATCGACAATATGGTGCTTAGCCAACGGACGAAGAGAAAGATAGTCGATATCAGCAGAAGGTGGGCACCAGATCTCAACGTGATGACCAAATTCTAGTAGGCCTTGTATGTGATCAAACAAAGCACGTTTGGCTCCTCCTGATTGAAGGTTATGCCAAACGGCAACACGCAAAACTCGTTTGGTCATCAGAATGGAATAAGATCTAAGGTGAACACTAATGAGTGATGAAACACTGAGAAGTCATGGTAAAGACAGCCCTGATACTTGGAGCCACCGGGCAGGACGGCGCCTACCTAGCCCACCTGCTGCTGAGCAAGGGCTGCCGGGTGGTGGGCAGCAGCCGCGATGCCCAGATGGCCAACACCAGCCGGTTGGAGCGGCTGGGTATCGCAGCGGATGTGGAGGTGGTGTCGTTGGCGCCCAACGACTTCCGCAGCGTGCTGAAGGTGGTGAGCAGCGTGCAGCCCGATGAGATCTTCAACCTGGCGGGGCAGACGAGCGTGGGGCTTTCGTTTGAGCAGCCTGTGGAGTGCATGGAATCGATCGCTGGTGGCACCTTGAACCTGCTGGAGGTGATTCGCTATCTGGGCGCGCCAGTGCGGCTGTTCAATGCCGGAAGCTCGGAATGCTTCGGCGATACTGGCCGCGAACCAGCCAATGAAGACACCCCCTTTAAGCCCCGCAGCCCCTATGCGGTAGCCAAGGCCACTGCCTTCTGGCAGGTGGCGAACTACCGCGAGGCCTATGGACTGGTTGCTTGCACGGGAATCCTAGCGGTACCCGTTCAGGGGCCGTAACGCAGCAGCGCAGCATTCCACCCCTGATTGTTAATCAACGAGCGACCACAGACACCACGATCGTTAACAACCGGCTCAGGGATCTGGCAGTAGTGAGGGCATCACACCACCGCGGTGA
>JAPLID010000122.1 GCA_026389285.1 Cyanobacteriota bacterium
CGATTACCACGTCTCCGCCGACCTGACGAGCCAGGCAAACCACCTAGGGGTCACGATCGGAGCCGATCTGATCAAACAAAAACTACCCGAAACCAACAATGGCTATGGAGCTGTGGCTCAGGCACTTGGCCAGTCGTATGGGATGACCAATCCCAAGGTTTACGAAGAGCTAAGCAGTGCTAACCCCGTGGATCTCTGCCGCTACCAAGTGCTGAATTGCTTCGCTGGTCGGATTGGCCTAATCAATAGTGGCGGAGCTTCCGGCAGGGATGACCTCCACCAGGCCGTGCGTATAGCCGTGATCAACAAACGGGCTGGCGGCAGTGGTGTGATCATGGGCCGCAAGGCGTTTCAAAAACCCCGGGACCAGGGAATCGCCCTAATCCAACAGGTCCAAGACGTTTATCTCGATCGTTCGATCACTCCAGCCTGAAACTCGAAGAGTGTCCCATAAAAGGCACCTATCAAAGTGCAGTGTCTCGCACACTGAGCCCTCGAGGTTGACGGTTATGACGCTGTTGCTGTTGCAGCATGTTGCTCTGACTCTTGTACTGCCTTGCCTGCAACGGCGCATCTTCCTGTCTTCCACTTAATCGTACGCCGTTACAAATCTGTCCCATGGATGCCTTTCTATTTCACTGGCTGCCCTTGGTTCCCATCAACAACATCTACTCTTTTATTTCAATTCTAGATCAATACTAGTGTTGCTGCCTAAATGGAATTCAGGCGAGTCATCATTCCAGGCAATTGCGGGCCTTCGGGTGTGTCCATCGGTCACGCTCTCGCGGTTCGGTGGGCTCATCAACAGGCGAACGGCGTCTCGCAGGGCGGGGTCATAGGGCGGGGTCATAGGGCAGTTTCATCGTCGTCAGTAAGGCTTCCTGATGGATCGGTCAGACCGAGTGGACTTCTTTCCTGACAGCGGGGGAGTGGATGGGGGGCGGGGGCGAGGCACCCCTGGCAGATGGTGCTTGGCTCCGTTGGCTCAGTTCTGCAGCGCGATGTTCAGGGTCATGGGCACCGCCGCGGGGCGATTGCGGGGCACCGGACTGTGCAGCATCCGCTCCCGCATGGCACCGATCGCCTCATCCGAAGCGTGCGCCCGTGCCTCGGCCGAGGCGCCCGGATCCAGCCTCAGCTGGAAAGTGGCCACCACAGCCTCCAGATCCCAGCTGTTGGCGACGGTCACAGTCAGATCAGCCACCAGCTGCTGCAGGGGGATCTGCCGTTCGCGGGCCTCGCCGACCAGATGGAACTGCAGACACAGAAGCAGGGACATCAGATGGAGGCGGAACGGGGGCGTGGAGAAGCTGGGATTCTGCTGCTGCCACACCCCCTCCTCGCTAAGTCGCTCCACCACGACGGACTGGGTGGTGAGTTCGGGGCCACCATGGCTGCTGCGCAGCCGGAACTGGAAAGTGCGTGAGGACATGGGAAGGGAGCGGTGCGACTGGGGATCGGAGCTGGGAATCAGAGCTGGGAATCGGTGAGCGGAGGCACGACGGCAGGAGGCCGGAACAGCGATCTAGTGGAGGACCTCAGTGCCCGGGTGGGGACGAGGTACATGGTCGTCATTGGACCTGAAGGCTATGGGAATGGGAAGACAGACCACAAGCGAGGGCCAGCGCCGCGCCAAGCCCAAGTTCAGTCAAGTATCACGATGCTGTTGTTATGCCTTGAGCGTAGGGCGGGTTGATGGGTGGTTCTGCACAGCCTGATGGCGCTCCGGCTCTGCGCCTGCGTCGCTGCGTGATGGTCTTGCTGGTTTGGCTGGTGGCCTGGGAGGTGGTCGCCCTGCTGGAGCTTGCTCCCGCCCTGGCTCTTGTAGCAATCCGCCAGGTGGATCCGGCCTGTGCCCAGGCCTGGACGTCTGCGCCTCAACGCCCTGGACCCGGTAACGCTGCTGCTGGGACCGGGCCCGGTTGAAGCGCTTCATGCCATCAACGATCAGCCAGCGCCGCCAGCGCCCGATCGCCGGCCCCTGTGCCGACAGACTCATGCCAGCTGCCCCAGTTCTGTCCACCGTGGAGACCAACGCCGCACCATGCTCAACCGCTGAGCCGCTGGCTCCGGACCAGGCCCAGCCGCTGCTGCGCGCCCTGGCCGAACCGATCCGCTTGCAGGTGGTACACGCCCTGCAGCACGGCGAACGCTGCGTCTGTGACCTCACCAGCGACCTCGATCTGGCCCAGTCGAAACTCTCCTTTCATCTCAAGGTGCTCAAGGACGCCGGCCTGATCCGCGCCCGCCAGGAGGGCCGCTGGATCTACTACCGCCTCGAGCCCTCCACCCTGCTGTTGCTGCGTGACTGGCTGGCCCAGCTCGCCGCCGGGTGTCAGTCCGCTGCGACTCCCTGTTCCTGAAATCAGCCTCTCTCAAGCAGCCCCGAACAACCACCAGCTCCCGATCCCTATGCCCAGCCCTGCCCCAACCCGTTCCAATCCGATCGCCAAATAAGCCGGCAGCGCCTTCGGCTCGCTGGCCCGGATCATCGGGGCAGAGCGCTCAGTCTTCTTCAGGCAAATGGTCCTCATGCTCCTGCAGGAAGTCCTCAAGGCAGACGCTGTAGGCCTCTGGCCTCTCCAGCAGGGCGTGGTGTGCCGCCCCGGGGATGACGACACAGCGCAGCTGGGCCAGTTGCTGCCACCCCGCCATCGAGCGGCGGGTGACGAAGTCATGTTCCCCGGCGAGCAGGAGCACAGGCACCATGAGGGAGCCCAGGCTTTGCTGCGTCGCACACCAGTCCGCGATGACATCCACGCCTCGCCAATGGCTCCCTGGGTGGCCTGGGGCGTAGGCCGCCAGAAGTGCCGGTGGTCTTGGCGTTGCTCTGCAGACATGGGCCGCATCAAAGCGGGCAGCGTCGCCGTCCAGCTCTGCCAGCAGGGCCGCCACATCCTCAAGGAGTAAGGGCACCGAACTCGGCACGTTAGAAAGGGTCAACGAGCGTGGAAGCGGCAGGCCAACGTCATCGTCGCCAGACACTGAGGTGAGGGCTTCAAAAGCCAGGATGCCGCCGAAGGACTGGCCGTAGAGGTGATAAGCAGGCTGACCCTCCTGACTCGGGATCAGCCCCTCTGCGACAAGGGCCTCAACCACCTCCACCAGGTCCTGCACGGAAGCGGCGATCGAATACTCCTGGTCGGCGGGGCTGGGTCGATCGCTACGCCCACAACCGAGTTGGTCAAAGAAGATCACCGGTCGTTGCAGGGCGCCGATCAGGGGAAACAGATAGTCGCTGGGGACGCCGGGACCGCCATGGCACACCAGCAGGGGCAGCGAATCCGCAGGTGTGGCCGGTCGGTGATGGCCAGCCCAGAGCCAACAGGCACCGCTACGCACAGGCAGCCTCAACGACCTCAAGCCAGGCGGCATCGCGGTCGCAGCTGCTGCAGCCTGATCAGCGGCAAGGCCTGGGGTCGGGGGAACGGAGGGCTGAGACATCAGAAAACAACACGACCGGGCACGGTGGACCCACTCTCCAGGTGTACAGCAAGCCTTGGCAAGGGACCGACGAGATGGTGCGGCAGAAGGGCTGGGACCGCTGGTGTCAGCAGCTGGAGGTCAGAGTCGGAGAGCCAGTGCCACTGCTCAAACATCGCCGGGAACTCTCCAGGGAAGCAGCGATCACGCTCTGGAATGACAAATACAAGGCGGGCTTGGCCTCCTGTGGCCCCCAGTGGTGAGCAGAGTCGATTGGAAGTTGATGCCCTGCGGCAGTAGACGAATTACCGTACTCAAAGATCTACCCACAGGATGAATCCATGAATCAGGGCTTTCGAATAAGGCCGCCAGACCCAAGCCTTGTGAGAGGCATAGGGTACCTGAGCCTCTTCTCTGCCACACCATTGCTCTCAGACGCAACATTAAACAGATGGAGATCAGTACTGCCTTAGCATCAGCCAACAAGCAACAATGGGACTTCCTCACATTAACGTGGAACCAGTCGATCAAAATGCTTATTGCGGGGGCCTTACTTTCTGCGCTAAACAGGCTTTGAACTTGCCGCTCGTTATTCACCACTTCCCCAGCAAGGAGGATTCATGACCTCGGAAGATCGCAATCGGCGGATGAAGTACGGCCATGATGTGCCACGCTGGTGGATACCTGAATTCAACAGAACCCACAACGAGGATGAAGGAAAACAGAGCGTTGATACCACCAGTCAACGAACAGAGAGCGCCTCAGGCGGCGAGTTGCTGAAAATAGCCAAGTCGCAAGGAGTCCAGCAGGAACTACTCGAGCAGCAGCGCAGGTGGGCTGAGCACAACATCTCGCAGGCCACAACAGCCAGCAGAAAAGCAGAAAAGAGTTCCTCACACGACAAGTACAGACTCAAACGGGAGTCACGTCAAGCGAAACAAAATGAACAGAAAAGACTGCTGAACCGGGATATCCGCATCGCGCAGTGGATACTGGCTGGATCGTTCACCTTGCTCGGCGGGGTTGCTGGCGGCTTCATTGGCCTTCTTATTGGCGCAGCTATAGGCTTTCTGGTCACGTCTTTTCGCCTAAAGATCTAGGATGGGTACCCTACCAAGCCAGGCCTTTGGGAACAGACGAACGCCATGGCTGCTGACGGTGATCACCAGACTGGGACCAGCGACACCGCCTGCCCGCCGCGGCATGTGCTGCTCACCGGTGGCAGCTCCGGCATCGGTCTTGAGGCGGCGCAGCAGTTGCTGGAGGCAGGCCATCGCCTCACCGTGCTCTGCCGCGATGAAGCCACTACCGATCGTCTGGTCCAGTTGCTGGCTCAACGCACAGACAGCCCCCTGGGGGGCAGGCTGGCAACGCCGATCTGCGATCTGAGTGATCTCGCCAGCGTCGAGCACTGCGCCGATGCCTTGCTGACCGCTGCGGAACCGATCGACAGCCTGGTGCTCAACGCCGGTCTCCAGTACAGCGGCGCCAGCGAACCGCGCTGGTCGGCGCAGGGCTTTGAGCTCACGTTCGCCGTGAACCACCTGGCCCATCAGGCCCTGCTGCAGCGACTGCTGCCCCTGCTACTGCAGGGCACGGCGCCGCGGCTGGTGGTCACGAGTTCGGAGGTGCATGACCCCACCACCGCCGGCGGCAAGGTGGGGCAACCAGCTGGGCTGGGCGAACTGGCCGGGCTGCGCCAGGGCCCCGGCGCGTCGATGCTCCATGGCGGCCCTTTCAATGCCGAGAAGGCCTACAAGGACAGCAAGCTCTGCAATCTGCTGATGGCGCGGGAGCTGGAGCGGCAGCTGCACGATCAAGGCCAGTCCCTGCCGGTGCTGGCCTGGAGTCCAGGACTGGTGATTCCGCGCAGCAGCGGCGGCTTCTTCCGCTACAGCCGCAGCCAGAACCCGTTTGGGCAGGCCTTGTTCGCCCTGGTCGCCCGCGACCTGCTGCGCCTGACCGAAACGCCCGCCCGAGCCGGGGCTCTGCTGGCCGGTCTGGCCACGACGTCACCACCGGAGCCCGTGGGCTTTCAGTACGGGAGCAACCGGGTGCAGGGTCCAGGCCGGCTGCGGTTTGAGCTCAGCCAGCCCAGCGTGGAGGCCCGCTCCGATGAACTGGCCCGAGAGCTCTGGACCCTCACCACCCAGACTGCCGCGAATCCAGATGGCCAGCACCGATCGATCCAGCCCGAGAATTAGGGAGCCGGCTCTGTGCAGTCGGTCTCAAAGGCATGGTGGGAACTCAAAAGGAGGCAATCGCCCCGCAGATCTGTGCTCTTCCTAGGTGCAGGCTGTTTTGCAGCATCTGTCAACGACAGCGGAGGAAAGCACCCTTAGTCATGAGATCAATCCAGGGTTATAATAGCATTGGTAGGGATCCCCTGGTGAAGCGGCAGTCAAATCGGATTTCAGGTTGGCTGAGTTGCAGCTTTGCGATATGTTCCGGCACCATTCTCAACCTGATAGCCGCGGGCCCTGCCCTGGCGGATTTAGTGCAGTGGAAAACCAATGGCCATTACTACGAGGTGGTCGTGGCTCCAGAGGGGATCACCTGGATAGAGGCGCGTCTAGCCGCCCAAGCCAAGGGCGGTTACTTGGCCACCCTCACCTCCAGGCCTGAAAACCAGTTTGTGTGGTCATTAATTTCAGGCAGGCCAAACTTCTGGACGACTTCGAGCCACGACGGCAAAACGGACGCGGTGGGCCCCTGGATCGGCCTCCTCCAGGTGCGCCATCAGATCCAGGAGCCCGCTGGCGGTTGGGGTTGGGTGAGTGGTGAGCCCTTTTCCTACAGCAACTGGGCCCCGGGTAAACCCAACAATCTCGAGGAGATCGAAGATTATGGGCAGTATTTAATCGTCCAAGGATCGAACGATCAAGCCACCTGGAATGATCTACCAAATGACTCCTTGCGCCTCACCAAGGTTCAGGCCAAGCGTCCCGTTGCCTATATTGTTGAGTACGACACCAAGCCAAAGCGCTAAGTACGCACTAGTTCAACTGGTCTCAGGCCTCTTTTTCACTGTCAGGCCCATCAAGGACAGTGTTGCAGAAGATCCGCGAGCTGCTTGGGCTCAATCCACCGATCGCCACTGGTGGCAGCCGCAGTGGAAGTAGTCAGTCGGTGTGCATGATGACGCCCCGCTTCCAGAGTGTTCCAGGCCAGGCAGCCCTGGCTACGGCTATAGCTGTCGTGCCGCTGGCCAATCCAACCCCACGCGATGTGATAGTGGATCCGGCCTGCGGCACCTGCGGCTTCCCGGTGGCGGTAGGCGAATACCTGCGTGAGCACTTTAACCATGGCCTGTTCCATGGCTTTGATTTCGACAACACGATGCTGCGCATCGGCGCAATGAACATGCTGCTGCACGGGGTGGAGAACCCCGATGTGAGCTACCGCGATTCGCTTTGCGAAGACAGCGCCTACGAGGAGAATAAATATACCTTGGTCCTGGCCAATCCGCCCTTGGCTGGATCACTCGATTACGAGAGCACCAGCGGCAAGCTGCAGCGGGTGGTGAAGACGAAAAAGACCGAGCTGCTGTTCATGGCCTTGTTCCTGCAGCTGCTTAAACCCGGCGGCCGGGCAGCCGTGATCGTGCCCGATGGTGTGTTGTTCGGCTCCTCCAACGCCCACAAAGAACTGCGCCGCACTCTGGTGGAAGACCATTTTCTGGAGGGTGTGTTGTCGCTACCTAGCGGGGTGTTCCGCCCCTATGCCGGCGTGAGCACGTCGATCCTGTTCTTCACCAAGACCGGCCGGGGCGGCACAGACCAAGTCTGGTTTTATGACATGACCGCCGACGGCTGGAGCCTCGACGACAAGCGCAATCCGCTGCTGACGCTGGAGAAGCTTGGGCCCGCTCCGAAAGAAACACTGGCCGAGGGGGAACAGAAGAAGAACAACACGCCGGATTGCCTGAGTGCCTGGAAACACCACAAGGATTCAGAACGCGAGTGGGAACGCACCGCCTATAGCTTCTGCCTGCCCAAGGCGGAGATCACCGAGCAGGGCTACGACCTCAGCCTCAACCGCTACAAGGAACTGGTGCACGACGAGGTGGAGCACCGCCCGCCGCTGGAGATTCTGGCGGAACTGCGGGGAATTGAGCTGGAGATCACGCGGGGGATGGAGGAGCTGGAGGGGATGTTGCGATGAGCCAGGGCGCCAACCAAGGCACTGAGGCGAATCAGCCTGGGGTGCCGGCACCGGAGCGGCCCACCGCCGACGAGAGCCTGCAATCATGCGACCCAACCGTTCTGCGTAGCAGAACTATGATCCAGGCATGATCCGGTCGTTCCGATGCACCGACACACGATCCCTCGCCAACGGTTGGGCGGTCCCTCGCTTCCAGGCCATCGAACGGGTGGCCCGCCGCAAGCTCCGCCAACTCGAGATCGAGCCGGACAACACAGCATCCGTATCAACGACCAATACCGGCTCTGTTTTCGATGGTCAGACGGCGGCGCCGAAGACGTTGAACTTGTTGACTACCACTGACACCTCCCCATGAATCGTCTCCCACCCATCAGCCCTGGTGAACTTCTTCAGGAAGAGTTCCTCAAACCATTGGGCATCAGCCAGTACCGACTGGCCAAGTCCATCGGGGTACCCGCATCACGCATCAGCGAAATCATTGCGGGCAAAAGGGCCATCACGGTCGACACAGACCTGCGCCTTTGTCGTGTGCTGCGGCTCAGTCCGGGCTATTGGTTGCGGGCACAGGCGGCCTTCGACACGGAAGTGGCCACAGTCGAACTGGCTGACATTCTGGACACCCTCCAGCCACTCGTGAGCGGCTGAGTCCATGATCAGTAGAACGGCAGTCGCATCAGAGCGCGCGCTGCGCCACTGTGCGCCCTACTCAGCGGGCCAGGCCCAGAAACACCAGCAACGAGCGATTGAGCCGCAGCAGGTCTTCGTCGGCCAGGCATCCAATGCGTTGACCGAGACGGCTCTTGGGCACGGTGGTGACCTTGTCGACCATCAGACGGCTGGTGTGGCGGAGTCCATTTTCGGGCGTCGCCTCCACCAGGAGGCGCAGGATCGGGGCCTCAACCGGTTCACTGTTCAGTGGACACACCGCGATCGAGAGCGTTTCCGAGAAGCCGTCGTCTTGAATGATCACGGCTGGCCTGGGCTTGCTGGCGTAGCCAGGACCACCGGCCATGGTCCAGATTTCACCGCGCTTCACTGGCTGTACTCATCATCGGGCCATTCGGTCACCGAATCGATGAAGGCCTGGATGTCGGCCTCCTCTGGGCTCTGCGCCACCAGGAGCGACTGCCGCCGCGCCTCGGCGGCGAACTCCGGTGAATGCACGTCCGGCACCCAGATCTGGATCGGGCGCATCCCCTGGGCCCGCAGGCGCTCGCGGTGCTCCCGCACCTTGCGCCGGTTGGCGGCCCGGCGCGCCTCCTGGGCAGAGGCCTCTGAGCGACCTAGCTGCGGAGCGGCATCAGGTCCCATGGCAGCTTCTGCAACGGTTACATGTCACCCTAGCTGGAGCTGGCGGTGCTGGCCTGGAGTGATTCACGACGAGGTGGAGCACTGCCGACAGCTGGAGATCCTGGCGGAACTGCGAGTGATCGAGCAGGAGATCCTGCAGGGGATTGAGGAGTTGGAGGGGATTCTGTGGTGAAGTGGCCCAAGGTATATCTTGGAGATGTGGCGCAGATTGTCTCTGGGGCCACCCCAAAGTCTTCTGTTGATCAATATTGGGATGGGGATTTTCACTGGATAACACCAGCCGACCTGAGCAGACTTGAAGGGAAAGAAGTTTCAGCAACAGCACGTAGTATCACTGAGGCGGGTCTCTCGAGCTGCTCTTCAAGGATTCTTCCACCCAGAAGTGTCCTCTTCAGCTCAAGAGCACCAATCGGTCACGTGGCGATCAATACAGTCCCGATGGCCACTAACCAAGGCTTCAAGAGCTTTGTTCCCGATCAAGAGATTCTGCCCTCAGACTTTCTCTACTGGTGGCTCAAATCAAGTAAGGCGTATCTCCAGAGCCTTGGAAGGGGAGCCACATTTAAAGAAGTCTCCAAAGAGATCGTCGAATCCATCGAAATCCCCCTCCCCCCACTGGAGGAGCAGCGGCGCATCGCGACGATTCTAGATAAGGCAGTCTCGCTTGAAAAGCTCTCTCAGTCTGCGATTACAAAACTCTAACAGGCATTAGAGTCTGGTTTTAGACATCTTTCCTCAATCACTGCGTGCGATTGCGTCTTCAAAAGGCTTGAGGAAGTCGTTGAAGCGATAATTGACTATCGCGGCAAATCACCCGAGAGAACGGTCGAGGGCGTTCCCCTCATTACAGCACGTCTGATTAAAGAGGGAAGAATACTTGAAGCGACTAAGTTTATTGCACCGGAGAGCTACTCGGAGTGGATGAGGCGCGGCATACCAAAACGAGGCGATGTGGTTTTCATAACAGAAGCTCCTCTTGGGCAAGTCGCTCAAATCGACAATCCAGATATTGCCCTTGCGCAGCGACTAGTCTTGCTAAGAGGCAAGTCAAACGAGCTAGATAACGCATATCTTCGATTCGCTTTGAGGATGAACTCAGTGACGGAGCAGATTCGCAAAAGAGCCACGGGCTCCACCATGCTTGGGATTAGGCAGAAGGAATTGCGTAACATTGAGATCCCTCTGCCGGCTCTTGAAGTGCAAAGAGAATTCGCAAGGCTAGCTCTTGCAATCGAAGGCGAGATTCAGCACCTGCGTCATCGAGCAGAATTCATTATAGCACTTAAGGATTTTCTCGCTAACCGGCTGATGGAGGAGTGGGCTTTTAGATATGAAAGCCACAGAAGCCAAGCTCCTCTAGATCCTGGGCGCCGTCTTTCAGTTCATCATTCCGATTGATCAGCGCACCTATTCATGGACGCTGAAGGAATGCCCGCAGCTCTGGGCTGACATCCTCCGCGCTGGTTCCTCCGATGTAATCGGTGTCCATTTCATCTGCTCGGTGGTTCACATCGATGAGGGCCTTGGCAACCTCGCGGTGCAGGCAGTCTTGGGCAGAACCTCAGCTAGCGCGAAAGGCATCCATATCAATGTCCGCCTGCGGATCAAAAACGAAGCCGAAGCGACGCAGCTTCCTGGTGATGTCGCGATAGCGAAAGCCCGAAAGCCGGCCCATCAGGCACTGACGATCAAGGGGTAGTCGAAGCTCTCGGAAATTGAGGGCAGGCTGCTGTCTTACTGACGCACTTGCTGTGCTTCCAGCAACCGCCGGGCCACATCGCGGGCGATTTCCAGGGTTTCCGACACCGTGCGACCCTGAGCCACCAAGCCCTGAATGGCCTCCGAGGTGGCCAGATAACCACCCTCCGGCAGCCGTTCAACATGCAGCATCACGCAGGATTCAGACATCTTTGCGCTGTTGACCGTGGTATCGGGATCTTAATCGCTTTGCTACAGGTGCTCAGAGAGTCGCAGGGTCCAGGCCAAGCTCGCTCACCAGGTCGTCAAGGCTGTAGGTGCGCTCCTGGCCCAGTCGGATGCGTTCCGCCACCGCTACCCACAGGTAGGCATCCTCAAGTTCTCGTCCAGCCCGGTCTCGATCAGCTGCCGTAGGTAGAAGGCCTTGGTCCGTCCGTTCAGTTGCGCAAGCTCTCCATCGCCTACAAGGCCGAGACCAACTTCGTGGACATCGTCCCTCAGGCCAAACGTCTGCGGCTCAGCCTCACAACATGCCCTTCCCTGAACTGGATGCCCCCAAGGGCCTCGCCAAGAACGTTGCCGATCTGGGCCGCTGGGGTAACGGCGATGTCGAGCTTGGGGTGGCATCTCTGGAAGAGGTGCCCTACGCCCTCGGCCTGATCCGCCAGTCGCTGGAGCGGCAGCTGGAGGAGGAGTCGTGAAATCGCTTTCCACCCTTAGCCTCAGGTTCCGGCCCGTTCGCCGGCCGACTTTTCCGGCCCCATGACCCCAGCCACTCCTGCCGTTGCCGCCAATGCTCAAGGCCAGCCCTGGGCTGTCACCACCGAGAAGGTGAACGACGTGGTGAACCGGCTTGTGGCGGCGGCCTCGCCGCTGCGCCTGATCGCCTTTGGTTCGGCTGCCCGGGGCGAGCTGGCCGCCGCCAACGATCTGGATCTGCTGGTGGTCGAGCCCGATCTCACCAGCCGCTACAGCGAAATGGTGCGACTGCAGAAAGCGCTGCGCGGCGTGCTGATGTCGGTGGATCTGGTGGTGACCAGCGAGGCCCGCTACGACGAGCGCTGCCGGATTCCGGGCACTGTGGAGTTCACGGCCTGCCATGAGGGGCTTGTGCTGCATGACTCCCTCTGAGCAGCCCCGCCTGCTGTTGCGCAAAGCCGCGCAGGATCTTGCTGTACTCGACAAGCTGATCGATGACGCAGCCATCGACGACGAAACCCTCGGCTACCACGCCCAGCAAGCTGCCGAAAAACTGATCAAGGCCCTGCTCGCGCACGGCGGCCACGACTATCCCCGCAGTCACAACATCGGCCTACTCCTGGATCTCCTGGAAAGCCATGGCATTCCTCTGCCAGTGAGGTTTGAGGACGTTCAGGCACTCACGCCGTTCGGCACCGTCTACCGCTATGACGATCTACCCCTGGAGGACACCCCTGAGCGCCACAGCTGGCCGCCGCTGCTCCACGCTCTCTACGCCTTTGTGGAAGAGGCGATCGCGATGGGGGCAGGCTCGGGCCCTTGATCTGGCTGGCAATGCACCGGCACTCAAGGCAGCCCTGTATCGCCAAGCTGGACCGACTTCCTGTACAGCCCCATGACCAGCGAAACCACCTACACCGCCGCCCGCGACCAGCTCAAGGCCCTGATGGACCGGGTGGTGGTGGATCGCGAGGTGGTGATGGTGCGGCGCCGGCAGGGCGGCGATGTGGCCTTAGTGGCGGCCGACGAGCTTGAGGGGTTGCTGGAAACAGCCCTCCTGCTGCGCTCACCCCGTAATGCCGCCCGACTGCTTGCGGCCCTGGAACGCGCCCAGAGCGACACCCTTCCCGCCCTCCGCCTTGAGGATCTCGAAGCCCAGCTGGAAGCATGAGCACCCAGCGAGAAGCGGTGTGCCATCCGGAGTTCCTGGAGGACCTGCAGCACTGGATCGAGGTTGATCGGCGCCATGCCAGGCCGAATCCTCGCCGCACCGCTCGCCGCCTGCTGGAGCAGATGAAGGCCGTGCTGCGCGATCCCTTCAGCGGCATCGGCAAACCGGAGCCGCTCAAAGTCCTCGGCTCAGGGGTCTGGTCGCGCCGAATCACCCAGGAGCACCGCTGCATCTACCTCGTGAAAGCTGATCGCGTCGAGTTTCTGCAGGGTGGTCGCTGTCGAGGCTCCATGACCAGAATGGCCTCATGACTGTTGCCTCCTTCGCCAAGTCCGCACTGCCGATCGACCCGCGCATCAACGCCGTCGTCTCAGGGATCGCAGCGGCCATCCCGCAAGCACAGGTGAGGCTCTTCGGGTCCCGCGCCAGGGGCACCGCCCGCCCCGACTCCGACGTGGATCTGTTGATCACCGTGCCGGATCCCTGGCTCGCTGGCCACGATCGGGTGCGTGTGCTGGGCGACCTCTGGCGCCAGTTCTCCAGTCATCGGCTTCCACTGGATCTGCTGCTTTACTCCGAGAGTGAGGTGAGCGAACGCCAGCAGTATCGAGGTGCCGTCACCACCCAGGCGTACCAGGAGGGAATCCTGCTGCATGGCTGATCCCGACGCCATGCGCTACCTCCGGATCGCCCAGGCCGACCTTGATGAAGCGCGTCGAATGGTGGAGGTTGCGGGGTTCCGAGACAGCAGCATCGGTTTCCTGTTGCAACAGGCCACTGAGGAAGCCCTCAAAAGCTGGATTCATTCCCGAGGAGGGCTGGCACCCTTCACCCACGACCTCGTGGCGCTGATGGATTGGCTGGAAGAATCGGAATCCGATCTCAGTCCATTCGAGCCGATTGCTGATCTCACCTTCTTTGCGGTTCAGACCCGCTACGACGACAGCCTGGAGATCAAGGCCCCTGATTGGCCGCTTCCGCTTGCCGTCACCTCGTCGTTGCTGATGGAGGCAGAGCGTCAGCTGTCATTACCACTGGCCCTTCTCAATACGCCCTGATCGCCGGCCAATGGCCGGAGCTGCACGCCGAGGCCGTGCGGGTGGAGCAATGCGCCCTCAGCGATCCCCGCACCGCCTGCTCCGGCCCCAAAGGCACAAAAGGACTACAGCAACCTCACGCAATGGGGCCATTCACAATCACCTTGCACTGCGGCTGCGGCGGAAATCCCAGGGACGGATGATGCCACCCGGCACCTGCCACACCCCGTAGCGATGGCGGCTAGCGCGATACTCAGCATCGCGGTATTCCCTGGCATCACAACTGCCCAGATCACGACGATAGGCAAAGGCCTGGCCGTCTTCCAACAGAACCAGGTTGATGTTGATGCCACTGATCACCTCTGCCACGGTGCGGCCGTAGATCCGCATGGACACTCCCTGTTGTCCGGTTCCCAGACCCGGCCGACACCCTGGAGGGGAGCCGGCCGGGTCTGGGAACCGGAGCGGTTCAGGCCTCCTCGCTCTCCTCACCGTCAGCGTCGTCGTCCTCCTCGCCATCCAGGTCGTCCTCCTCGTCCTCGCCCAGAACCTCCTCCAGCAGCTCCCTGGCGGCCTTGAGCCGGGCACTGTCGGCAGCCCAGACGGCGATGCTGATCGCGTCCGGCTGCTCATCGCCGAGCAGTTCCTCGAGATTGTCGAGGTGATACTCCTCGACGAAGTTCAGCAGCACCAGGCTGATCTGAAGTGCGTCCTCGGGGTTGATCGCAGCGCTCTCCATGGCATCCAGCACTTGCTGGACTGCCGGATTCTCCGCTTCATCGAGAGGGCTGGCCTGGTTGTCGCTGGTCATGATCTGGGCAGAAGGGACATCACCACCTTGGGCGACCCAGGGCCAGATCGCAGCCCCGGGCGATGCAGCGTCCGGTGTTGGTGACGTCAGCGCAGCCAGGGGCCGATCGCTGTCGTCTGGGGCCCCGTTTTCAGGGTGACTGCTGGCGGACTCAGCCTCGAGAACACCCGAAGCCCCAACCCCTTCACAATCCGTTACAGTGAGCGCAACAACCCGCAACGACCATGGCTGAATCCTCCCCGCGCTTCGGATTTGTGGCTTTTGCCGAAACCTGGAACGGCCGCCTGGCCATGCTCGGCTTCGTGATCGGCCTCGGCACCGAGCTGCTCACCGGTCAAAGCATCCTCTCCCAGATCGGCCTGGGCTGAGCCGATGAGCACTGATTACACCGCAGCTATCACCGGTCTGATCGCCGTCATCGTCCTGATCACCGGCATGGCCGTCTATGTCCTGACTCGTCCCAGCGACCTGCCCTCCAAGTCCTGATTCGCTCCCCTCTCACACTCCAACCTCCGATGACCAACACTCCACTCAACGATGGCGGATTCGGCAACCAGACCGAAGCCCAGATCCACATGGAGCAGCTCAAGCGCGTTGAGCTGTTCAACGGCCGCGCCGCCATGCTCGGCATCGTCATCGGCATCGTCGTCGAAGGCCTGACTGGATTCGGCATTGCCCATCAGATCGGCTTGGGCTCCTTGGTGGACGGCTACGCCGCCTGCCGTTCCCAGTTCCTGCCCTTCTGCTTCTGAGGCTCACCGCCTGAATATCACGCCCCACGGCGTGATGTCGACAACCCTCCAGACCCTGTCTGGGGGGTGTTTTTGCAGGCTCAAAGGTGCCCGACAGCCTTTGGGAATCGGGCGATCAGCGTCAGACCGCTCGAGGGGTGGCCCGACCGTGATAAGGCGCGTGCCGCTCTACTGCCGGTTGCCACCATTGGCCAGTTGCTGCAGAGACTTAAGGTCGCAGCAGCTCGCCCCAGGCGTTTTGACCAGCGATCGCTTGCCTCTCTCCTCACGTGAGCCCAGCATTGTCGCTGCTGATCAGGACAAGGCATCAGCCTGGGATGTGATCGTGATCGGCGCCGGCATCGGCGGCCTGGTCACCGCCTCCCAGCTGGCGGCCAAGGGGGCGAAGGTGCTGGTGCTGGAGCGCTACCTGATCCCGGGCGGCTCCGGGGGCAGCTTCCGGCGCGAGGGCTACACGTTTGACGTGGGCGCCTCGATGATCTTCGGCTTCGGCGAGAAGGGCCACACCAATCTGCTCACCCGCGCCCTGGCCGATGTGGGCGAGCACTGCGACACCATCGCCGATCCGGTGCAGCTGGAATACCACCTGCCCGATGGCCTGCGCATCGCCGTCGACCGCGACTACGAGCAATTTCTAGGCGACCTGATCGCCCGTTTCCCCCACGAGGCCAGCGGCATTCGCCGCTTCTATGACACCTGCTGGCAGGTGTTCAACTGCCTCGATGCGATGCCGTTGCTGTCGCTGGAGGACCCGGCCTACCTGACCAAGGTGTTCTTCAGGGCGCCCCTGGCCTGCCTGGGCCTGGCCCGCTGGCTGCCGGTCAATGCCGGCGATGTGGCGCGCCGCCACATCCAGGATCCGGCCCTGCTGCGCTTCATCGACATGGAGTGCTTCTGCTGGTCGGTGATGCCGGCGGATCAGACACCGATGATCAATGCCGGCATGGTCTTCTCCGATCGCCATGCCGGCGGCATCAACTACCCCAAGGGAGGCGTCGGCGTGATCGCCGAGCAATTGGTGCGCGGCCTGGAGCGCCATGGCGGAGCCATTCGCTACCGCTCCCGTGTCACCGAGGTGCTGCTAGACGGTCAGCGAGCCGTCGGGGTGCGACTGGCCAGCGGCGAAAGCCTCCATGCCACTCGCATCATCTCCAATGCCACCCGCTGGGATACCTTCGGCCAACTGGTCGATGCAGCCCACACCCCCGCCGCTGAACGCACCTGGCGCCAGCGCTACAAGCCGTCTCCGTCCTTCCTGTCCCTGCACCTGGGGGTGAAGGCCGAGGCGATCCCCGCAGGCACCCACGTCCACCATCTGCTGCTGGAAGACTGGAGCGCGATGGAGGCCGAACAGGGCACCGCCTTCGTCTCGATCCCCACCCTGCTGGATCCGTCGCTGGCGCCTGAGGGCCATCACATCGTCCACACGTTCACGCCGTCCTCCATGGAGCACTGGCAGGGCCTCTCGCCCAGCGCCTACGCCGCCAAGAAACAGGCCGATGCCCAGCGGCTGATTCACCGCCTGGAGGCCTTCCTGCCCGGTCTCAGCGGCGCCATCCACCACCGCGAGGTGGGAACACCACGCAGCCATCGCCGCTTTCTCGGCCGCTCCGGCGGCAGCTATGGCCCGATCCCCGCCCTGCGCCTGCCGGGCCTGCTGCCGATGCCCTTCAACCGCACCGGCATCGACGGGCTGTACTGCGTCGGCGATTCCTGCTTCCCGGGCCAAGGGCTCAACGCCGTGGCCTTCAGCGGTTTCGCCTGCGCCCATCGCATCGGCGCCGACCTCGGCCTCAACCCCTGGCAGCTGCCGGACTGAGACAAGGACGCGGACCCGGACCGCTCCAGCTGGAATGGGGGCCTTTCCGTGCGATCTGGCTCCACTTGGAATGGGAACCGGGGCTTCTCCGCTAGGCTGGGAACGGGTGATTCAGGGTTGCAGGTGAGTAGCGATCAGCGATGAGAAACACACCTGATCAGAGATGGGAAAACCACCTGATTAACAATGCGAAAAGCAGCTGATTAAAGACGCGAAAACGAACCGTGGGTCATCGGCTCCGGCATCGCCATTGTCAGCCCTTCGAACCACTCCACCGCCCGGACGATGTCGGCGAGCAGCTGATCGGCCATGGACCGGCTGAACCCGGCCCGCACCACGATGCGCAGCACGGCCCGATCCAGAGCGGGCCCGGGTGGCCGCAGCGGAGCGCTTCTACGACGCCCTCGCCCTGGTCGCGGCCGATCGCCCCTACCCGGACATCTCTCGCACCCTGTTGCCGTCCCACGCCTTTGAGAACGGCTGCTTCATCACCGACGCCAATCACCGCCACCTGCGGGCCACAGCCCCCCAGCGGCCCTCCATAGGCTGGCAACCTGCGCGAGCGTTGGCCAATGAGCTCCAGTTCCCTGCCCAATGCCGCCGATCTGGCCCGCTACCTGGAGAGCCGCGGCGAACTGGGCAAACCCTGGATGTGGCACCTGCTGCGCCTGGCCAAACTCAAAGAGGAGAAGGACTCGATGGAGCCCCAGGAGTTCGTCGAGCGCCTCGCCCTGGCCCATGCCGATCTGATGCGGCTCGGCGAGTTCTGGAAAGGCCGCGAAGCCGAGGTGTTCAGCGGCCAGTACCAGCCCGCCAGCGTGATTGAACCCCTGCCCGGCTCGCCGGAGGATCGCTGAACGGCACGAACCGATCCGCCCTGGCCCCAGCTGCGGGGAAGCCAGCGGACGAGCATCCATCGCCAACCCACTCCCCACTCCCCCATCGGCCTCGGCACCCATGAGCAGCGCCCCCCGTCTCTATCCGATGGCAGCGCTGATTCGCCTGACGTTGATCAGCCTCTATCTGGCCCTGGTGCTGCCCCTGCCGCTGCTGGCCCCCACGGATCTGCGTCTGTGGATGGCCCTGGCGGTTCCGGCTGGCCTGCTGCTGCTGCTGGCAATCACCAGTGAGCGGGTCGAACTGGACGAACAGGGACTGCGGGTGGGCCATCCCCCCTGGTGCTCCTGGTGGCTGCGGCGGGGCTGGAGCCTGCCCTGGTCGGCAATCAGCGGCCTGATCCCGGTGGCGACCAGCCAGGGCGGGCGTGTGTTCTATGTGCGCAGCCAGGCAGAGAACGGGCCCCCGGGGGTCCGCCGCTCCTATCTATTGCCGCAGCGGGTGGCTGGCTTCGACGACTTCCTGGAGCGCTTCAGCGCCGCCAGCGGCATCGACACCCAGACGGTGGGCCGGATCACCCCTCCCTGGACCTACCAGCTGCTGGCGCTGCTCAGCGGCCTGTTGCTCGCCGGTGAGCTCGCCGTGTTCGCGCTGCACCCCACCATGCCGGGCGGTGTTTGATCGGATTGGATCCGGGTTGGATTCGGACTGGATGCCGGCGGGATCAGATCAGCCGGCTGCCGGGGGACGGGCTGGCCATCAGGCTCGGAGCCGCCACCAGGGCGGCGGCATCGTCCTGATCCGGCAGGGTGTCGAGGCTGAAGCGGTAGCCCTGCTGCCGCATGGTCTCGATGCCGCCGCCATCGCCGAGGCCGGCCTGCTCGAGCTTGCGCCGCAGGGTGAGCACCTGGGTGTCGACGGAGCGGGGGCCGCCGCTGAAGGGAGGCCAGGCCATGCGCAGCAGCTCCTGGCGGGTGCGGACAACCCCAGGCGGCATCAGCAGGGCACAGAGCAGAGCGAACTCTCGGGGGCTGAGTTCAACCGGTTGATCGCGCAGGGTGACCTGACGCAGCAGCAGATGCACCTCCAGGGGGCCGACGCAGACCCGCTCCTGCAGGCCACTGCCACTGCGGCGCAGCAGCGTGCGGCAACGGGCCGCCAGTTCCTCAAGCCCGAAGGGTTTACGCAGAACGTCATCGGCACCGGCATCAAGCAGGGCTACCACGGGTTCCGAACCGGAGCGGGCGGTGAGCACCATCACAGCGCAGTGCAACTGGCTGGCCAGGCGCAGGGCCGACGTCTCCTCCAGCAGTTCGGCACTGACCAGGAGATCCGGGGACTGGTCATGGCAGATGTCCAGGGCCTCGCGGGCCGTGGCGACCGCCGCCGCCAGATGTCCGTCCTGACGCAACCTCTGCGCCAGGACGGTACGCAGGGTGGCGTGGGGATCGACCACCAACACACGCTTGGGATGACCTGAGGGTTCGCTCACCGACTGCTGCACCATGCGGAACGCCTCAACGTCAAGGATGAGGGCTTGGCATCAGAGGGATTTGTCAAATTGCAAACATCCCCCATTTCGGCGCCACAACCAGCGAATGAGCCCAACTTAACGGTGTTTTCGCCACAAAGCACGGATCAGCGGCTGCCCAGGCCCGCTTTCACCTTGGTTTGCTGACGCAGCGGGGATCAAAGGGAATCGGTAGGGGCCATCGGTCCCGGTCCGGTTTCAGGGCGCACGCGCCGTTGAGGGCGTCACACGACAGAATGGGCCATCGGGCTGGAAGACCCATGACATCTCTGCAACATCCCGACGCCATTCGCCACTTCCAGTCGCTCTGCGACGCCTGCCAGGAGCTGGCTCACCGCCACCATGGTCCGGCCGAGCTGCGGCTCTACGCCGACGGCTACCTGCATGCGCTGCGGCGTACTACTGTGCTCGATTCACTCTCGCAGCGGCGGCTGGAAGAACTGATCGATCGCTGGATCATGGATCCTTCGGCCTTCATCGGCGCCGATGGCGATCGCCGCACCCTGTACGAAAGCGGGCGCGTCTAAACAAGCCTCAATCGATCAAGAACGCTGGAAGAGTCCTGGCCAGCACAGAAGAGCAAGGGGAAACTGCCTATCCCAGCCTGATCTGTGGACCAGGCAGAAAAAAATGCTCAGAACAGTCACATCGACACGTTCCGAGCACCGGCCTTCGACGCAGGTCCTGGACGGCCGCCGGCGCACCAGCAGCGCAATCGATGTCCCCCCGAAGGTTGCGATGCGACTTTGCGGGCCGCAACAGATTCGTGCTGACGGCCCTGGGCCCCTCAGGAGGCCAGGGCCACCTCGAGCTTCTCGCGCAGTTCGCCGCTGTTGTACATCTCGATCAAGATGTCGGAGCCGCCCAGAAACTCACCGTTCACGTACACCTGGGGAATGGTCGGCCATTCGGAGAATTCCTTGATGCCCTGCCTGATCTCGGCATCGGAGAGCACATCGAAGGTTTCGAACGCTATCCCGAGCGCATGCAGGATCTGCACGACATTGTTGGAGAAACCGCACTGAGGCATCAGCTTGTTGCCCTTCATGAACACCAGCACGGGGCTGCTGCCGATCAAGGTCTTGATGCGTTGCTGGGTGGTCGGATCCATGGATGGATTCAAGGGGGAAAGTTGAAATCAGGGAGTGGAGGTCTGCAAGGCCAGGGCATGGATCGCCTCGCTGGCCAGTTCAAGACGCAGGGCGCCGTAGACCAGCTGGTGCTGGCGCACCCTGTTGAGGCCGGTGAAGGCGGCGGACACCACCTTCACCTGGAGATGGTCCCCGCCGCCGGTGAGATCCTCGACCTCGACGGCGGCATCGGGCAGGGCGCGACGGATGGCGTCCCTGACCTGATCCGGTTGAACCATGACGCAGCTCGGAGACAGGGCGAAGCGGGAATCTAGTTGCCGGCAGCCGCTCCGGCGGCATAGGGGGTAGCGACGAAGCCGATCTCCACCAGCTGCTGATAAGCCTTGCGGCCCTGCTCGGAGGTGGGTGTGGTGGCGGTCAGGACCTCCACCAGCAGAGGTACGGCCACTTCGGGCTGACCCTGGCGGCGGAACAGGGCAGCCAGACGCATGTTGGCCTCGGCGAGCAGCTCGATCGACTGGCGACCCTTGTCATCCATCTCCCGGGGGATGCGGGCATCGAGACCGCGGAAGGCGCCGGCGATCGTGCGGTAGAAGCCCGCCAGGCGGCGGCTGGCATCGCGGGCGTCGTCATAGAAGCGACGGGCTTCGCTCAGGTTGCCGGCGGCGGCGGCGGCATCGCCGCGGGCCAGCAACTGGCGCACAGCCGCCACGTCAAAGGCAGCGGCGGCAGCAGCAGGAGGCGCCGCCGCCGCGGGCTGAGCCTGGGCCCGGGCCGCAGTGGTGCCGAACGGGACCGCCAGAGCCAGCAGGCCGAGGCCCAGCCCCAGAACCCGGCCATGCAAGCGTTGCGCAGCCCTGGGGCCGAAGGCGTTGGGAAAATCGGGCCTGATCACGTTGACGCCGAAGGGGAGAGGCGAACTCTACGGGCGCCCAATGGGGCGACCGACGGCGGTGCGGGCCGCTTGCTCGGCCGACTGCATCGCCAGGCTGAGTTCATCGGTGAAGTAGCGGGCCGCATCCCGGCCCTGGCCGCTGGGAAGCAGCGGCGGCCCGAAGCAGACGGCCGCCCTGTCACCTGGGCGGGGCTGGGCATGGCCATAGGCGATGCCCACCGGCACCACCGGCACCTGGATGCCCTGGGCCGCCGCCATCTGGGCCAGGCGCGCCAGCCCCTGCTGCAACCGGATCGTGCCACCGTCGCGCTGGATGCGCCCCTCGGGAAAGACCACCAGCTGCTGACCCATACCCAGCAGATCGATGGCGTAGCGAAGGCTGGCCAGGGTGGGGCGCCCCTGGTCGACGGCGAAGCAACCGAGCCTTTGCAGGAACCAGCCCTGCAAACCCTTCATCTCATCGATGGTGACCATGAAGCGGCAGTCGCGCCCGGTGACCCGGCGCCCGGCGGCATGGGGCAGCAGCAGCGCATCCCAGCGGGCCCGGTGGGTGGGGGCCAGCAGCACGGCGCCCTCCCTGGGTAGATGCTGGCGCTCCAGCACCCGCACCCGATCGAAGTAGCCGGGCAGGGCCAGATCATCGGTGAGCAGGATCGCCAGGGGCGCCAGCCAGGGGCTGATCCCGGTCCCCAGACATCGCTCCCGCTCAAGGGCCAGTTGGTTCATCGATGCTGGCCGGCACGGGTTGGACGGGATCTGGAACTTGAGCTGGAGCTGGAACTGGATGGACTGGCGGCTGTTCGATGGGGCTCCTGGCTGAACAGGCTTCTGGCTGAACGGGCTTCGGTCTGAACAGGCCTCTGCCCGGACTGCCCCTGCAGCACCACCACCGGCGCGCCCTTGCCATCAAACGGCTTAAAATAGGGTCGGGTACCGGCTAGAGCACGGTGCAGCGGGCAGTTGAACCTTCGGCCGATACGGTTCCCCCAGCCCTTTTGCCGCGCCACCTGCCGCGCCCCGTCCATGGCCAGCCTCGGCGTCAACATCGATCACATCGCCAACGTGCGTCAGGCCCGGCGCAGCGTCGAACCGGATCCGGTCAGCTACGCCCTACTGGCGGAACTGGGCGGCGCCGACGGCATCACCGTGCACCTGCGCGAAGATCGGCGTCACATCCAGGATCGCGATGTGGAACTGCTGCGGGCCACGGTGCGTTCCCGCCTCAATCTCGAAATGGCGGCCACCGCCGAGATGGAGGCGATCGCCCTGCGGCTGCGGCCCGACATGGTCACGCTCGTGCCGGAACGGCGCCAGGAGGTGACCACCGAAGGGGGCCTGGATGTGGCCGCCCAGGCCGGGAGCATGAGTGATCTGGTGGGACGACTGGAAGCGGCGGGTATCGGCGTCAGCCTGTTCGTCGATGCCGATCCGAGCCAGCTGGATGCCTGCTGCGCCACCGGCTGTCGCTGGGTGGAACTGCATACCGGCCGCTACGCCGATGCGCAATGGTCGCAGCAGCCAGCCGAACTGGCGCGGCTGATCGAAGGCACCGCCATCGCCCGCTCCCTCGGCCTGCGGGTCAACGCCGGCCATGGCCTGACGTATCAGAACGTGGAGGCGGTTGCCGCGATCGAAGGCATGGAGGAGCTCAACATCGGCCACACGATCGTGGCCCGGGCCCTGGCGGTGGGCCTGGAGACGGCGGTACGGCAGATGAAGGCGCTGGTTCAGAATCCCCGCCGCGAC
>JAPLID010000177.1 GCA_026389285.1 Cyanobacteriota bacterium
AGGTGGACAAGATGGTCAGGGATGCCGAGGCCAACGCCACCGCCGATAAGGAGAAGCGCGAGAAGATCGACCTGAAGAACCAGGCCGAAACTCTCGTCTACCAAGCCGAGAAGCAGCTCGGCGAGCTCGGCGATAAGGTGGGTGCCGAGGACAAGGCCAAGGTGGAGAGCTCCTCCGCCAAGCTCAAGCAGGCCATCGAAATCGAAGACTTCGACACGATGAAGTCCGAGCTCGAAACCCTGCAGCAGGCCCTTTATGCCGCCGGCGCGGCTGTTTACCAGAATGCCGCTGCCGCTGATAGTTCTGGTGCTGCACCCGGAGGCAATGGCTCTGCTGCTGGCTCCAGCAGCGCTGCCGACGACGTCATCGACGCCGAGTTCAGCGAGAGCAAGTGAGCTTCCGGGCTTAGCTGAAGTTCAAACTACCATACTGCGCGATCCTCGCGATCTCAACATTCCCGCCTGTAAAAGGCGGGAATTTTTATGCCGTTGCGAGCGGGAATCCAGGGTGCCGACTAGACAAGGCTTGGACTGAAGCGAGAAAGATTAGCCATCATTTTGATGTCGCTTTCAGTCGCTGATCCCATTGATCGGCGATCTCTAATACTTCTTGGGATGTCTGCTCCTGGCTCCAGCACTGAATGGGCTTGATTGAATCGGCTCCATTCAGTTGTCCTGCATAGCCCTGTAGTTGTGCCAGGGAGTCAAGGATCTTGATGTGGCACAAGATCACGCCTGTCTGGCTGTGAAGTTGGCGTAGGGATAGGCACCCTCTAAGTAGTCAACATCCTGATCGATGATCTTGTTAATGATGACGCAGTTCTGCGCAAAGGTCATCATGCTGATCAGGCTTGTGCTCTCTGGCGAGAGCCCAGAAAGCATCATTGAATACTCGAGTAAATTGCGATCTTCTGAGGAAAGAAATTTGCGATTCAGTTGGTCCACTGCTAGCTTCAGTGCTTCAACGGCAGACCAGCGGTTGAATAGTCCATATCTCATGGTATATCCGTAAAGCTCGCCGCAGAGCCAGTAAGATGTTTCGATATCTTCGATGATATAGATACCCTTTGGTTGTAGCAGTTCCTTGAAGAAGATGGAAAATGTGGATAGCTGATGTCCTGGGTGGTGGCTGCCATCGTCAATGATTAGGTGGACCGGTTGGGGAATTGCCTGCATCGCCTCTTCGAGCGCGATCGCATCACTCTGGTCAACTTTGATAACTGTATAATCATCGCCTGATTCGCTGACATCGCGATCCAGGCAGACGATGAAGGCCTGAGGAAAAAGTTGGCGCCATAGAAGTAGGCTTTCGCCATTGCCGTAGCCAACTTCGACAATTGTGAAGGCCTCTTTTTGGTTTAGCTGAGCTAGAAACAGGGGGTAGAATCGATGGTAGCCGTGGTATCTGCTCTTGTCCGTTCCGCAGGCATTCGCATTCGCTTCGAAAAGTTCCTCATTGCTGGGCTCAGAAGGGCCTGTCATTGGGAGCCGGTCTCCACTGGAGGTTTGTGATTTTGACCTTAGCGACAATTGCGGATAGGGTTCTGTTACCCCGCCGACTTGGCTTTTGTTTGTCATCCTGAATGTTCAGTTTTTCAGCCTCTGCAGCGCACGCCGCGACTGGGCCAGCACCGGCGCTGGCAGGCTGACAAAGCCCAGAGTTGTGGCGATGGCTTGGGCGCTGTCGGAGAGGGTGTAGCTGAAGATCTTCTGCAGCACCGGCAGCTTGGCGCCATTCCCCTCCCTGTAGAGCAGGATCCAGGAGAAGGTCGCGATCGGGTAGCCCGCCTGGGGGTTGGGGTTGCGGCCGGTGAGATCGCTGCCGAGGTCGATCGAGGCCAGGGCCTTGGCAGCGCTCTCGGTGCTGGGCTTGATCATGGCTCCGGCGGCATTGCTGAGGCTTGCGGCCTGTAGAACTCCTTTGACATAGGCCGATTCCACGTAGCCGATGGAGCCATCCATCTGGCTGAGCTGGGCGGCCATACCTTCGTTGCCCTTGGCGCCCACTCCGGTGGGCCAGGTGACCGACTTGCCCTGGCCAGGCCCTGATTTCCAGGCCGGGCTGATGGCTGATAGATGGGCGGTGAAGTTGGCGGTGGTGCCGGAGCCGTCGGAGCGGAACACCACCTTGATCGGCTTGGCGATACAGCCCAGTTGGCCGAAGTTGCTGATCTTGCCAAGGAAGATGTTGGCCAGCTGGGCCTGGCTGAGCTTCAGTTGGCAGCCCTTGTGGTTGTAGGCCACGGCAATGGCGCCAGCGGTCATTGGCAGCTGGAGCACCCCTCTGGAAACTTTGCTGATCTCCTCGGATTTCATCGGCACGTCGCTGGCGGCGAAGTCGACGGTGCCGGCAATGAACTGGCGCACCCCGGCTCCCGATCCCACCGACTGGTAGTTGACCTTGGTGCCCTGGTTCGCTAGCTCCGGGAACCAGCGCTGGTAGATGGCGGCGGGGAAGGATGCTCCCGCACCGCTCAGACCAGGGCTGTTGCAGCCAGCCAGCCCAACAGTGGCCGCGGTGGTGATTACCACCAGGCCACAGGTAACTCTGCGGTGGGAGAGCGCAGCCATGGACGATCGCCATAGTCCAATTTGACCCTAGGAGGAGGCTGAAACCCCTCCAATGATCTGCATCCAGTGGTCACGGCTGAGCAAGTAAGCCGTGACCACTGGATGGCCTGCGGGCTTGAGCGGATAGGGGGCGCAGGTTTTTCAGCAAACATTTCGGGAGGCTCTGGGCAACCCATGGAGCCGAACCAATGGGGCTATGGGACCCCTGCCCTTGTCGTGACAGCCAGTTCTCCGTGGAGAGCGGTCCAGAATCCTCTGGAATGTCGGCTGAAAGCCTTTCTCTTGCCTGGATCTTTCTTCTATCCCGTCGCTGTGGCTCGGTAGATTCCAGTTGAACTAGTGATCATAGGTAGCACCGCAGTTGTGTATCGGTTTGGCCGGCTTCGACCTGCTCCACCACCCAGGTCGCCGTAGCCGGCGCCAGCAGCACCCCGTTGCGGTAATGGCCACTGGCCAGCAACACACCGGGCGCGATCGGCTCGAGCACCGGCGCCGGTCGGTCAAGCGGCCTGGTTCTGAGCCCGTGCCAGCGGCGCCGCTCCAGGGCCTGCTCCAGCCAGGGCGGTGCCGCGCCGTTGAGGCAGCGCAGGGCCTGAAGGGCGTCATCGCCGGCCTCCCTGCCTGGCTCCAGGGTGGCCCCCAGCCAGAGGCGTTCGCCACCGGTCAGATCAGGTCTGGGGATCAGGTTTGTGCCCTGCCAGTGAATGATGCCCGGCCAGGTCCAGCGGGGGCTGCCGGCAGGACCCGTCTGCGGGTCGGTGCGTTCCAGCTCCAGGGCCTGGCCCAGCACCGGTTCCATGGCCAATTCCCGGCCGAGGCTTGCCAGGGGCTCCTGTAGCCCCAGCCCGCCGCACAGGACCACCCACTCCGCCTGGCAGTGGCCGCCCTCCCGTAGGTGCACCCGCCAGCCGCTGCTCCCTTTCTCCAGGGTGGTGGCGGTGCCTTGGAGGCGGCGGATTCCCAGCCGGTCGGCGTCGAGGCCGATGGCCTCCAGCGCCCCGAGCGGGTCGAGCTGGCCATCGTCGTGGCTGTAGAGGCCGCTCAGGGCGCCGTTCGGCAGCGCCGGGCTGAGGGCTTCGAGGCGGGATCGCTCCCACAGTTCCAGGCCCAGGGTCTGGCGGCGGCGATCGCCGATCAGGCGCTGGTGGCGTTCCTGGTCGGCGGCATCGGCGGCCAGCAGTAGCAGACCCTGGCGCCAGGCGATCGGCAGGTCGCGGTTGGCCAGGTCCTGGCGCCAGAGCTTCCAGAGCCCCAGGCTCTGTTGGCGCAGGCGCCAACTGCGGCCACTGCTGCGATGGAACACCCGGGCCATCAGCACCCCTAGGGCCGCCTGGCTGCCATTGAGTTGTGCCGGGCCGTCGTCGTGGTCGATCAGCTGGACCTCATGGCCGCGTAGCAGCAGGCGCCAGGCGCAGCTCAGGCCAACGAGGCCACCACCGACGA
>JAPLID010000165.1 GCA_026389285.1 Cyanobacteriota bacterium
ACGCAGGTCTCCAAAACCTGATGTCGGGGGTTCAAGTCCTCCACGGCGCGTTCGATGGTCTCAATCGCATTCGTTTGCTACCGAACATGGAGTTGGATCTACAGCCCGGAGACGTCGTGAAGGTGCTGGAATCCGCTGCCCTTGGCTGGGTACGGGCTCGGGTGATCCGGGTTAAATCCGGTGGCCGGGTCGTTGTCCAGAGTGATCAGGGACGGGAGTTCACTGCCCGTGGCAATCAGGTGCGCCTGATTGAACCCGCCGGTTTCCGCCCCTAGCCGAACGCTGCTTTTCGCAGCAGTTCACAACGAGCTTTTCCCCTTCACCTGTTTCTGGGAACAGGTGAGTTTTTTGTGGGCTCTCGTGTCGCAGCGGTGCAGCTGCAGGCCTGATCAAGCACCGTTCTCGCCCCCGTTGACGGCGGGACACGTCACGTTGGATACTTGTTTGGTCGGCGGTTCACGTCGACAGACCCGCGCTTCGGCTCGGTGGGTCCATCCCTCAACAGGCTGGCCTGGGACTGTAGTTCAACCGGTTAGAGCACCGCCCTGTCACGGCGGAAGTTGCGGGTTCGAATCCCGTCAGTCCCGTTCAGATCACCAAGGAGCTTGAAGATGGCCGTCGCCGATCGGGTGCGTGTCCGTCTCGCGCCCAGCCCCACCGGCACCCTGCACATCGGCACGGCGCGAACGGCAGTTTTCAATTGGCTGTATGCCCGCCATCTCGGTGGCAGCTTTTTACTACGCATCGAGGACACCGATCGGGAGCGCTCCAGGCCCGAATACACGGCCAACATCCTGGAGGGGCTTCGCTGGCTCGGCCTCGACTGGGATGGGGCGCCCATCATCCAGAGCGAGCGCATCGAGGCGCATCGGGCCGCCATCGCCCAGCTGCTCGCCAGCGGCCATGCCTATCGCTGCTATGCCTCCGAGCCGGAGATCGCTGAGATGCGCGAGCGCCAGCAGGCCGCGAACCGGGCGCCCCGCTACGACAATCGCCATCGCGACCTCAGCCCTGAGCAGGAGCAGTCCTTTATTGCCGAGGGGCGGCAGGCGGTGATCCGCTTCCGCATCGACGACGACGACGTGATCACCTGGCAGGACCTGGTGCGCGGTGAGATGCGCTGGGCCGGCAGCGACCTAGGCGGCGACATGGTGATCGCCCGTCGGGCCCCTGCCGATCAGATCGGTGATCCCCTCTACAACCTGGTGGTGGTCGTCGATGACGCCGCGATGGCGATCAGCCATGTGATCCGTGGTGAGGACCACATCGCCAACACCGCCAAGCAGCTGCTGCTGTATGAGGCCCTCGGCCACACGCCGCCGGTCTTTGCCCATACACCGCTGATCCTCAACCAGGAGGGCAAGAAACTCTCCAAGCGCGATGGCGTCACCTCGATCAGCGATTTCCAGGCCATGGGCTATTGCGCCGAGGCCCTGGTCAACTACATGACCCTGCTGGGCTGGTCACCGCCGGAGGGTATGGGTGAGCGCTTCAGCCTCGAGCAGGCCGCCGCAGTCTTCGGCTTTGAACGCGTCAACAGGGCCGGTGCCCGCTTCGACTGGGACAAGCTCAACTGGCTGAACGCCCAGGTGCTGCATGGCCTCGGCGCCGAGCCGCTGCGCCAGCTGCTGCTGCCCCTCTGGGCCGCCAGGGGCTGGGGCTCAGCTGGCGCCACCGCCGACCCTGACTGGCAGCGCCAGCTCTGTGAGCTGCTGGCCCCCTCCCTGACCCTGCTGGCGGATGGGGTCGAGCAGGCTACGCCGTTGTTCACCAGGCCGGATCCCGATGCTGCCGCCCTCGCCCAGCTGGCCAGCGACGGTGCCCGCCCGGCTGTGGCGGCCCTGCTGGCGCTGTTGCCGGAGGGTTGCGAAGAGTTGTCTGTCGAGCAGGCCCAGGCGCTGCTGGCCCAGGCGGCCAGCCAGGCCGGCGTCAAGAAGGGCGTGCTGATGAAGAGCCTGCGGGCCGCCCTGCTGGGCAGTCTCCAGGGGCCCGATCTGGTGACCACCTGGCGATTGCTGCACCGCAGCGGCGAGGATCGGCCGCGGCTTCAGTCCTCATCCACCATGCCGTAGTGGGGTTCCACCCGGATTCCCAACACGCTGCTGGCGCGAATCAGCAAATACTCGCCTTCGAGCTCGCTGATCGGCACATTCACGAACGCCTCGGGCGAAGGCGCCGAATGCAGCACCCCCGTGTACCACTGTTGAAAGGCGTCCAGGGTGGGAAAGTGCACCACCTCGGTGTGGCCGCCGCTGAGAATCAGATGAATGGCGTAGCGGCGAGGAAGACGGGTCATCGAAGGCCGGCAACGGTGAGGCACTGTCCCCAGGATGGCGCAAAGGGCTGGAGCCGGCCTGCTCTGGCAGGCTGTGGCGATCGCAGGGGCTGAGGCGCAGCGAAACCATGGCCGAAGAGAAGCCCCTGTTGCTGTTGGTGGATGGCCATTCCCTGGCTTTCCGCAGTTTCTACGCCTTCGCCAAGGGGGGCGACGGCGGCCTGAGCACCAAGGACGGGGTGCCGACCAGCGTCACCTACGGCTTTCTCAAGGCCCTGCTGGAAAACTGCAAGGGCCTGAGCCCCCAGGGCGTGGTGATCGCCTTCGACACCGCCGAGCCCACTTTTCGCCACATCGAGGATGCCAACTACAAGGCCCACCGCGTTGAGGCTCCGGAACACTTCTTCCAGGATCTGGGCAATCTGCAGACGATCCTGGCGGAAGCCCTCGATCTGCCCCTGTGCCTGGCGCCGGGCTACGAGGCCGACGACGTGCTCGGCACCCTGGCCAACCGGGCCGCCGGCGAGGGCTGGCGGGTGCGCATTCTTTCCGGTGACCGCGATCTGTTCCAGCTCGTCGATGACGAGCGCGACATCGCCGTGCTTTACATGGGCGGCGGCCCCTATGCCAAGAACTCGGGGCCCACGGAAGTCCGCCGCGAGGAGGTGATCGCCCGGTTGGGGGTGCCGCCGGAAGACGTGATTGATCTCAAGGCGCTCACCGGCGACAGCTCCGACAACATCCCGGGGGCCAAGGGCGTCGGACCCAAGACCGCCATCACCCTGCTCCAGGCCCACGGCGATCTCGATGGCGTTTACGCCGCCCTGGATCAGGTCAAAGGAGCGCTCAAAGGCAAGCTCGAAGCCGACCGCGACAACGCCTACCTCTCGCGCCTGCTGGCCCGGATCCTGGTGGAGATCCCCCTGCCCAGCGAGCCACGACTGGCCCTGGGCAGTGTCAAGGCCGGCGAACTGAGTCGCCGGCTGGAAGAGCTGGAGCTCCACAGCCTGGCCCGCCAGGTGGAGGGCTTCGCCCGCGTCTTCTCGGCCCCCCCGCCGGCCGGCGAGGAGTCGGCAACAACCGACATCGGCTCTGCAGCGGCCACCCAGGCGGCCGCCGGCCAACCGGCAGAGGCCGCTTCAGCTGCAGGTGTCAGAGAGGGCGCGACTGCCGGGGCGGGCAACGCCGGGCCGCCCGCCGCCGGTGTCGTCAGCGCGGCCAGCGAGCCACAGGGCTCAGCCCAGGCCAGCGCCGGCCCGCCCCTCCTTGAGCCCCAGATCGTTACCGAGGCGGCCGACCTGGCCTCCCTGGTGAGTCGCCTGCTGGGCTGCACCGATGCCGCCGCCCCGGTGGCCCTGGACACCGAAACCACCGATCTCAACCCGTTCCGGGCCGAACTGGTGGGCATCGGTCTGGCCTGGGGCGAAGGCTTCGCCGAGTTGGCCTACATCCCGATCGGCCATCGCGCCCAGGCCGCCGCCGATCTGCTGTCGGAGCCGCCGCCGCCTCCCTGCCAGCTGCCGCTGGAGTCGGTGCTCACGGCGCTGGCTCCCTGGATAGCCAGCGCCGCCCATCCCAAGACCCTGCAGAACGCCAAGTACGACCGGCTGATCCTGCTGCGCCATGGCTTGCCCCTTGCCGGGGTGGTGATGGACACGATGCTGGCCGATTACATCCGCGATGGCGGCGACAAGCACGGCCTTGATGCCCTGGCTGAGCGCTACTTCGGCTTCAGCCCCACCAGCTTCAGCCAGCTGGTGCCCAAGGGCGGCAGCTTCGCCGACGTGTCCGTCGAGGCCGCCGCCCTCTACTGCGGCATGGACGTGCATCTGACCCGGCGGCTGACGGCTCTGCTGCAGCGGGACCTGGCTGCCCTCGGACCGGCCCTGCTGCCCTTGCTCGAGCAGGTGGAGCTGCCGCTGGAGCCGGTGCTGGCGGCGATGGAGGCCACCGGCATCCGCATCGACATCCCCTATCTCCAGGAGCTGAGCATCGAGCTGACGGCGACGCTCAACCGTCTGGAGGTCGAGGCCCGGCAGGCGGCCGGTGTGGACTTCAACCTGGCCTCACCGAAGCAGCTGGGGGAGCTGCTCTTCGACACCCTGGGCCTGGACCGCAAGAAATCGCGCAAGACCAAGACCGGCTGGAGCACCGATGCGGCCGTGCTCGAAAAGCTCGACGGCGACCACCCGGTGGTGCCGCTGGTGCTGGAGCACCGCACCCTCAGCAAGTTGCGCAGCACCTACATCGAGGCCTTGCCGGCCCTGGTGGAGCCCGAAACCGGCCGGGTCCACACCGACTTCAACCAGGCGGTCACCGCCACCGGGCGGCTGTCGAGCAGCAATCCCAACCTGCAGAACATTCCGATCCGCACTGAGTTCAGCCGGCGCATCCGCAAGGCCTTTCTGCCCCAGGAGGGCTGGCGGTTGATCAGCGCCGATTATTCCCAGATCGAGCTGCGCATCCTCACCCACCTCTCGCTTGAACCGGTGCTGGTTGAGGCGTACAACGCCGGCGATGACGTCCATGCACTGACGGCCCGGCTGTTGCTGGACAAAGACGAGGTGACGGCCGATGAGCGGCGCCTGGGTAAGACGATCAACTTCGGTGTGATCTACGGCATGGGAGCCCAGCGCTTCGCCCGTGAAACCGGCGTCAGCCAGGTCCAGGCCAAGGAGTTCCTGAGCAAGTACAAGCAGCGCTACCCGCGGGTGTTCGCCTTCCTGGAGCTGCAGGAGCGGCTGGCCCTGAGCCAGGGCTACGTAGAGACGATCCTGGGGCGCCGCCGCACCTTCCACTTCGACCCGGGCGGCCTGGGGCGCCTGTTGGGCAAGGATCCGCTGGCGATCGATCTGGAGGCGGCCCGCCGGGCCGGCATGGAGGGCCAGCAATTGCGGGCGGCGGCCAATGCGCCGATCCAGGGATCCAGTGCCGACATCATCAAGGTGGCGATGGTGCGGCTGCATCAGGCGCTGCTGGCGGCGAATCTGCCGGCCAGGATGCTGCTGCAGGTGCACGATGAACTGGTGCTTGAGGCAGCGCCGGAGGCCCTGGAGCAGGTCCTCTCCTTGACGCGACAGACGATGGAGAGCGCCGTGCAGCTGGCGGTGCCGCTGCGGGTGGAGACCGGGGTGGGGCCGAACTGGATGGAAGCCAAATGAACGGATCCGATCGGCAGCGCAGCCGCAACCGCACCATCACCGCGCCGTTGTCGCATTTGGTGAGAGACTGCGTCGGTCTAAGAGCCCGGCCCATTCCGTCGTGATCGTCGAAACCCTTGCCACCAGTGAACGCAGGGGCATCATCCTGGCCGGCGGCACCGGTAGCCGCCTGGCGCCCCTCACCGCAGCCGTCAGCAAGCAGCTGATGCCGGTATACGACAAGCCGATGATTTATTACCCGCTCAGCACCCTGATGCTGGCGGGGATCCGCGAGGTTCTGATCATCACAACACCTACTGATCACAGCGCCTTCGAGCGCCTGCTCGGGGATGGCTCCGCCTGGGGCATGAGCATCGCTTACGCCATCCAGCCGAGCCCCGATGGGCTGGCCCAGGCCTTTTTGATCGGTGCCGATTTCCTGGCGGATCGGCCCGCAGCACTGGTGCTCGGGGACAACCTCTTCCATGGCCATGATCTGGTGCCCCAGCCGCCACGGTGTTCGCCTACCCGGTGCGGGATCCGGAGCGCTACGGCGTGGTGGAATTCGATGATCAGGGTCAAGTAATCAGCCTGGAGGAGAAGCCGGTTCGGCCCAAGTCCCGTTATGCCGTCACCGGGCTGTACTTTTACGACAACAGCGTCGTGGAGCGGGCCCGCCAGGTGCAGCCCTCCAGCCGCGGCGAGCTGGAGATCACCGATCTCAACCAGCTCTATCTTGAAGAAGGCCTGCTGAAGGTGGAACTGATGGGCCGGGGCATGGCCTGGCTCGACACCGGCACCCCCGATTCCCTGCATGAGGCAGCCAGCTATATCCGCACCCTGGAGCATCGCCAGGGGTTGAAGGTGGGTTGCCCGGAAGAGGTGGCCTGGCGCCTGGGCTGGATTGATGACGGCCAACTGGATCAACTGGCCCAGCCGCTGAAGAAGAGCGGCTATGGGTCCTATCTTCTGGAGCTGATCGGTGAGCAGTCCACTGAACAATCCAACGAGCTGAACTGAACGTGCAGGTCGAACATTTAGCGATCGAGGGCCCCCTGTTGCTCACCCCCCGCGTCTTCGGCGATGCGAGGGGATTCTTCTACGAGAGCTGGAACCAGCGCAGCTTCGCGGATGCCCTAGGGCTGCCGCTCGAACAGGTTCCCCACTTCTGTCAGGACAACCACTCCCGCTCCAGTCGCGGCGTGCTGCGAGGCCTGCACTACCAGCTGCAACCCGAACCCCAGGCCAAGTTGGTGCGCTGTGTGGTCGGTGAGGTGTTTGATGTCGCCGTCGATCTACGCCAAGCTTCGGCCAGCTTCGGCCAGTGGGTCGGAGCCCGGCTCAGCGCCGAAAACCACCGGCAGCTCTGGGTGCCGGTGGGCTTTGCCCATGGCTTCCTCACCCTCAGCGAGAGCGCTGAGGTGCTGTACAAGGCCAGCGGCTTCTGGAGCAAGAGCTGCGAACGGTCACTGCACTGGAATGATCCCAGCATCGCGATTGATTGGCCTCTGGAGCTGCTTAACGGCAGCGAGCCCCTGCTGGCGGACAAGGATGCCTCCGCCCCAACCCTGGACGCTGCCAAGGCCACCGGAGACCTGTTCGCATGAGCCCGCAGTTGAAGGTGTTGCTCACCGGCAGCGGCGGCCAGCTGGGCCAGGCCCTCAGGGCCTCCAGGCCCGAGGGTGTGGAGTTGATCGCTTGCGGCCGGGCCGAACTCGATCTCGCCGATGCCGAAGCCTGCGCCGCAGCGGTCCGCGAGCACCGACCGGACTGGGTGCTCAATGCCGGTGCCTACACGGCGGTCGACCAGGCGGAACAGGAACCGGAACTGGCCAGGGTTGTCAACGCCGGCGCCCCCCAGGCTTTTGCCCGCGCCCTGGCCGCCAGCGGCGGCCGGTTGCTTCAGGTCAGCACCGATTTCGTGTTCAACGGTGAGCAGGGCAGCCCCTATCGCCCCGAGCAGGCGATGCAGCCACTGGGCGTCTATGGCAGCAGCAAGGCGGAGGGAGAACAGCTGGCGCGTGCCGCTTTGCCGCCTTCTGACTGTTGTGTGCTGCGCACCAGCTGGGTCTACGGGCCGGTAGGCAGGAACTTCTGCCTGACGATGCTGCGCCTGCACCGGCTGCGAGCCGAGGCGGGCCAACCGCTGGCGGTGGTGGCTGATCAGGTGGGTTGTCCCACGGCCACCCATACCCTGGCGGCAGCCTGCTGGGCCGCCATTGCTCACCAGGCCAGCGGCATCCTGCACTGGAGCGATGCCGGCGCCGCCAGCTGGTACGACTTCGCCGTCGCCATCGGCGAGCTGGGGGTGGCCCGGGGGCTGTTGCAACGGCGGGCCGCGGTGCTGCCGATCACCACTGAGGACTACCCGACACCGGCCCAGCGCCCGAGCTATTCGCTGCTGGACTGCAGCGGCAGCCGCCAGCAGTTGAACCTGCCGCCCCTGCACTGGCGGGCGGCCTTGGCTGAGGTGATGGCAACACTGGCGGGGGCTACAGCCGAACATCCAGCCTGATCACGGAGAGGACCATCACGCCGCCGGCGCAAGAGGTGTTGGCAGCCCTGGCGATGACCGCGCTGGCGGTGCTCACCCTGCAGAGCCTGTGGTCTCGGCAGAGCCCCTGAGGAGCTCAGGCCGGCGGCGTCAGCAATATCTGGACGATCTGCATGCCGGTGAGCGCCTCCCAGAGGAACAGGATGACGACGCTCATGTTCAGACCGATGTGAATCTTGCGGGCGATCAGGTTGCCGGCCTGCATGGCAGGGGACAGGGCGGCTGCCACCACCAGCAGGCTGGTCATGGCGAGGCCCACCAGCAGGTGCGGTCCGATGAACAGCTTGCCGTTGTTGAGGTAGGTGACCGCTATGCCGCCGAGGGTGCCGATCACCATCAGGGCCTGCACCAGGCTGGCGATCTGGAAATGGCGCTTGCCGAACTGCCTCCTGATTAGTCTTTTGCGCTGCTCCGGCGAGCCTTCGCGCGTTTTCTTGGCCTTGAAGCCGAGCACCATCGAATAGAGCGTCAAGCCCAGCACCACCCACATCAGCAGCGGATGCACAAAGTTGAGGTTGAAGGCGAGCGCCTTGGGGATCGCAAAAGGCATGGAATAGAGCCGTATCGGAGTGGAAGCAAAACTACAACTGGCTGGGTTAGGGCTGCCGGCAGCGAGTGGCAGCCAGGCGCCGGGGGATCAGGTGCTCTTTCCTGGATCCAGGCTGACCCTTCATCCGCTCAGCAGAAATAATCCAGATTTTCTCTTTCCTCTTGATCTCGCACCAATCTGCTGGTGAACTTGGCCAAGGCGCCTGCTCACCAGCAGATGCCAATCAACGCATCGCCATCATTGCCGCGGTGTGAGGTGGGTGGCAACGGCATTGAGCTGTCCATCGGCGCCGATGAGCTGGTGCCCCAGACGATTCGGGCGGCATATTGCCAGGCACAGGATCGAGCTGTGGAAGAGGAAGCGATCGCGCTCTGGTTCCAGCTTTCCAGTCACACGAGCAAGCCCTCATGAACGAGAACCACTCGAGGGGCTCCAGACCGGCTTTGGAGCCTTGCTGTCCCGTCCTGAGACCCCGCCTATCTAGCTGCGCAGAGCCATCGACCTCAACGTCGACGGACAGCGAGTCGCTGCGCCACCGCTGCACCCGTCGCCACGGATTGGCAGCTAGGCAGCACCTGCCTGGGCCGCACCTGCATGAAATGGAGCTCTGACGGCGAGCTCACGGCTGTGGATCTCTGTTTGGTGCTGGAGCGCCTGGCTCAGGTGGATCAGGAGATGACGGCCCTGCGCCAGCAGAGCCTCAGCCCACAGCCCTGTCCCTCGATCAGCTGAAGCCTTTCGATCCGCTGCGCCGTACCTAGAATTAGATCACTCTGAGAAGGAGGCCCCATGGCCACCTGCGACCTTCCGGCCTCCGTGGCCGCCAATCCCTCCACTGCGGCGCTACAACAGCTCAAAGAGTTGCTGCAGCTCGACGCCGTATTTGCCCAGGCCTTTGCCGCTACTGCTTCCACCGAAGCTGCGGTACTGCTGTCTGCTGAGCACGGCGTTCAGGTGACGCCGGAAGCGCTCTGGCGCCATCGCGGCACCCTGGTGAGTGGCGGCATGCCCACCTGGCGGGGCTGAGGCTGGGCAACGCCTCAATCGAGCGCCTCCTCGGCATGGCGACGGGCAGATCAAGGCGGTTCAGACCTTCGTTGGCATTGACGAGGGTGACTTTGTAGGTAGCCATGGCAGCAGAGCGGGCAAGGCGGTCCAGGCTGGACCGGTTCGCTCATCAGCCTGATGCGACACCCTGCCGCAAGCCCAGTCCCCATTCGGTGAGGCTTTGCCCCCGCTTGGGGGGCGCGTCGTCAGGGATCATCGCCGACAGTAAGGATCTGAGCAGGGAACCGGGCATGCCGATGGAGACAATGCTGAGTGAGCTTGTGTTGGTGGCCTTGTTGCTGGTTGTGGTGCTCGTCTCGGGCAAGGTCTAGGCGAGGTTCTCCGGCGTCAGCCCCTGACGGGGACAGCAAGCTCGGCTGGCAGCAGCAGGTCTTGCGCGTTGATCGAATCGAGTAGCTCGGCGCCCATCAGGCCATGGGACCAGATGTCGAAGGTCCCCAGATGGGGGCATGGCCAACGGCCGATCACGGCCAGGCGATGAAGCTCACCGGCTCGTACTTGGCGATCGTGATCCGCCAGGCCCTGATCGCCAGATCCTCCAGGCTGTTGAGGAGCGATGCCGTTTCACCGCCGCAGATCCAGTTTGCCTTGAGCAGCGGCAACTGTTCGCTCATCAGCTCCATCGGCAGTTCCAGCAGCAGCAGGCTTGCCTCCCCAGCGGCCCGCTGCAGCGGGCCCTCCTCACTGCGCTGCCACAGGCGCAGCAACAGCTCCAGCGCCAAAGTGCGCCCGTCATCGCCGGGA
>JAPLID010000033.1 GCA_026389285.1 Cyanobacteriota bacterium
TCACCGCGGTGGTGTGATGCCCTCACTACTGCCAGATCCCTGAGCCGGTTGTTAACGATCGTGGTGTCTGTGGTCGCTCGTTGATTAACAATCAGGGGTGGAATGCTGCGCTGCTGCGTTACGGCCCCTGAACGGGTACAGCCAGCGATGCCAGCTGGCAGGCCGTACGTGCCAGCGGCGGTGCCTTTGCAGCCGTGGCCAGCAATGGTCAAATCGGTCTCTGGGGTGATCCGGCCACAGGTGCCATCCCCGCCAATCCACAGCTAACACAACGGCTGCTCGAGCAGCAACCGGCCACCAAGCTCTACAGCAACGCTGGCGCCTTCGTCGCCTTGAGCAACAACGGTACGGCGATCAGCTGGGGCGATGCCGCAACGGGCGGCGATCACAATGGCGCCCCGCTGATCTTCGGCGACATCGATCATCTGGTGTCTCCCTGGCAGAACATGCGCATCGATGAGCTGGGACAGGGACTACTCAGCCTGATCGCCAACGGCCAGGCCAATCCCGAAGGGCAAAGCTCCCCGCTGCGCGTGCAGGAGGGCGATCGGCTCACCGCAAAGATCAGTGGCGACCCCAATGGCGACCGCAGCGACACCTCGGACAACCAGTACCTGTGGCAGCGCAACGGCCAGGCGAGCGGTGCCGGCGACCAGGCCTCCATCAATCTTGATGCCCGCTCAGAGGGCACGTGGAGCGTTACTCCCACCTACCTGGATCTGCCGGGCTTCAGCCACACCCTGGCGCCCCTAAGTGTGCAGGTGGAGAAGATCGACAACGGCCAGTCGCGGATACAGGTCCGCCCCTACAGCTTTACCGGTCCCGCCGATCAGGCCTTCAGTGCCGGTAACGGCAAGGTGGCGGAATTGGTGGCCAGCCTCAGCGGCGATCCCGAGGGCATCCGCAGCATCGACCGGGTGCAGTGGTTCCGCGATGGGGAGGCCATCGCCAGCGACGGAACCCCACAGAACAGCATCCTGCTGGCCACCGAACCAGGCGTCTACCGCTTCGAGGCCACCACCACCGATTACCAGGGTTACACCACCACCCAGAGCAGCGGCCTGGTCCGCATCGATCCGGCCGGCAGCGTGCCCAGCCAGAGCCATCTGGCCCTGGGCGGCCTGCAGACCCTCTGGCGCCTGGCCGAGGACGGCCGCAGCGTGGAGCGTTTCGATTCCACCAGCCTGCGCATGCGCCCAGTCGACATGGACAACACGGCGGGCTACCTGGCGATCACGGCCAGCAGCGACGGCCGCGCCTGGGCCCTCGACAACGAAGGCATCGCCTGCGTGTACGACGACGCCAGCAACCGCTTCATCCGCCAGGACGGCAGCATGCAGGGCGACGCCAACCAACCCGCCACCGCCCTGCCCAACCTGGGCAGCGGCTGGCGCCAGATCGTGGCAGCCCGCGGCAGCACTACGGCTCCCAGCCTCTGGCTGCTGCGCGATGCCCCCCTCGACGGCGGCAGCAACGTGGCCTACGTGCCCGGCGCCCTGGCCCAGGGCCAGACTCTCGCCGATCTGAAACCGATCACGCTGAACGCAGGCCCGCAACTGCGGCTGCTGGCAGTCGGCGACGACCAGACCCCCTGGGGCCTCGACGACGGCGGCAATCTCTGGCGCTGGGATGCGGGCAGCGAGGGGTTCGCACTGCGGGCGGCCGGCGTGGGCAGCCACATCCGCCAGCTGCACATGATCGATCAGGCCCAGGTGTGGGGCCTGGATGATCAGGGCGTGCTGCAGATGTGGGACAGCGAGAAGTCCATCTTCAAGCCGGTGCCGCTCGATTCGCCTTTCTTCACGCGACGCAGTGAGCTGCTCACCCCAGGGGTGACCCCCACCTGGGAGAGCTTCAACCTCAGCCCGCTGGGCGGCTTTGTGGACATCCCCCGTTCCGGGGTGACCCTGCCGGCTGGGGGCACCGGCCTGGTGAGTTTTGACACCAGCGAGATCAGCAGGCTGCGCTCAGCCGGTGAAAATCCATCGCAGCTGCAACTACTCAGCGGCGAAACCCTGCAGGACAACGGTGTGCGCCAGGTGGGCCAGAACCTGGCCTTCAACCTCAACAATCAGGTGAATGTGGCCTACATGCTCAATCCCAGCCGGCCAGGCCTGTGGGATGGAGCTGCGATCGTGCCCAATGCCCAGAGCGGCGCTGAGCTGAGCATAGAGCCAGGGCCCAACCGAGCTCCTGATGGCACACGACTACCGGTGCTCAAGCTGAGCTGGCTGAGTGGACTGGGCAATGAGAACAACCAGGCCTACAGCAGCCTGGGCTATGTGAGCCCGCTTGGCGGATTGGTATTTACTCCCGCCTCTAAGGTTCTGCCATCAACAGCAAACGGAAGTCAACAAGTAGCCGCCTTAGCACGTAGCACAAATACAGATTCCCCTGAAACAATCAAGCTGGCGGACAAAAACTTTCCGAAAGAGGCTGAAATAAATCCAAACAAAGAATTTGGATTCAATCCAGACATACTATCCACGGGCCCAGGGGTGACATATTACAAACTATTTGAAAAAGAGCTTGAAAATAATTGGGAAATGCACAATGAATTTATAATGACAATTGGGAATAGCACCAGTATTAAATCCGTACTGGAAAATGGCTTCAAAAACAATCTAAAGGGCTTCTTCCAGTACGGACTCGAATTCGAGAAAAAAGCCTCTGACAAGAACTGGTGGAATTCTGGCGGCAGCAACACCTTAAAGCCCAAGTGGAATAAACAGACCGGAGAGAGAGAAAGAAAAGAACCTACAGAGGAAGTAAGCGATGTTGGTGGAGTTAAATTTTACAATGATAATGGTGTTGATGACAAAAAAGACGCTTCCAAGCTTGCCGTCAGCTTTAGCTTTCAAGGTACAGCAGACATCAATGACTGGGCGGATACATCAAAATGGGAATTTAGCGACAATGTCTCGCTTTCATTCAAAGTAAGTAATCCGATATATAGCTTTGGCATAGGCTTAATTCAGATTAGTGCCACCCTAGGCATATCCTTGGACTATGCTAGCAAGGGTTTTGGGCTTTCCTCGGCCTTACCAGCAATTTATTTCACCGACAAAGAAGGGAAAGCGGCAGACTCAAATACTCCTAAAACAGAGCTAACAGCAAACATAAATCCCAAATTTTTTACGGATATTCTTGATCATCCCACAGCAAAAGCAATCACCGAAAACGTCTTGCCACCGGTGGATGCAATGGAAACCTATATAATTCCCATTGTTAATCTCTTCAGCGGGAAATTAACTGCTGCGGCGTCAGCCCCAGCGATACCTGTAAACGCAGACAACCTAATTCTAGGCATGCTTAAAGAAGCAAGCTTGGCTCCTTTATATGCCGCCAGCAATTCAACGGATGCAATTTTAACAAATGACAGCAGCGGCCTGCAGCAGCCGAACACCAATCCTGAAAGAAAAATCAGCACCGGACCAAAAGTAGGGGTGAAAATAAAGTTCGATAGCTTTCTCCTAAAAGCAGATGCATCGGCAGCAATCAAGGGTACATGGACATGGAACCTTCTTGATGGCGGGTCTTTTAGTGCCAAATCTGCGCTCAAGCTTGCATTGAATTTCCGATATTTATGGTTTAATTTCCGCACTCAATATGACATGCCATTAACGGATTCAAAGCCCAAGACAAAAGCGCTGCAATCCAGCGTTCAAATCACCTCAGCCGCAACAGCTAGCTTTACTAGCTCATCCATAATTCGCAATCTAAATGATCAGATTTTAAATAGCCAAGACATAGCTAATTCATTCTCAATTCAACCTTTGAGCCAGCTAGTCAGGCCCGATGATTCTGCCATTGGCGTCGTCACACGGGTACTTCCAGGCAACACTGGCATCTTTGAACTCTGCTGGGTGCGCGGCACTCGGCGGTCAGATGGCCTGACGATTGATTGGGATCCGAACTCGCTGCAGCCCATCGCAGGTTCCGCCGGCTTCACCAGCAATGTGACCCTGGTTGAGCTCAGCGACGGCCGCCTGGCGGTGGCTGGAAGCCACATCGCTGCCGACAATCCTCTGCTGCTGCCGATCAGCCAGCTGGCACCCGGCACGCTCTATCGCATCGCATCCGATCCTGCTCAGGCTGGAACAGCTTCCGTTCTTGACGGCGAGACCCCCCAGCTGGGATTACCAAGCGACCGGGTCTGGGCCCAGCTGGGCAGCAGCCTGGTGGCGACAGGATCCTTGCGTCAGGGCTGGCAGGGCGACAGCCTGATCGCCGGAGCCAGCGGCAGCAACGACGGCGCCGGTGCCCTGTACATACTCAATGGCTCCGCTCTCAGTAACATCAGCGATCTGTCTGCGCTGGAAGCGAACAGCGACCCCAGTCGGGGCCTGGTGATTCTCGGCTCGCATGTGTCTGGCAGCCTCAGCGGCCTCGGTCAGCGGGTGGCAGATGGGGGAGACACCAATAGCGATGGGTTTTCGGAGATCTTTGCCTCCGCCCCGCAGGATGAGAACGGCGCCGGTCTTGTCTACATGATCTATGGCGGCTACTCACTCAAGAATTTACCAGGGCTCAAACAGGGAAGCATCACCCTGGATGATGTGGATGGGCTGCAGGCGAACTCCAACACCCGCGACCTTTATCTACAGACCTTCAGCGGAGTAAGCGGCAGCAGCGGTTATGGAACGATCCTGGCGGGAGGCCAGGATCTCAACGGCGATCAACACAGCGATGCCCTGATCGGCTATGCCGCCGACAGTGATTTCGCGGGAACGGTGGAACTTTGGAGCAGCCGTGCTGCCTTGAAGCGCAAAGCATTCCAGGGCGGAGTGCTGGATGGCCCGGAACAGGCGATTCCCCACTTCGATCGCTCGTTGTTGGTGGGGGATCGCTCGAGTCAGACAAGTCAGAGCCGCTTTGTGATCCACAAGGCCAGCTCCGTCGGCGATGTGAACGGGGATGGCTACGGCGATGTCGTGCTCAGTACAGACAGCATGGCCGCTCTGGTCTTCGGAAACGCTTTGATGCCGGTGTTCTGGGAAGCGGCCAGCGTGCTGCCGGTTGTGGATCAGAGCGGCAGCCTGATCGAGGGAGCTCAGCCCACCACCTTCACCACCAGCTGGATCAATGGCGACTGGCAAGCTGGCACCGGCCATCGCTACGTCCTTAGCTTCAGCGGCCAGGACCTCAATGGCGACGGCAAAATCAGCAGCACGAAGCCCGGCAGCGGTACAGCGCCGGAACTCAATTGGGTGGCCCTGCGGGTGGATGGGCTCCAGGGCGAGAGCCAGTTGGCTCTCAGCCCACAGATTCAGGACCAATGGCAAGGCTCCGACCCAATCAATAACCAGAGCATCGATTTCGATCTCGCCAGTGGGAGCTTCATCGGTGCCGTCAAGGTCGATACCAGCGCCGCCGACGGTGCTGGATCCTGGAGATTCGCCAGTGATGCAGGTGACCTCCGACTTGATCGGGCCGCCACAGCCCTCAAAGCCCGGCTGATCACCAGCAACGCCCCAGGTGTCCTCAACGCGGCTGGCCTGGGCGATTTCAACGGCGATGGCAAGAACGATGTGGCCTTCTCCCAGGCCAGCTACCGCGGGCCCAACAGCGAAGGGACGGCCCTGGAGACGCGCCCCGGCCAGAGCGCTGTGCTCTATGGAGGTGTCACCCTGGTTCCGGGCACAACGCCTCTGGCGGTGGAGCAGGGAGGCCTGCTGCTTGATGCCGGGGGTGAGCTGAGCGCCATCGGCGACTGGAACCGCGATGGCATGGCCGATCTGCTAATTCAAGACCCCTATGCAGAGAGCAACAGTGGCAACAATGTGCTGCTGCTCGGCCGCCAGACCATTGGCCGCCAGCCACTGCAACTGCAGCAGGAACTGCTGGCCAAACGCGCCCAGCTCCTGCAGGGCAGCCGTCCCAACAGCCTCACCGGCGCCAGCGCCGCCGCCGGCGACTTTGCCGGCAAGGGTCAGCGCGAGCTGGTGATCGGAGCGCCCAACACCGTGAGCGAAGCCGATCTGGAGCGGGCGACGGCCGGCATGCGGGTGCTCACCGCCAGCCAGCGCAGTGATGGACAGTGGAACACCCCCACGCTCCTGCCCGATTTCGGCAGTGCCGTGCAGGGCCAACAGCATCTGAGCACCTACACCGCCGTGGGTAACCGCATCCTGGCCACCTGGGTGCACAGCCGCAGCAGCGGGACAGGAGCCACGATCGACGAGCTGTGGGCCGCGTTCCAGGACCCCAGCAGCGGCCAATGGACCCCTGCCCACAAGCTGCAGGAGAACCCCAACGGCGAAGCCGGCACCCCCTCCATCGGCGAAGTTCAGGCCCTGGCGCTGCGCGATGCCAGTCAACAGCCCACCGGCGCCGTGCTGCTGGCCTGGACCACCCTGGATGCGACCACCGGTCGCAGCTTCCTGTTTCAAAGCACCTACGACCCGAGCCTTTTCAAAGAAGGCGCGCGCTGGAGTGCGCCATTGCAGCAGGACCCCAATGCCCTGCTCCTGGCTAACCAAGACGCGATCAGCGGCTCCCAGCTCAAGCTCCAGCTCAACCCAAGCGGCCCCGCACAGCGCAGCCAGATCTGGGCGGAGGCCGGCACCAGCAGCGAAGGCGATGCCAGCGCCGTGATCAACCTGCAGCGTTCCGGCGATCTGAGCCAGGCGCTGACGCTGAACTACAGCACCCGCGACCAATCCGCTTCCGCAGGCTCCCAGTATCAACACAGAGAGGGCACGGTGGCCTTCGCAGCGGGAGAGTCCTCGGTCTCAGTGGCGATCCCGCTGCTGGACAACGGCAATCTCGAATATCGCACCACCGCGTTTGCGGTCGATTTCAGCCTGCCCGCCGACCAACTCGCGGTCTCACGGCCCCAGCTGCTGCTGGGCAACACGCCTGTGGCCAGCGACAGCGGCCTGGCGATCCTGAGCGTCAGCGCCGGCGTGCAGGACAACGACGCGATCCGCATGCGCGCCATCGATGCCGGCATCAGCCTGCTGGGCCCGCTAACGGGCAGCACCGGTGAGGCGGCTGCGGCCAGCACCGGCGAGGCGGCCGACGCCAGCACCGCCCCCTCCCTTGATCACACCATTGCCCTGGTGGCCGATCCGGGTGCCCAGGAAGGCCTGGGCCAGGTCTATGCCCTGTTCGTGGCCGCCACGGCCAGCAGCGCCGCCAATCCGGGGATGGATTGGAAGGAGCTCAATGACATCCAGTCGCTGGATGAACCGGTCGCGGCCAGCCAGGGCCGACGCCAGCTCAATGTGCTGATCCAGCCGGAGCCAGCGTTGGCGGTGCTGGATGGGCGGGCGGGCTTCGGCACGGCGATGGTGAAACTGAGGCTCAATGGGACGGACTATTTCGCGATCAGCGCTCCCGGCAATCCCCTCGATGGCACCAAACCAGGCCGCGTGTATGTGGTGGCCGCCCGCACGATTCAAGCCTGGGCCGAAAACAGACAGACGGCGAACAAGCCGTTGATCCTCACTGATAGCAACAGCCTGATCATCGAGCAGATGGCCGGCGGATTGTTCGGCTCGACCCTGGCCGCCGCCGATCTGAATAGCGATAAAGGGAATAAAAATATAACCGATGAGCTGATCATCGGCTCCCCCGGATCCTCCAGCGTCGTCATCATCGACGGCGAGACGCTGCAGCTGAAACGGACGGGCCGTCAATCGGTCAGCTCCCTTAACCCGAGGGTGATCAGCGATCCGAACAGCAACGGCGAGACCGGCAGCACCGACTTCGGTACGGCGATCACCGCGATCGACCTCGACCACGACGGCAACACCGACCTGGCGATCGGCGCCCCCAAGGCGCTGCCGGTGCGGGCCGCCTCCGTCTTTGGCGATGGGCCGGTGGTGGCCACTGCCGGCGCTGTTTATGCCATCAAGGGCACTGGAAAGCTGGACGCCTTCCAGGGTGACGTGGAGTCGCTGGTCCGCGGCAAAACAGCCCTGATCCTGAAGGGACAGCTCCGGGTTAACGATCGGGGCAACGATGACGATGGGCCGCGGCTCGCCAGCGAAGGCCCGCCGCCACCGGGCAGCTTCGGGTTCGGCGAGGAACTGGGATCCGCCCTGGCGGCCCTTGATCTCAACTCCGATGAGATCAAGGATCTGGCCATCGGTGCCCCTCAGTACACCCCTGATGGCACCCTGCGGACGGGGGGCGTGTGGTCACCTGGTTCGGCAACGGCACAGCCCGTTGGGGGGAAGCGGTCGACCTCGGGTCGGTCTCAGTGGAAGCCGGCGTGACCTTCGAGGGTCAGCAGGACGGCGGCCGCGTCGGGGCCAGCCTCGCGGCCGCGGGTGATCTCAACGACGACAAGAACCAAGATCTGGCCATCGGCGCCCCCTTCGAGGACGGTGGCGCAGGACGGGTGTACGTAGCCTTCGGCAGCCAGAACCGCTACGGCCTTGCAGCGCTGAAGACCACCGGCAACCGCTTCGACCTGGACGCCACCTCCCCCGACAGTCCCTTCCAGACCTTCGAGGCCCCGCCGGGCTATCAGTTGGGCCAGAGCGTGGTTGGCCTGGGGGATGTCAACAAAGACAGCAGCACCGGCATCGGCGGCGACGACCTGTTCCTCGGCAGCCCAACAGCCCTGTTCGCCAGGGAGCAGCGGCAGACCAATGGCGACATCGAGCTTGTTCCCGCCGGCCAGACCCACCTGGCCTGGGGCCGCCCCTGGCTTGGCCCCAATCAGTCGCTCGATGTGCCCTTCACCCAGGGGGTGGGTTATCTGCTGCCCTTTAGCGGCGTGCCGCTTGCTCTGGGCGATCTCAACGGCGACGGCTATGGCGATTACGCCCTGCTGGGTGAGAACAACGATTGGCTTCAGGCAGATCCACCAGATCCAGCGAAGCAATCAGATGCCACCAAGCTGCGCATCCGCTTCGGTGCCGCCGTCGAGTACGAGCAGCGACAGTTGTTGCTCAGCAGCTTTGATCTCAAGCCAGCTGGCACACCCCTGGCCTCTGATCAGGTGCCGCTGGTGGTGGCCGGTGATTTCGATGGGGATGCCTTTGGCGATCTGATCGCCTACACCAATGATGGGCTGAAGCTGCTTCATGGGGCTCCCAATCTGAGCGTGCAGGGCGATGCCCAGACCCGCTGGAATACCGCTGGCAAGCTGCTCAGCATCAGCGGCAGCAGCGACCCGATCTCGCAATTGGCCAGCGGCGACTTCGACGGTGACGGCTACGACGACCTGGCGGTCGTCAACCAGGGAATGACACTATCCAGTTCCAATCCGGTGCTGAGCCTCTTCTGGGGCAGCGCCACTGGACTGCAGTTTGGCGGCAGCAAGCTATTGGCATCAGGACAGAGGCCCAGCGGCAATAAACCTGGGATCGACGGCTTGATCGCCCTCGACAGCAACGCCGATGGCATCGACGAACTGGCGCTCTATGGAAATGATCTGGCCAAGTTTTGGAGCAGCACTCCAAAACTTGGCTGGGGACTGCAACTGCTGACGCCGCATCGTGATTCATCCGATCCTTTCAAGAAAGCGGTTCAGTCATTGTCAATCGAGACTGGCCCCAGTGGCGTACCCAGCGCCCTGAGTAGCGGCGACCTAAACGGCGATGGCTTTGCCGATCTGCTGATTGATCATGGCGGCAACCAGATCGATCTGTTGACTGGCAATCGCCAGTCATTTCTGCAGCCATCCACGCTTAGGTTTGTCAGGAGTCAACCTGCGCCCGATGGATCAACTCTTCAACGCACCCAGCTAGCGCGTTTCGTCGGTGATGTGAATGCCGATGGACGTGACGACCTGCTGTTTTCGCCAACCAGCCCGGCGCCGCTTACCAATTCCTCCTCACCGCTGAAGCACGGACCCTACAGCTTTGTTTACCTGGGCAACAGCACGGGCCAGGGCAACGTCACCATCCCAGCATTCTGGGACGCCAAACAAGACAACGGGACATCATCACCTGATCGACTCAAAGCCTGGGCTGCCTATGGCTACACGATTGAATCCCTGCCAGGCGAAGCCACCGCCTATCGCACAGGCGGCATTGGCGATATCAATGGCGACGGCTTTGACGAGGCTGGGTTCTCCAGCAATCAACTTTATGTCAGTGGAAATGCCCAACAGCGCCCCCATTCGATCTTCATTTATGGCGCATCCCGTCTGTCACCGGATGCACTGATGACCACCACCAGCAACGACGGCACCAGCGTCGACGACACCCTGCATCAGCTTGGTTCGGCTGGCAAGCAGGAGCTGCTGATGCGCGGCAGGATCGGCAGCGACCTGCTGCAGGTGCACGCCGATCCCTACGGCGCCACCCTTTCAATCCCCAGCGATGGCGAGAACGCCGGCCGCCTCACCGTCAGCGCCAGCAACGGCTCCACGCTGTGGACACAGCCGCGCAATTCCTATGAGCTGATACTGAGGGACGGAAAACTGCAGATCATCCGTACCAAAGACGACTTCGCCGTTAAGACCTGGGGCAATGGCGATGTTGATCGGGTTTACCTGGCCCCGAACGGCTGGCTTTACCTCCTTAAGGCCGGAGTGGATAACCAGCAGTTCAAAAATCCTGATTCATACTACAACCTCTGGAATACCGACGACGCCTACCGCCTATTGCCCCCCAAAGGCGTTGTTGGCATGGCTGGGTGGTTTGAAAATGGCTTTTTGGCAGCCAATGAAGTGCCTACGGACAAGGTCCAAGATGCCCAGCTCGTATTCGTGCCATCAACAGGAGCCCTGCACTTAGTAAACCGGCAGAACAAATCAAAGAATCCCGACAGTGGCAGCAAGGATCTTTGGACCTTTGATGCCGCATCTGGAAACTGGGATGGCCTTGGAGGCTATGGCGCCGGCGCCGAAAAACGTGTGGGCCCCCGGAGCGCCTTTGTAACGCTCTACGAAGGTGCTTCCAAATCGGACAATCGCCTTCTTCCGACGCAGATTCTCAATCCGGGCGAGAGCCTTGTAGACCAACGAGGCGCCACCATCATTGGCTCAAGCGCAATGACCTCTCTTGGCGAGCTAGAGGCTTCAAGACGGGACCTTCATACAGTTGTTGACGAAGACGCCAAGGGCAATCTTCTTTACGACCCTACATACACTGCATTCACGGTCAAGCGATCGCCCAAAAGCCATGATCGATCACTGGCCGACGTTCTGAGAAACGGTTGGTACCACGAAGACTTGGCATGGTCCGCAGAAAGATTGAACCAGCCCGGCCCCTATGTGGTCGCCATGGACGGCAACGGACGGCTCACGATCAACGCCCAGAACAAGGACAGCGGCCAGATCAAGCCGGGCAGCGAGCTGGCGGTGCTGCATCCCGGCAATCCCGATCCCTTCCTGCCGCCGATCGGCAGTGAGCCGGTGCTGCTGAGGCCCGGTTTCAGCAGCGATCAGATCACCCAAGCCCCCACCAGCAGCCGCAGCACCAACAACAATTTTGTTGCCGTGCTCAAAGGCGGCCTCGACGATGACCGTCTCGGCGTCGATGCACTGCAACGCATTGACATGATCGATGGCGGCCCGGGGGTCGACACCCTGTTCTTCTCATCACAGCACAGCGATCTGGAGGATCCCAGCCTCAACCTGGTGGGCTTCGGCAGCCGTATCCGCAACATCGAGGCGATCGAGATTCCGATCAACAACACCCTGGAAATCGACGAAGCCCCCCTGCTCAACACACCGTTGCACCGCCTCAAGCTTGAGAGCCGCGGTATGGCCAGCGTGAATTTCCACGTGCGCACGCCCTATGTGCTGATCGGCGATCAGCTGGATGCCGGTTTGGCCTACAGCGTCTACGAGCGTGCCGGCAGCAATCTGCAGCTCTGGGTGCAACAGGGCCGGGTCAGCCTCAGCCAGAAGATCGCTGTCGCCGGCAGCAGTGCCGCCCTGATGGCCGCCCCGGTGGCCGGCCAGGAACTGCTCAGTGCCGACAGTCCCATCGACAGCGATGGCCTGGCGGCGGATCCCGAGCTGACCTACCGCTGGTATCGCGACGGCCAACTGATCGCCGATGCCACCGCCGCCAGCTATGGCGACGAGGTGCTGGACACGCTGCCGCCTGCGCCGCTGCTGGTGGAACCCACCCGCCAAGGCCCCGGCGGCAGCATGCGGGTGCTGCGCACCAGCCTCGATGCCAACCAGCTGGGCCTTCTGAGAAGTCGCACGCCCGGCCTAGAGCCTGGAGCCGAGCTGGTGCAACTGCTGCTCACGGGGACACCTGCTACCCAGCGCATTGCCCTAGCCAACAGCAGCAGCGGCAGTGGCCTAGTTGCGCTCTTAGATCCTGGCCAAACCTCGCCCGAGGCCGTTCGCGAGGCCGGGGTCTATGACTTCGACAACAACACTTCGCTTGACACGCTGATCTGGCAACCCGCGGGCACGACAGCAAGCGGCGCCAGCCTGCAGACCGCCCTGATGCAGGGCGGTCGCGCCGACCTGGCGGTTCTGGCCAACGGCAACCTGTACTTCGTGATCCAGGATCCAGCAGGTTCTACCAGCGACCTGGAGGTAGGCACGCTGCAGTCGATGCGGGTGTCGCTGCTCGCCGCACCAGCGCAGGGGGGAACCGTGCTCGGCATTGCCCTGGAGAGAGGGGAAATCCTGGCTGATCTCAGCAAAGCGGAGCGCCGCCGGCGGGCCATCACCCTGCTCAGTTATCAGGATTCCGATCCGGCGCCTCTGGCCTCAAGAGCTGACCGCGACCGACAGCTTTGGCTACGCGCTGATCAAGAGCTGGTGCTGCTCGAACTGGAACGCACAGCCCCCTCCGATTGGGATGGATCTCTCACCGCCTTGTCATTAACCCCCGTTCAATCCCTGCCTGCCAGCGGCATTGCCGGCGCCCGCTTGCAGCTCGGCAGCGGGAGTGGCCTGCGGATCGAGCTGGAGGCGCAGGAGAAGCCCCAGGATCTCAACAGCTTTGTGAGCCGCAGTCAGACGCAGGCCGCCGTCCTCGATTTCCGTGGCCTAGCCGGTCTCACCATGGAGGCCAAAATTGAGGTGGCCCGGGAGGCGGCCTTCACCTCAGTCGTGGGGTTTTATGCCATCGACAACCTGGACGGCTGCATCCGCGATCCGGTCAGCGGCGCCCTCGTTGCCCCAGGTGATTCAGCCTATGGCAGCCTTGCCTTTGCCAACCGGAGCCAGGATCTTGTCGGGTTCTCGAGCGCAAATCGCACCAGCAACAGCACCAGCCTCAATCTGTCGGAGTCTCGGCTTCTGGCGCCCTATGCATCCGTAGCGGATCCAAACCGGGGGCTACAGACCTTCTACGCCTTCCCTGCCGCCAACCCTTATGGCATAAACCATTTCAAGAGCTTCGGCAACGGTGTGATCGGCTTGGAGGATCAAGCCGGCGGTGGTGACCTCGACTATGACGACAACATGATCCACCTGAAACTCAGCCCCATTTCTATCTAAGCCCAAGAAGCTCGGCAGACCAAGGTCCACTCACCAGCGCGGGACCGTCCACCGAAGAAGGCGCTGGTGCGGGAGCACCCGCGCTAGGCCACAACGGCTTCGCGCTGCTCCAGACCCACGCTGGCCATCTCGCTGGGGGGCACCAGCAGCTTGAACTGGGACTTCCAGGTGGACCAATCGGCCAGTATCGCTGCGGCCTTGGCGCTGCCGGTGGCGTCGAGATGGGCCTGCAGCAGGGGCTTGAGCAGGGCCTCCTGCTCAGGGGTTGTGAGCTCAGCTATGGCCACGATCTCCGGGTTCACCCGCTCCGCCAAACCACCGCTCTCATCAAGGATGAAGGCCACACCACCGGTCATGCCGGCGGCCAAATTGCGACCGGTGCTGCCCAGCACGACCACCACCCCACCGGTCATGTATTCGCAGCAGTGATCGCCGGCGCCCTCGACCACGGTTTTTGCCCCGCTGTTGCGCACGCCAAAGCGCTCACCGGCGCGGCCTAGGGCAAACAGCTCTCCACCTGTGGCGCCATAGAGACAGGTGTTGCCCAGGATCACCTGGTTACCAGGGTCGTTGACGCCGGCAGGGGGCACCACGGTGAGGCGTCCGCCATTGAGGCCCTTACCCACATAGTCGTTGGCTTCACCCACCAAGCGCACATTCATGCCCTGAAGCACGAAGGCCCCGAAGCTCTGACCCGCGGCACCTAGATAAGTGAGATCGAGCTGGCCTTGGAAGCCGGTGTTGCCGTGGAGGGCGGCGATCTCACCGGAGAGGCGGGCGCCCACGCTGCGATCTGTGTTCACGATCGCCAGGGTGCGGGCCACGCGGCCGTGGCCCTCGATAGCCGCCATCACCTCAGCGTCGGCAAGAAGCTGATCTTCCAGGATTTGTCCATTGCCATGGGCTTGGGCGTCGTGCTGAAGCCAGCTGCGATCAGCAGCGGCGGGGATCGGATCAATCAGGCAGGAGAGATCAAGGGCGCTGGTTTTGGCGAGAGCCACGGCCCGGGGCTGCAGCAATTCACTGCGGCCGATCAGCTCTTCGAGCCGGGCCACGCCGAGCACGCTCAGCAGCTGACGCACCTCCTCGGCAACAAACAGGAAGAAATTCACCACGTGTTCGGGCACGCCGGGGAAGCGCTTGCGCAGGTTTTCTTTCTGGGTAGCCACGCCCACCGGGCAGTTATTGGTGTGGCAAACGCGGGCCATGATGCAGCCCTCGGCGATCATCGCCACCGAGCCGAAGCCGTATTCCTCAGCTCCCAACAGGGCGGCGATGATCACGTCCCAGCCGGTTTTGAGGCCGCCA
>JAPLID010000119.1:0-1236 GCA_026389285.1 Cyanobacteriota bacterium
CGCAACGACAGAGGGGCAGGCATCGCAGGGCTCCAGACCGGAATCGGAACCCTGTTGTCGCGTCTTGAGACCCGCCTATGTAGTTGCGCGGACCCGCCTACCTAATCGTCGCCGAACAGGAGCAGTGGTTACAGCAGGTGTTGATCGACTATGGCGACCGTGTGTTGTCTCTGGATGGAGATGCCGCCCAGGTCTGGGGGCGGCTAGGCGTACCGAACCCTCAACATGCGCTCGATAAGCAGATCGCTGCCATCGCACTGGTGCATGGGCTCACTGTGGTGACACGGAACGTCGCCGACTTTGCCGGCTGCGGAGTGACCTTGCTCAATCCATTTGCCTTGGACTGAGCCATGCAGTGCTGAGATCGAACTCAGGTTTTGGAAGGTTTGCATCAATCCATCAGGGAAGGCCGTACGGCGCGGATGGCATCGGTGGAGAGCGCCAGCGCCGGCTCGCCGGATTCACCCTTGAGCAACGGCGCCCGCTCCACGTCATCAGCCTTCTGCCAGCACCGCCCGCGGGGCTGCTGATCGGGCCGCGGTGCAGGGAGCCGCAGGGGACGGGGATGCCGGCGGCGATCTGTTCTTCCAGGGTGGAGAAGCGAGCCTGGGTGGAGAAGCGAGCCTTGATGCCGTAGCTGGCGAGGGCCTTGATCTGGGCCGCTGCCTCGGTTGTTTCTCCGAACTGCTGGACCCTGGTCAGGAACTGGTCGTCGCCGTTGGGACCTGAGAGAACAGCGGTTTCAGGAAGGCCAGGAGCATGGCGCAGCTGGAGGTGAAGCACATGCGCCCTCCCTGATCTGTGGCGGAATCCAACTGGGCAAACCAGGGCACCGGCAGTGGTGTTGCCGGGGACGCACCGATCCCGACCTGATGGGCCGTCCAGAGCCGCCGCAGCGGAGGACTCGACCCGGAGGCGGACCCGCGCAAGGGCCGGCTGAGCGCCCCGCCGCCACGCGCCGTGGGGCACCGCTTCCCCCATAAGGCCGGCTTGCAGAGCCATGGCGCGAGGGCCGCAGCATGGGGAGGGCCGGAGGGAGGCCATTGGGGGAGTCGTGGGATCCCAGGGACTAAGCCATCGGTTGCAAGCTGGCGTCGCCACTCGGGATAAAGCATAATAAACCCTTATTATTTGATCTAATGCCACATGGAAAAAGTGACTGGCTATCTCGCTGCTGACGGCATCTTTTTCGCTCAGGAAGATGCTTGCCTAAGATATGAACGCGAGCAGTTGCTC
>JAPLID010000119.1:1263-14109 GCA_026389285.1 Cyanobacteriota bacterium
TGATGTCAGGCCTGAGATAAAAGGGCTTTTGGAAACTGCCGGGCTCTGGGATTACGACTCTACTCTGTGTTCGTTTTTGAAGGAGATTCGTCTAATGCTAGGCGACAATAAAGCCCATGATCAGCTTGATGCCTTGATCGGGGCAATCGCATATCCAGTCAATGGATAAAGAGGTTAAAAGTCGCCTGGAGCAATCGCCCTTCGCCGCAAAGTTTAGATCTTGAATACAAAGATTGTTTAATACTTTTTGCGAAGTAAAGTTTCCCTGTGTCGACCCGAAGGCAAATGACTACGGAGCCGCAAATACAAGTAAGAACTGAACTCAGCCAAACTCCGGTTTACGGACTGTCCTGGAAACAGTTACTGAGTCGAAACCTAATACATTCCCGAGGAAAGTCATCACCGCGCTCCCCATCTTGCATGGCGAAGACAGTGGTTTTCTCAGCGACCGAGGAAATCTGCTCTCGTAGAGGAGTCTGAATAGATTCAAAAATCCCACGAAGGCTATTCGAGTTAAATCCCAGGCCAATAAAGAATCTATACCAGTAGCCGAGGCCTTGAATATACTCCGATAGGGCAACTAGATCGTCGATGATTTCTTCTTGATTCGTGATGCTCCCAGTAAGCGTCTTCCTTGCTCTCTTGGCTTCGAGCGCAAAGACCTGCAAGTCATCATGTCGCGGACAATGAAGAAGGATGTCGGGTATTCGGCAGTTTTTCTTTTGGGTCCATGGGCTTCGCCTCATCCTTGGATTGTAGTTAGTGCGCTTGCTTGGCTCGCCTGAGAGGCGGATACCTTCGGGCGATGATGTGTCTATGCCTCGCTCATTCACTTCTGGGCGCAGCTGGTGATAGAGCTCATAGCACCAGTCGCGTTCGGTGTACTGGGCCAGAAAGTGATGTCCTTATCTTTTTGGTCGCCATCGGAATACTTATCAATCATGCACTCTAGTGGAAGGTTGAAATAGTAGTGACTGCCAATTCGCTTAATCGCCGCCTCTACTATCCCAGGCCAGTCATATTGCGCAAGCAGTGGCAATTCTTAGTGGAAGTCTATCATGAAATTCCCTTGATAGATCTGTAGAGCAGTCTGGCCTTTTGTTTTGATAAACGAATGATACCAATGCTGCGCGGATGGTGGCGTCGCATGGCGAGCGCAATTTCTATTCTTCGAGACCCTTAAACACCGCATCCTCTGGATCCTTGTAGAACTCAATCGAGATCTTGGTCCAGAGTTCGTCTGGTAGGTCGTTGAGCCCACGGCGAGCTGAGACGGGCATCAGCAGCACCTTGGCCTGCTTCTCCACGGCCAATTCGGCGATGGTGTCAAGCGTTGGGAATCATCTCGATTGAGCCCCCCAGGCTGAGGGAGCCCACAACGATGGTGCCGCCGCGAGTGTTGCGTTCAAGCAGGCCGCCGACCAGGGCCAGCAGCACCGGTAGGCCAAGGCCAGCACCGCTGCGGTCGTTGTCCATGGCCCGCAGCTGGATCGAGAACTCATGGCCGCGTGGGTCCCGATCGCCCAACAGGTTCTTGGCTCTGGCATAGACGTTCTGCTCGCCCACCTTGGTGCTCTCGCGGAAGGAAGGGGGCACAGGTTGGTTGAGGATCTTGACGCCGCTGCCGGGCCCTACGGCCACCTCAATCCGGTAGAGGCTGGGGCCGGTTTCACCCGTGCCGGGGCTGATGGCCCATACCTGGCCGGGCGGAAGCGGATCGCCATCGATGGCGTCATCGCTGTGGAGCTCGGGGGTGGCCACGAACTTTTCCACCCCATCGAGGCCGAGGGTGTAGCTGAAGTGGGTGTTACGGAACTCGCTCTTGAGGCAGCGCTTCTGCTGCTCCTTGACGCGGCGGCGTGATTCCAGCGCCAGGCGCACGATCCATTCGAGATCCTCGTCTGGGATCTCCATCTCGGGATCGGGGAACAGCAGCTTGATCAGAGCGCTTACCGTCTTATTGACGCCCTCGATGTCGCGGCCACTAAAGGCACCGCCAAGGCGCACGCGGTTTTGCATTGCCGCCAAGCGGCTGCCATCGCGCAGGCGACTCCAGCATTCGCTGAGGAAGTCGCTGCCCAGGCCGGAGTGGTTGCTTAGATGCTCGTTGGGGTTGAGCTTGGGGAAATCCCACCCTGGGGCGTAGGCGTGGATGCGGTCCTGGAAGGCCGTGTCGTCGCGCATTTCGCGCGGCAGGGGGCTGAGCAGGTGGCCGATGCGTTGCTGCTGCTCCACATCGACATCGAAGTTGCCCACCATCACGATGCCGCCCTCGGCGCGGATGCTCTCCTTGCCACGGCTGAACTCACCAGAGGCCATGTAGCCCTTGAGGATGTTGACGCCGTCCTTCTGATCAAACGACACACCAGCAACCTCATCGAAGCAGACCACGTCGTATTGACAAACCAGGCCGCGCTGGCCGTTGCCGTTGTTGACGAACATCTTGGCGACGGTGGCCTTACCGCCTGAGATCAAGTGGGAATAAGGGGAGATCTGCTGGAACAGGTGGCTCTTGCCTGTGCCTCTTGGCCCAAGCTCCACCAGGTTGAAGTTGCGCTCCACGAAGGGAGCCATGCGCAGCAGCACCACCATCTTGGCCCGCTCATCGAGGGCGGTTGGCTCCAGGCCAATTGAGCGGATCAGGAAGTCGCGCCACTCATCTGTGGGGAAAGCAGCTCGGCCCTTGGCCAATATCCCCAGCACGTTGGGGTTGGACATCTGGATCGGCCGCAGCCCGGCGATGCTGAATGGCCGGCCGTTGCGTTCCTGGGCGATCACCGGGTCGTATTCCAGCGACAGTTCGGCGTAGAAGCCAACGGTGAGCATGCGCTCATTGGCGCGCACCAGCTCGTCGTCGATCTGGGCGTCTTTGATGGCGAGGCTGGGAACTTCTGCTGCGTAGGAATCGCTGCGGGTGTCGAGCCGGGCCCGCACGATGTCGATGATCTTGACGCTGCCCTGATCACGGGAGCGGGCCTTAAATAGTTCCTCCTCACCAGTACGAACGGTGCGGCCCTGGAGCTGCTTCTCGACGATCTGCAGCCCTTCTTCTATCTCTGCTAGATCGGTGCTGTCGCAGTAGCGGCCCAGCAGGAACTCCACCACGTAGGTGGCACCGGGTACTGGCGGGAGTATTTGTGCACCAGGTCCTTGCGGACCAAAAAGCCATCGAAGGCCTTGGCCCCGAGTTGATCGAGCTGGTCCATCTCGCTGGTGGCGGCTGGAGAAGCGCTCATGGCAACACCTCCAGCTGAAGGAGCTGGGCGGCCTGATTCAGTCGGCGGTCGTAGCAGGCGAAGAGAACGCTCTGTTCGGCGTTGACATGGAGTTCATGGGCCGCGGCGAGTTGCACGCTGTCGTATCCGCGAAGGGCAAAGATGTCGGCAAAGCGCCCAGCAGTTTCCACCAGTGGCTGGCTGACCTCAACAATGGTGAAGGTTTTCCAGGATTGGATCAGGTGCTGACGGGCCTGTTCGAGATCTTCGTTGCTGATCGGGTCTTCTCGCTGGAGGCGGGAGAGGGCCGCCATCGTTTCGGCCCAGCTGATCCGGCAGACCCCGATGGCATCAACAGTGCTGCTGATCTGCCGCATCTGATCGGATTGGGCTTCGTCAACCAGCAACTTCATCAGGGCGCTGGTGTCACAAAAAAGGATCACCAGTTCAACCCCGATCCTCAATCACGATGTCGCTGAGCAACTTCCCTTGCCCCCGCAACTTCACGGGAGGGGGCAAGTTGGGCTTCTGACCGCTCCAGCTGATCAGGCCCGCATCGATCGCTTTTTGCAGCGGGCTGGTTATCCCTGAGTCCGCTGGCTTCACAGCGGTGATGCGGGCGATGGGTTTGCGATGGGAGGTGACTTCCACCACCTCACCGGACTGGGCACGGGCCAGCCATTCGGAGAGGTGGGTTTTGAGATCCCGCACCGACACCTGACTTGCGACTACTTCTGGCATGGTTGCTGCACAATTGCGACCACGCTAGCCCGATTGGCGTGGGTTGGACTGCTCATTGGTCGCCTCCAACCTGGGTGCGGCGTTGGGCGATCACCCGGCCATCAGGGCTCAGCAGCACCGCCACCACGGCTTCTGCTTCCAGATCGTCATCTTCCACCAGCAGGCGGGCCCCTCCATCGTCGATCGGTTTGGGGGTTGTGGCCACCGATGGGCCGCCAGCGGCATCGCGGCGCAGGTCAGCTGTCATGCCAGCCGTGCCGCCGCTCACTTCGAGGTTGCAGCGCAGGCCCTTCCAGCTGATCTCGGTGATGGCTGCGGCAGGGGCGCTGCTCGCTCCGCCAGAGACCACCAACACGGGGGTGAGGCACTCCTGCAGGCTGATGCCAGGGAGATAAATCACCGGGATCTGGCTTGCGGCGGCAACAGCTGCAGGCAGGCTGCGATCAACGATGCAGCGCAGCCAGAGCGCCGGACCCTGCTGATGCTCCGGGTCGTAGTCACCCAGGCAAAGCAGCTCGGGCAACTGCTGCCGCAACAGGGGAAGCAGCGGTTTCCACTCACTACGTGGATCGGTCCAGAGGATGGCGACGGGTGACTCTTCTGCATCGCCGTGGACGTTGCAGCCGCGCAGCTTCTGGATCAGAGCATCAAGCAGGGTGCGGGGGGAGGTCATCGGTCCAGCTCCAGCGCCGCCCAGCCATGGCATTGAGGACAGACTAAACTAAGACTTAGTTCAATGCGCTGTCCCATGGCCGTCACGAAGGAGCCCCTGACGAATCGGTCCCTGGCCGACCAGCATCTGGTGAACGTGCACCAGGCCAAGACCCATCTCTCCCAGCTACTGCAGGTGGTGGAGCAGGGGCAAGAGGTGGTGATCGCCCGCTCGGGCGTGCCGATTGCGCGGCTGGTGGCCTGGCAGGCTCCGGCCCGGCCGGTGGCAGCACCTGGGGCGATGCGCGGCCAGATCGCGCTGGCCGATGAATTCGATGCGCCCCTGGATGGGTTATTTGAGGCGCTGCAGTGACGCGGCTGCTGCTTGATACCCACCTGGTGCTGTGGTGGCTGAACGGCGATCCGCGGCTGCCGCAGGCGGTGGTGGAACGGCTGCAGGTGCCGGAGGCGGAGGTGTTCGTCAGCCAGGCATCGCTGTGGGAGATGGCGATCAAAGTGTCGATCGGCCGCCTGCAGGTGGATTTGCCTGAATTGGAGCGTCTAGTGCCACTGCAGGGCTTCCGTTGGCTGCCGATCAGCAACACCCACTTGCTGGCGGTGGGGGATCTGGAGACGGATGGCGTCCACAGGGATCCCTTTGATCGCTTGCTGGTGTGCCAGAGCCGGGTGGAACCGATGCTGCTGCTGACCGTGGACAGCCAGCTGCGGAGCTATGGCGCCACGGTGATCGTGCTGGGGTAAGCGGTGGGCCTGGAGGCCAGCCATGCCCTTCATGTCCAGCCCTCCTGGCTCAGGGGCGCTGGCTGAGCCTGAAGCTGAAGAATATGTGCCATCAGACTTGCTGGGAGGCGCGGAGAGCTGGTTTGACGCCTCCTCCCTAAGCAGCCGGTCGTGTGTTCGAATCCATCAGGGGGCGTGAGTAGAAAGCTTGCGGTGACAAGAGTTCAAGCTTCGTCACCCGGCGTGCTTTGCGTGCAGTCGTCCACCCGGGAGACTCGATCTGGCGTCGCTGGAGCCTGGCTAAAGCGGCAGCGAAGCTCGGCCAGCGCCTCATCGGGCAGACCGAGAAAACGATCCAAGGCGCTTGCGCCGGTGGGGGCCACCGTGGCGATGCCCACCAGCAGCGCCTGGCCGTTGCCGTCGAGCGGCTCTCCCTGGGCGCTGTGGCGCAGGCCCTGGACCGCCTTGGTGGTGAGCTGGGTCTGCACGATCAGATCAGGCGCCTCGTACCAGTCGGCCACAGCAAAGCGAAAGCGGGCATCGAACTGCAGCTCCATGGCGCCGGTGGCGATCTGCCAGCGCCCCTCCAGCCGCTCAGGGTGAATGGTGATGCGAAGACCCGGTGGTAGGGGCAGACCCAGGCAACGGGTGGTACGCCAGCTGAGGGCCGGGATCACCAGTGCCGCCGCCGCAAAGCTCAGAGGCTGCCAGCCGCCGCGATCATGCCCCCCCAGCGGGGCGCTGCCGCCACCGCCGCTGGCGTCGTAGCGAAAGCGGGGATAGCGGCCGATCTTCAGTCCGCAGCCCGCCAGCGTCTGCAGGTGCAGCGTGGTCATCAACGCCGCAGGGATTCCAGCTGGCCGCGGGCGTGCAGATCGGCCAGGTCGCTGTAGCCACCGATCGGCTGGCCGTCGATGAACACCTGGGGCAAGCTCCTCTGACCGCTGAGCTGCTCCAGCTCTTGCCTCTGCTCCTCGCTGGTCACCTGCAGCACCTCATGGGGAATCCCCAGAGTGCGCAACATGCGCAGGGCCCGAGCCGAGAAGGGACAGCCCGGCAGCACCGCAATTTCGACCAGCGGCTGGGGCTCCGCTGCGGGGGGCTCCTCGGAAGCCTGGTTAGCCAGCACCCCGACCAGCAGATCAGCTCCCTTGAGCACCAGGGTGCCGTTTTCCAGATGGCCTCCCCAGACCTGGCAGCTGCCATCGGAGAGGCTCAGGTGCAGATGCACCCCTTGGGGCGAAAGGGTGCCGTTGAGGGTGATGATCTCCAGATCGCCCTGCAGCAGGGTGGGCTCGGCCTGGCCGGGGCACTGGAAGGCGGCCTGGGAGAGGTTGCCAACCACCCCGAGCACGAAGCCGGAGATCTGCTGCTCGGCTGCCAGCTGCTCCAGGCTGTGGCGCAGATCGCTTCCGGGGCCGAGGTGCAGCGGCAGGGCATGCATGGATCGGCGCTGTGCGACTGGCCCGCCAAACTACGCCCCGCGGCTCACCCAGCGTGCCAGGGAGGGCAATCCCAGCCTGGCGCCTGCCCCTGCCGACTCCCGATCCGGGATACGGTTTCAACCACAGGCAGCGTTCCCTGCTCTCACCTCTCGGAGCCCCGTTCGATGACCACCCGGGAAGCCGTCCAGGACTATTACGGCCACCAGCTCACGGGCACGGCCGACCTCAAGACCTCGGCCTGCTGTGATGCCGATGCCGTTCCGAGCTGGCTCAGACCCCTGCTGGCGAAGGTGCATCCGGAGGTGAGCGACCGCTACTACGGCTGCGGCCTGATCTGCCCGCCCCTGCTGGAGGGCTGCCGCATCCTTGATCTCGGATGTGGTTCCGGGCGGGATGTCTACCTGCTGGCCCAGCTCGTCGGCGCCAATGGCACGGTGGTGGGGGTCGACATGACGCCCGAGCAGCTGGCCGTGGCCCGCAGGCACCAGCAGCACCACGCCCAGCAGTTCGGCTTTGACAACGTCTCCTTTCTGGAGGGGACGATCGAAAATCTCGAACAACTGCCCCTGGAAGCCGGCAGCTTCGATGTGATCGTCTCCAACTGCGTGCTCAACCTCTCCACCGACAAGGCGGCGGTGCTGCGGGGCGTGCGCCGCTTGCTCAAGCCCGGCGGCGAGTTCTATTTCTCGGATGTCTACGCCGACCGGCGCCTGAGCGAGAGCATCCGCCGCGATCCAATGCTGTACGGCGAATGCCTCGGCGGCGCGCTGTACTGGAACGATTTCCTCAGGCTGGCCCGGGCTGCGGGCTTCCTCGATCCCCGCCTGGTGCAGGACCAACCGATCCGGATCACCGAACCCCAGATCGCGCCGCTGGTGGGGGAAGCGCGCTTTTATTCCGCCACCTATCGCCTGTTCAACATCAGCGAGCTGGAGGACGCCTGCGAAGACCATGGCCAAGCCGTGATCTACCAGGGCACGATCCCCGAATACGCCGATCGCTGGGACCTTGATCAGCACCACAGCCTGGAGAGCGGCCGCGTCTTTCCTGTCTGCGGCAACACCTACCGCATGCTCCAGCAGAGCCGCTTCCGCGACCACTTCACCTTCATCGGCGACTTCAGCCGCCACTTCGGCATCTTTGCCGGCTGTGGCACCAGCCTGCCCTTCACCGCAAACGGTGGTGATAGCGGCTCGAGCCAGGACGGTTCGGACGCAGACCCGGTGGGCTGTTGCTGAGGCTTGAGCTCCGGGAAGGGGAAAGTGATACACGCCTGCGGCCCTACACCTGCAGACCCTCCAGGGGGGGGCATCACCCACCGAAGCAGGGCGGGTGTCGGAGTAGCTGCGAGCGCCCAGATTCGCCGTGGCGGCCAGGGCACCGATCACCGCCAAAAAACTCAGCCCGCCCAGGGGCAATAGCGGGGCTTCGTTCCTGAGCAGCACGATCGACTGGGTGGCCTACTACCGGTCCAGCGCCAAGTGGGCCGGGTGGAAATCTCCGCTCTGCCGAGACATCCCACAGCTGCCGACTGCCCAACCTGGCTTCCAGCTTCCACCCGTTCCAGGTCAAAAGGACAGGACGAGCGGAGGATTAGGGCCGCAACTGTTGCCTGGGGGGTCTGCAATCAGGTAGCCCTCAGCTCAGGGGGCTATCCCGCCGCCCTTAACGCTATGGGTTCAGAAGGTGCGTGCCTTCATCCCCAGCAGCTGGGCGGCGAAGTCCTCACTGAAGGAGGCTTGCAGTTGCCAGGCTTGCAAAAGGTTCTTGGCCGCCGCCCGAAGCTCTTCAATGTCCTGGCAGGCATCGATGGCCCGGCCGTGGGACTCGATGGCGAACGCACGACTGAGGGAGATCGGTTGCATAGCTTTTCAAGATCTTTACAAGATGTTACGAAGCCTTCTGTCGGTCCCGTGGCTCGTTCGCCCTGGCTCGGTCGCCCTGGTTCGGTCGCAGGGGTCCGCTCGCAGCGGCTCGCTCGCCATGCTCCCGTCCGAGTGGTCCCGATCGCCTGGAGCCGTGGGCTGCTGAACCGGCCTGAAACCGTGCCCCGGTGATCGGTTCCCCGTATCCGCCGGCACCTGCCGCAACCGCCTGCGGGCACAAGGATGGAACTAGACCAAGGAGATCTGTTATCCATGCGCGAGATCGTGTTTCGCGTTCTCAGCGACCGACCCGGCCTGATCGAGGCGATCGCTGAAGACCGTCCGCTCTCCATCACGGCAGCCTCCCTGTAGGAGCTGCACCACGAGGCCCGTGAGGCCCTGATCGAGCATCTGGGCGCTGCCCACAGCACCTTTCGGGTGCGGATCCACAGGCTGGTTGCTCCGGCTTCCCGACCCGCCGACCACCAGCTGCAGGCGGGCTGCTGCTGAAGAGCGCAAAAAGGTCAGCCAGCCAGGTCGCCTACGGCGGCGCCGCGCCGAAGCTCAACCGCTCGATGGCGCACCGCAAAGAAGGGGCCAGCGGCCGGAGTTCTCCCAGGCGCGGACTCCAGATCTGGCCGCTGCCGAGGTTTTTCAGGCTCGCCAGCACCATGTCCTGCCCCTCCAGCAATCGCAGCTCCTGCAGCGGCAACGTCAGCGGTGCCCGGAAGAAGTGCGCGATGCGCTGGGGGTTGCTGTGGGTGAACCAGAAGGGCAGATCCGCCGCCGCCCAGCCGATCTCTTCCAGCAATTCGCGCCGCAGGGCCTGCTCAGGGCTTTCGCCCGGATCGAGATGGCCGCCGAACAACCCCCAGCAGCCTGGAGCGGCGATGCCGGGGATGTCGTCCCGGAGCTGCAGCAGCCATTGACCCTGACGCTCCAGCATCGCCAGGGCTACGACCACCGTCATCGGCCGGGGGCGAGCGCAGAACACGAAAGCCTGGGGCAAGCCAGCTGCATGGAGCCGATCGAAGCAGGGTCAAGCATGGCTGTTCACGGCAGCGAAAAAACGGATCATCGCGTTGGTCTTGCCGACCAAAGGCCTTGCAACCAAATCACATCAACATCCGCAAATCACGATCGATCCACAGATTTTCATCCATCCAGATGCCATGGGCAGACTCTCACTCTGAGCTGGCATAGGCCGTCATGCCTGCGACAAGCTGCGATCTCGGTCTGCCACGAAGACATTCACCGCAACACCAACCCAGACCAACAGCGAGCAGCCGGGTCCGGCCCATATCGACCCCACGTCGGCCCCAGCAGCACTCTGTCTCTGATCGGCAGCGGGTTCTCTTCACTGTTGCTGGATCCACCCGCCGACTTGATCGCGAAGTTGACCACAGCATTGACGCGAAACCGCCGTAGCCCAGGAGGAGGGCTCGCCAGACACGTGCAATCACGGCTGAAAATCTCTTCCGTGGTAATCTGAATAACTCATCAACCGTTCCTTTTGATGAACGACAAAGGCTCTTCAAAGTCCGTATTGTCGGGCCTTCTGATTGTTCTTGCCGGCATCGGCAGCCTGGCCCTGACGATCTGGTTTCTGATCGTTCTGCTGGATCTCAAACATCTGAATACCTCCGGTTTCACCCTGCCGTAAGGCTCACGGGCCAGCATGCTGCCAGGCTTGGCCTGAGAATCACACGGGGTTAAGGGCCATCCTCCGGCGGCCCCCTGGGACACAGCGACAACCAAGGGCTGCGATCCACACGCCTCGGTGGACGCCCAAGCTCCCGTTGAAGCCTGGACTTTTTCGTTAAGGTCAGCCCCATGGGCCCGGTGCAGATCGTCTGGTTCAAGCGGGACCTGCGGGTGGTCGATCACCAGCCGCTGCTGCAGGCCAGCCGCCTGGGACCCCTGCTGCCCCTGGTGGTGGTGGAACCGCTGCTCTGGCGGCAAGCCGATGCCTCGGCGCGTCAGTGGGCCTTCTGCGCCGAAAGCCTCGAGGATCTGCGCCATGACCTGGCCAGGCTGGGCCAGCCGCTGGTGGTGCGCATCGGCGCCGTGGAGGAGGTGCTGGAGCGGGCCCGCTGTCAGTTCGGCGTCGCCGGCCTCTGGAGCCATGAGGAGACCGGCAACGGCTGGACCTACGCCCGCGACCGGCGCGTGGCCCAGTGGGCCCGCAGCCACGCCATCCCCTGGATCGAGATCCCCCAGTTCGGCGTGATCCGCCGCCTGATCAGCCGCAACGGCTGGGCCCGCCGCTGGGAGGAGCGCATGGCTGAAGCGATCACCGAGCCGCCGGCGGCCCTGCAACCCCTACCCGGCATCGCCGCTGGGGCCATTCCCGCCGCCAGCGATCTGGCCCTGCCGGACGACCCCTGCCCGCAGCGGCAGCGGGGTGGTCGACAGGAAGCTCTGGCCCTGCTGGAGAGTTTCCTCAAGGTGCGCGGGGCCCGCTACCACCGGGAACTCTCCAGCCCCCGCACCGCCTTCCACAGTTGCTCGCGCCTCTCAGCCCACCTCGCCTGGGGCAATCTGTCGATGCGGGAACTGGTGCAGGCCGGCCGCCGTCGCCGCGACGAGCTCAAGGCCCTGCCGATCGGCGAACGGGGCGAATGGTTGCGGGCCCTGCGCGGCTTCGACGGACGACTGCACTGGCACTGCCACTTCATCCAGAAGCTCGAAAGCCAGCCGGATCTGGAGTTCCGGGAACTGCATCCGCTCACCGCCGAACCGCAGAGCGATCAACCGTGGAACGGCAACGCCGAACACCTGGAGGCCTGGGCCGAGGGGCGCACCGGCCTGCCGTTCGTGGATGCCTGCATGCGAGCCCTGCTATCCACGGGCTGGATCAACTTCCGCATGCGGGCGATGCTGATGTCCGTGGCCAGCCACCACCTCGACCTGCCCTGGCGCGAAAGCGGCCTGCATCTGGCGCGCCTGTTCCTCGACTACGAACCCGGGATCCACTGGAGCCAGTGCCAGATGCAATCGGGCACCACGGGCATCAACACGATTCGGATCTACAACCCGATCAAGCAGGGCCAGGACCACGACCCCCAGGGCCAGTTCCTACGCCAATGGCTGCCGGAACTGGCGCGGGTGCCCGTGGTGCACCTGCATGAGCCCTGGACGATGCCGCTCTCGACCCAAACCAACGCGGGCTGTGTGCTCGGGGTCGACTATCCCCTGCCGCTGGTGGAGCCGGCCGCCGCGGCCCGGGACGCGAAGCAGCGGATCTGGGACCGGCGCCAGGAGCCCGGGTTCCGGGAGTGGGCCGCCACGGTCCTGCAAACCCATGGCTCGCGCCGCTCCGGCGGCACCAGGAGCCACCCAGCATCCAAGGGTGGGCGGCGGCGCAGTCCCACCCCTAAAGATGACGCCACCAGGCCGCTGCAACTGGGGCTAGATCTGGATTTGGGTTGATCCGGGCCTGGCTTGATCCAGGCCAAATTCAGCCCAACCAGGGATCCAGGAAACTCAATGGCCGGGCCATGGTGGCCGAAAAACCGAGGATGCCCCGGTCGATGTGGCGGTAGGGCAGGGAGTCGTCGGCCTCGAGCAAGAAGGTGCCGCCCCGCTGGGTGAGGAAGTCGTCGCGGGGGACATAGCTGCGCCAGTGGCCGAGCACTTCGGTCATGTTCCGCAGGCGCACCGTGGCCAGCTCGAAGGGCCGCAGAAACCCCGAACCCCCCGCCCGGGCGAAGAACGATCCCTGGATCGGCGGTAGGGGGCCCGCCTGGATGGTCTCGTCGTCGGCGATGCGCTGGGGGGCGCTGCGATCGCCGGTGTAGCCGCGCAGCACCTCCGCCAGGGTGCCGGGGGAGCCGATTCCAGCGCACATCAGCAACAGATTCGGCCAGGGTCCGCCCAGCTGGGTAAGACCGGCGTAGAGCCCCAGGGCCCGATGCAGGTGGGGCTCGGGATCCACCAGCAGCCGCTCGCGCGGGAAGCCCGTGAAGGCACAGAAGCGCTCGCGGCTCTCCGGATTGCCGATGCCAATCGCCAGCAGGGCGATGCCCGCAGCCTCCAGCTGGGGCAGGGCGCTGGCCAGGGCCTGGGCGTATTCGAGGCTGTCGAAATCACCCAGCTGGGGCAGCAGCACCACCAGCCGCCTCCGGCCCGGGCCCATGCCCTCAATTCCTGCGAGGCGCGCCAGCAAGGCAGGCGGAGCCAGTTCAG
>JAPLID010000114.1 GCA_026389285.1 Cyanobacteriota bacterium
ACCGCGGTGGTGTGATGCCCTCACTACTGCCAGATCCCTGAGCCGGTTGTTAACGATCGTGGTGTCTGTGGTCGCTCGTTGATTAACAATCAGGGGTGGAATGCTGCGCTGCTGCGTTACGGCCCCTGAACGGGTACAAAAGTTTTTGGCGCCGTCCAACCCATCAGCCAACCACCTCGACATTCAATCAGTCGTACAACGAATCAAAGCAACAATCAATTCATTGCTTTTGCATCTGTGCATCGTGTCTTCTTGACACGACCGCCATGGAGGGGATCCGATCCATTCATCTATTCAGGGCAGCATCAGGCAGATTGATTTTGCCCCTGCCATAGATTGGCTGCTCCGCTCCATAGCTTCTTGTCGACGCGCTGCAGCTGCATGCTGAACGGCGAAAGCTGAATCGGCCTGATCAGCCGCGTTCCCTCAAGCGGCGGCAGGCCAGGAACGCTCCTGCCCAGGATGTTGGTTCTGAGTGATGTTCACCAGATTGGGCGGCATCGACCGGATCTGGAGAGCGGGCGGGCTGGTCGGCGGCTCGCTCTGGTTGGTTTCCCGGCGGAACAGACCATTGAGATAGTGGCGGGAGACGGCCCGATCGGTGCTGCCGTGCTGGAACAGGAAGCCTGCCAGCGAAGCCTGCATCAGTCGGTACTGATCCCACTGGGGATGGGTGCGCACGAATTCCCGCATGGCGTCATAAAGATCTTCGGGGAACTCATTGACGACACTGACGTAGGCGGGGGCGTGCTGTTGGATCTGCTCGGCTGGGGATGGTTCTGGCAAGGGGCTCACGCGGCGCTGCTCTGGATGACCCCATAAGGCCACGCCGACGCGCCGCCGTCAAAAGCGTGTGGCCTTGCCGATCCCAGTGGGACCAACCCCGCGAATCCGGCCCCCCTCTGATGTTTTGGCTGTTCGGTTCGGATGTCTGAGCGGCAGGGGACATCCCGCTTCTGCGGTCAAGGGGAGAACCTGTTTTCCACAGTTCTTGGGCGAAACGGGCTTCGGCACGGCCACTTCAGCCCCTGGTGTTGTGGAAAACGATGGCTTCAGATGGGGATTGAGGCCGGGAGTGGGGGAAGAAATGAATCGCTCAGAAATTCTGATCGGTCGCAGGGGCACTTGCGGTTCGCTTGATCGGACACCCCTGGTCAGCTGTTGCTGGCATGGCTGCATCGCCAACAGCAAACGGATGCCTGAACCCGGCAGGATTTTCAGACATCCAGAACCATGACTCCCCCCGTGCATCTGCAAATTGGCTGCCAGCTCGATCTGCGCTGCGAGGTGCCCACGCCGGTCCTGGCCCTGGTCCATCCCCACACCAGCCTGCTGAGCGAGCTCCGGACCACGGAGGAGGTGGGGGTCCATCCGGATCGCAGCATTGAGGTGCTCAGCGATCAGGCCGGCAATCGCTGGTGCCGTCTGATGGCCCCCAGCGGGGTCACCAAGTTTCGCTATGCCACCACGATCGTCTGCTCCGATCGGTGTGATCCGGTGCTGCCCTCGGTGAGCGCCTGCCCGATCCAGGCCCTGCCGATCGAGACCTACCGCTTTGTCAACGCCAGCACCTACTGCGATACCGCTGCGCTGATGACCTGGGCCTGGAACACCTTCGCCGGCGTACCGCGGGGCTGGCCGCTGGTGCAGGCGATCTGCGACACGGTGCATGAGCGGATTCGCTTCGACTACGAGGCGGTCAGGCCCGAGAAAACCGCCAGCGACACCCTCGCCGATGGCGCCGGTGTCTGCCGCGACTATGCCCATCTGGCGATCACGCTCTGCCGCTGCCTCAACATCCCGGCCCGATACTGCACCGGCTACCTGGGCTACACGGGGATTCCCGTGGGCGAAGCCCCGGTCGATTTCTCCGCCTGGTTTGAGGCCTTTCTGGGGGATCGCTGGTCTGTGTTCGATGCCCGCCACAACATCCCCCGCTGCGGCCGGGTGCTGATCGCCCGCGGCCGCGATGCCGCCGATGTGCCGTTCCTGCGCTCTTTCGGCGAGCATCGCCTACTCCGGCTGGAGGTGATCACTGAGCAGACCCATGAGCAGAGCGCGGCGCTGGTTGCTGCCCAGCCCACAGACTCGATCAACGAACAGAGCTTTGACCCGGCTGAGGCGAATGGCATCACGGAAGCGAATGGCGCGTCTGGATGCGATCTGGAATCGTCCTGTCTTGTGGTGTGAAGCGGTTCCGGCGCCGACGCCAGGGAGCCCTGACTGCTACCTGGGGCACCTCCGAGCATCAGGATGGGGTGCGGCCATCGCCGACTCCCATCGCCCGCTGCCATGGGTTAGTCCAGGCCATCAGCGGCGATCCAATTTCGCCATGTCTCCCTGTTGCCCCTTGCTCTTACCCCATGACCGGCAATCTCCAGGCGATTGGCTTTCTGATCAGCTGGGTGCTGGGCTGGGGGATCGGCGGCTCCCTGATCGATGCCGGTCTGATTCAGGCCGGTGTCTATTCGCTGGAGGGCGGCCAGCTCGGCACCGCCGCCACCTTTGTGGTCTGGAGCTTGGCCTGGGGTGGGGGCGGGCTCTGGCTCTACCGGCGCTGGACCCAGCCTGACGCCTGATCCTGGGGCTCGGGCCGAACGGGCGCTGGCGGCCCGCGGCTCTGCTGGTTGCCCGGACAGTTCGATCAGGTCGGGTAGGGGTCGACGGCCTGCAGCAGTTTCTGGCGCAGCAGCCTATTTCCCTGGAGCACCGTGCCGGCCACCACCGCTTCCTGGCCCATCAGCAGCCACAACGGCAACTGCAATCCAGGGGACAGCGGCACCAGGGTGCGCTGGGTCTGCTCCAGCCAGGTCCTCGGCAACAGCGCCGGAGCCACCGGCAGCGCCAGGCCCCGCCGCAGTGCGATCTGCTGCCAGTCCTGCACCTGGCGGCGATGCGGTCCGAGCGGGCGCAGGCTCCATTGCCTCTCAATTAGCTGACGATGCAGCAGGGGAGCCAAAGCAGCATCCGGAACTAGGACCTCCTGGCTGCCGCCGGGGGGCACGGCCAGCTGCAGGTCCAACATCCCCAAGGGAAACAGCTGCACGCCCTGCCAGGACGGCTGAGGGCTGGAGGGGGCCATTTCCATGGTCGGCGACGGCACCAGGGCACCATCGATCACGCCCGCCTGGATCAGCGCCAACCACTCCTGGATCGGCCGGAAGCGGGGTGGCACCGGTTGCAGGGAGGGCATGTCCTCCAGCAAGGGCTGGAGCAGGGGGTCACTGGCCAGCCGCAGCACCCCCTCGTTCATGCGATGGGCGCGACAGGCGAGCCGCATATAACGCAGCGGACTGGGGTCATCACGGCTGTCGAGCCGTTGCCTGGGTCTGAACTGCTGACTGACACCGGAGACGATGCGACTGACCGTGGACTGATGCAGCTGCAGGGCCTGGGCTGTCAGGGCCTGGTTGCCCAGCAGTTCCCAGAAATCCAGTACATGCAGGGGCCGCAGCAGCTCCGGTGGCCGATAGGGCTCAGCGGGCCGCTGCCGCAGCGGGATCTTGGCGGTGGCGAGGATCGGCACGACGGCCATGGCAGCGGGGGGACCGCGGGACAAGGAAAGACTCAGTGCAAACCGTGGGTTCCGCTCCGGTTCTCCTGCGAAAGAGCAGCAGGTCGCCTGCTGTCAGCACCGATGCACTGCTGCCAGTGATTTAGATGCCGGTGATTCAGCTCTGACGGCGGCATCAGCAGAAACGGGCGAGCGTCGTCTGCAGCCTCAGGCGGTTGTAACACTGCACCGCCAGGCACGGCAGGTTGAACAGGCTGGCGAACAGCAGGTTGAGCAGCACACCCGCCGGCGGGGGCCACAGGGCGGTGACGATCCAAAAGGGCCACAGGCACCAGTGGACCAGCTCGGCCCGCCGGGTTTCGGCGACCAGCAGCTCCAGAGCCCGCCGATCTCGGCGCACCAAGCCCCCTTAGCGACACCGCCCGGCAGGGCCGGGCCCGCATCTGGCAAGAGCCGTTTCCGGAGGCTTCGCGGCCAGATCCAGCTGCTGGCGCAGGCCTGGAATGGATGACGCGGCTTCCTGCCGGATGGGCGGCTCCAGGCCCCAGCCTTTTTCAGCCCGGGCTGACCAGAATCCCGCCGTTGCTGACGGTGACGCGGAAGCTCGGCAGCGGACGCTTCACGGTCTGACCGTCGATCCAGCGGCCACGGGCATTGAAGCGGGCCTGGTGGCAGGGGCAGAGGAAGCTCTCGGTGCCGCTCTTCCAGGCGACCGTGCAACCCCGGTGGGGACAGGTGGGATTGACCGCCTGCAGCTGTTTCGTGGCCGGATCCCGGATCAGCAGCAAAGGACCCAGGGCGCTGCTGCGAATCAACAGCTGGCCCTTCCTGTCGAGTTCGGCCACACCGGCGGCGTCAATGGTGTGTGTCGCCTTCGTCGCAGCCGCTGTGTCGCGTTCCACAGCTGTTGTTGGTTCGCCGGCTGTTGTCTGCTCAGGAGCGTTCTCTTGCCCAGGAGGCGTGTCCAGCTCAGAAACGGTTTCGCGGCTGGGGGCTGCATGGGACTCCCAGGACGTGTTCACAGCTGAGTGGGCCAAAGGCGGCCGCATGATCCGACTGAGGAGAGTTCCTGCGGCGGCAAGGAGCAGAAAGGCACGACGTCGCATGGCGCTGAGCGGCTTCCCGGTTCGACCAGGTCATGGTGCCACGCTCCGGATCAGCGAGCTTGGATTCCGTTCTTGCCAGAGTGCTGCCGGATCTGTGGAGAGACAACGCGATGGTGGTGCCGGTGCTGGCGGATCAGGAGCGCTTCAAGCTCGATCGCTCCGATGACGCGCTTTTCTATGCCGAACCTCGCTTCGTCCATCACCTCGATGGTGGCTTCCGGGCGCGGCTCACGGCCCTTTACCGGGAGCACATTCCGCCGTGCGCGGTGGTGCTCGATCTGATGAGCAGCTGGGTAAGCCATCTGCCGCCAGATGTCTCCTATGAGCGGGTGATCGGCCATGGGCTCAACGAACAGGAGCTGGCGGCCAATCCCCGGCTCAATCAACATTGGGTTCAGAATCTCAATGCAGATCAGCGTTTACCTCTGGCCGATGCCAGCGTGGACGTCACCTTGATCGTGGCGGGATGGCAATATCTGCAGCAGCCAGAAGCGATCGCCGCCGAATTGCTGCGAATCACCCGGCAGGGTGGAGAAGTGATTGTCGCCTTCTCGAATCGCATGTTCTTTCAGAAGGCTCCCCAGGTGTGGACCGATGGGGGCGATCGCGATCATCTCGACTATGTGGCGAGGGTGCTGATCGCCCAGGGCTGGCCCACTCCCGTGATCCTGGCGGAAGCGACCCGGGCCGAAGGAGCACTGGGCTGGATCGGGGCCAAGGGGGATCCGTTCTTCGCCGTGATTGCTAGCCAGCCTGTCAAGGCTTGATTTCGGCTCCGAACACACTGATGCTGCTCAGTTCCTCGTAACTCTGTTCTGCCATCGGATCAATGCGGAACGAGGTCCAGGTGGCGCATTCCTCGGCCTCGCTGCTCAGCAGGGGCCATTCGATTCGCCGTTTGGCGTAGGTCAGGCCCACGCAGGTGAGGGCCAGATCATCAGCCATCAGCGACCACAGCACATGGATGTCATCGCGTCGATAATCGCAGGGACGCTCCTGGCGTGGAATCTCTGGCAGGAATCCCGGCTCGGTCCGCAACCGGCGGCGGTTTTCCCAGCTGAGATAGCGTCCTGGTTCGGTCGGGTAGAACCAGCAGGTCTCATTCTCAGCATCGCGAAGGGCGAAGCGGTCGAGACAACGAACCGAATGGATCGCAAGTCCAGAAGAGGCATGGACCTGGGCATCAGCATCAGCCCCTGCTTCGCCATCGCCATCGCCATCGCTGAACTCGTAGACCCCCAGGCCCAACGTGCGTGGATCGATGCGGGGAACCAGGGCATCGCAGAGAGATCTGCCATGACCACTGCCGAGGGGATTGAGACCACGGATATCGGCAGAACCCTGACCGATCATGGTTTCAAGGGTTTCTTCACTGCTGGCGGAAACAGGAAAAATCCGCAGCGTGACACCGCTGCGCAGGCCTGCTGACTGGGCCTTGAGCAGTTCGCTCCAAAGGGCTCCATCGCCGGGTAGCAGGTCTTCGGGAGCTAATACGAACGCGAGAGCCGAAGCCATCGGCCATTCCGGCGAAGGTGAATCAAAAAACAGTCAAACCCGGATGGCAATACCACCCGGGTTTGATCGATGGCCAGGCTGAGCCTGAAAGATCAGCCGAGGCCGATCTGGGTGAGGATGCCTTGACCAGTGAGCAGCTCAGTGCCGAGGCCAATCACGAAGCCGAGCATGGCCAGACGGCCGTTCCAGGTCTCAGCGAAGGCAACGAAACCAAAACGGGAAGTGTTGTCAGCCATGGAAGGGTCGGGTTGCGAAACTTGAAGACACTGTAACAGATCATGAAGCAGTTGGCCAACCTGGCGCGGCAGCTTCTGCACGGCCGAACGGGCTGGCTGAGATTTTCGGCATTGGTGGCCTACTGCCTGCAGCAAAGTGCTGGAGTAGCTACGGATCTACTGGGTCCAGCGATTTGCCGCGGGGTTGCCGCTCTGGCACTGGTCGCCGCCGCTGCACCGGCCCGCTCGGAACTCCCCCCCTGGGTCTACGGCGATGACCAGCGCCGAGCGCCCCTGGTGGCCGAGATCCGGGTCGAACACAGCCAGGCTGTGGACCGATTCAGACCCTTCAGGCCAAGGTCTTGGCCGCCCGGCGCCAGGGCAAGGGGCTGACGTTGCGGCCCGGCAGCGCGATTGAGATCGTCTTCAATCGCCCGCCCGCCCAGCCAATGGGCTGGACGGGCCCCAGTCCCATCCCGGTGCTGTCAGCAGGGACACGCACGCTGGCCTGGCTCAGTCCATTGCCAAACCAGGAGCCCACCCGCTTCCCGCCCCCACTAACCATGCACCTCCGTCATTCCAAGCCACTGGAGCGGGGAGTGACGTCTTCATCCCGGCACACTGCCTCAAGTGCGAGAAGTGATTTTCTCGTTGGTGAGCAGCTCCAGGGCTATGGGTTGGGCAAATGGAAGCAGAAATACTCATGGCGGGTTAGTACGTTGCGATGTTCTGATTTCCTTAACAAGACTCAAGCGGTGTGGACACCTCTGTTGCCGACATCCTGGTCTCACACGCAGAACCAGTCGCCAGGCTCTTCGGAGGACTGAGCACACCGACCCGTCTGCGGATCCTTGGTCTGACAATCGGTCGCCCCTTGACGGTCAAGGAGCTGGTCATCCTGCTGCGGATGACCCAGCCCCACATCTGTCGCCAGTTGCAACTGCTCTGTGAGCTGAATTTGCTCATCCGGGCCTCGGCCGGCGCCGGAGGGCGGGCTGATTGTTACAAAGCCAATGAGCCCCTTGTGCAGATGGCTGTTGACATGGCGCGTTACTCTTTCAACACCAATTCCGACTCTTAAGAAAGGCTTCAGCAAGTCGTGGACCGTTTTTGACTGATTAACGTTAATTTTCAAGAGATGCGTCAAGCAGCATAGGTTCTTCGCCAGCCCACATTCATGGAAGAATTTTGCAAAAAAACAACTCTTGCCATTCGTTGTTTGGAAGATCTCCGTGGGCTTGAGTTTGCCGATGACGTACTGAGAAGCTATCCCTGTATCGACCTGCTCATCCATGATCTCCAACTGTACCCGTTCAGGGGCCGTAACGCAGCAGCGCAGCATTCCACCCCTGATTGTTAATCAACGAGCGACCACAGACACCACGATCGTTAACAACCGGCTCAGGGATCTGGCAGTAGTGAGGGCATCACACCACCGCGGTGA
>JAPLID010000153.1 GCA_026389285.1 Cyanobacteriota bacterium
CTGGTGCAGGACCGGGATCTGCTGGTCACCCGCATCCAAACGCCTCGTAACGAGTTGGTCAGCATTCCCAATGCCACCGTCATTACTTCTTCGATCATCAACTTCAGCTTCTCCCGCCGCGAGATTCAGCGGCCGGTGGCCGTCGCCACCACGGTCACCATCGGCTACGACGTGCCCTGGCGCCAGGTGCAGGCGCTGCTGCTGCAGGCAGCCCAGCAGACGCCCGGCATCGCCGCCGATCCAGAGCCCTTCGTGCTGCAGACCGCCCTCAACGATTTCCATATCAGCTACGAGCTCAACGCCCATATCGAGGAGGTGAATCGCTATCGCGAAACCCTCTCGGCCCTGCTGGCAGCGATTCAGGACAGCTTTGCGGCGGCCGACGTCGAGATCATGTCTCCGGGTTATCACGCCATTCGTGATGGCAGTGGGCGCACAGTGCCGCCAAGGTCCTGAGGGCTTAGCTCTGCCGACAGCCTGGGGTGGTCAGCGACTCGGAATCCAGCCCGTGGCTTATCTCAGGCAATCGTCTCAGGAGGCAACCGTCTAAGGAGGCAGCCGTCTAAGGAGGCAGCCGTCTAAGGAGGCAGCAGGCTGAGCCTGCCCCGGCCGCCATCGAGGCGGGCCCTCACCCCCAAGGGCAGGGCCGCATTGCCCACATGGTGGCCGACGGGCAGGTGGGCCACCACCGGCAGCCCCAGATCGAGGCTGCGCTCGCGCAGCACCTGGTCCAGGTCGAAGCGGCACTCGGGCGGCTGGTCGGCGCGGCCATCGGCCTCCTGCCAGCCCTCGAAGCTACCGAAGCCGATCCCCGCCACTCGTTGCAGGGCGCCGCAGAGACGCCAGTGGGTGAGCATGCGCTCGATCCGGTAAGGAGCTTCGCCCACGTCCTCCAGGATCAGGATCGCGCCGTCGAGGCAGGGGAGGTGGGGCGTGCCCAGCAGGTGGGTGGCGACCGTGAGATTGGCGACCAGCAGGGGGCCTTCGGCGCAGCCGCCGTGCCAGCCCACCCCCTCCAGATCGGCGACCGCCGCCCCGAACAGCAGATCATGCAGACGCTCCTGGCTCCAGGCCGGCTCCGCCGCCAGGGTTGTGAGCATCGGCCCGTGCACGCCCCCACCCAGCCCCTGGCAGACCCGGTCGAACAGCAGCGAGGTGACGTCGGAGAAGCCCAGCAGCCAGCCGGGGGGCTGCCGCAGCGGGTATTCCAGCAGCCGGGCCGAACCCCAGCCGCCGCGTACACAGGCCAGCAGGGCGGGTTGGGTTGCGCCGGCGGCGCCGGGCGCGATCAGATCGGCCAGCCGCTGCGGATCGCGGCCGGCCAGATAGCCCCAGCGCCGTTCGCTGCAGGCCAGGGGATCGCCGTCCACGTCCAGCCCCCAGCGCTCGAGGATCGCCAGGCCGGCCTGCAGCCGGCTGCTCTCCTCCAGGGCCGAGCTGGCGGCCACCAGCCGCACCCGATCGCCGCGACGCAGCGCCGGCGGAAGGGGTAGGGGCGCGTCGGGGTCCGCCATCAGAAGAGCTTCGGCAGGATCAACGCCAGCAGCAGCAGGCCGCCGAGCCGGACCTGGTTGCCGAAATGGCGGCCGTAGGCGCCGCGGGGCAGGTCGGGGCGCCGCAGCTGCCGGGCTTCGCGGAGCATGCCGGCCGTGGCCACAGCCCAGGGCAGCCAGAACAGGGGCCCACCGATCTGCTGCAGGCTCGCCGCCAGCGCCAGCGCCGCAGCGCAGATCCCGTAGGAGAGCGCCACGGCCTGGGGGGCCAGCGCTCCGAGGCTGAGGGCGCTGCTGCGCACCCCCACCACCCGGTCGTCGTCCCGGTCGGCCATGGCGTAAACGGTGTCGAAGCCGAAGGTCCAGCTCACGGTGGCCAGCCAGGTGAGGGTCAGGGGCCAACCCTGCAGCGCGCCGCTGGCCGCCGCCCAGGGAATCAGCACGGCGAAGCCCCAGCAGAGGGCCAGCACCAGCTGGGGGTAGCCGAACCAGCGCTTGGCAGAGGGATAAAGCAGCACCGGCGGCAGGGCCGCCACCGCCAGCAGCAGGCAGAGCTGGCGATGGGCGGCAGGCAGGGCCAACACCACCAGCAACGCGGCCAGCAGGCAGAGCACCAGCAGGATCACGGCACCGGCCACCCCCAGGCGGCCGTCGGCCAGGGGGCGATGGCGGGTGCGTTCCACCAGCGGATCGATGCGCCGGTCCCAGAGGTCATTGGCGATGCAGCCCGCCGCACTCACGGCCAGGCCGCCGAGCACGATCCAGCCCACCAGCTCGGCTGGTGGCGGCGAAAGGGGCTGGAGCCACAGGGCCCAGCCGGCGGGGATCAACAGGATCAGGCGGCCGCTGGGCTTGTGCCAGCGCACCAGTTCCAGCCAGGCGCGCGGGCCGCTCGGGAGGGAGCCGACGGTCTGGGCGCTCGCTTCCGTCATCGACTCCGCATCAACCGGGACAGGCTAAGTCGGCCCGGGATTGCTTCCGATGGCAAAGTGGCGCCGCTTACGGCCGCCGTACCAGCCCCTATGGTCCAGTCCTCCGCCGTGGTCAGGCCTGTGGCGGAACGTCGGGTGGCGGCAATCGACATCGGCACCAATTCGATCCACCTGCTGATTGCCGCGATCGATCCGGCGCTGCACAGCTTCAGTGTGGTGCTGGCCGAAAAGTCCACCACCCGGCTGGGTGAACGGGATCCCGAAACCGGTGATCTCAGCGCTGATGCGATCGAGCGGGCCTTCCGCACCCTGCGCCATTGCCGCGACCTGGCCGTCAGCCATGGCGTCGAGCAGATCGTCACGGCGGCCACCAGTGCTGTGCGGGAAGCTCCCAACGGCCGCGATTTCCTGCTGGCGCTGCAGGAGCAGCTCAATCTGGATGTGGATCTGGTGAGCGGGCCGGAGGAGGCCCGCCTGATCTACCTCGGTGTGGTGTCGGGGATGGCCTTCGGTGAGACGCCCCACTGGATCCTCGATATCGGCGGCGGCTCCACCGAGCTGGTGCTCGCCGATGGCCGCGATGCCCGAGCTTTGACCAGCACCCGCATCGGCGCGGTACGCCTGCAGCGGGAGTTCTGCCAGCAGGACCCCCTGCCCCAGTCGCGGCGCACCTTCCTGCAGGCCTACATCCAGGGGGCCCTCGATCCGGCCGTGGCCCAGGTCCGGCGCTCCCTGCGCAGCGGCGAATGTCCGGTGATGGTGGGTACCAGCGGCACGGCGATGGCCCTGGCTGCCCTGGCGGCGGCCGAGGATCCCAAGCCGCCGCTCAAGCTCGGCGGCTATCGGCTCAGCCGCGAGCGGATCGATCAGCTGGTGGAGCGGCTGCTGCTGCTGACGCCTGAGCAGCGCCGAGCTCTGACACCGATCAATGATCGCCGCGCCGAGATCATCGTGCCGGGCTGCCTGATCCTGCAGACCGCGATGACCATGCTCGGGGCGAAGGAGCTGGTGGTCTGCGAGCGGGCCCTGCGCGAGGGGTTGATCGTCGACTGGATGCTGCGCAATGACCTGCTCGGTGATCGCTTCGCCTTCCAGAGCACGATCCGGGAGCGCACCGTGCTGCATCTGGCACGCAACTACGGGGTCGACGCCGTGCGGGCCGATCGGGTGGCCAGCCATGCCCTCAGCCTCTACGACCAGACCCATGGGCTGCTGCACCACGATGACGGCGAAGGGAGGCGTCTGCTCTGGGCCGCGGCCCAGCTGCACACCTGCGGCAAGCACATCAACATCGCCGCTTATCACAAGCACACCTGGTACCTGATCCGGCACGGGGAGCTGCTCGGGTACTCCGAGACCGAGCACCTGATGGTGGCGGCCATGGCCCGCTACCACCGTCGCGGTCTACCGAAGAAACGACATGAGTCGTGGCAGCAGATCGAAGGCCGGCAGGAGCGCCGCACGGTGGCCAGCCTGTCCCTGCTGCTGCGTCTGGCGGCCGCCCTCGATCGCCGGCCGGAGGGCGTGATCGCGGCGATCCGGGTGGAGCCCGACGGGCCACGCAGCAGCCCCACCGGCTTCCGGGTCAGCCTGCAGCCCCTGCCCGCCGAGGAGGGCCAGGAACCGCCCGATCTGAGCCTGGAATGCTGGAGTCTGCAGGCCTGCACCGATGTCGTCCGTGAGGCCACCGGTCTGCAGATGCTGGTGCCGGCGGCCGCTGGCTCGATGCCAGGCGCCGGCTGAAGTGCGCCCGTGGGGGCCTATTTCGGTGCCGTTCGCCTCAGCGCGCTTCGCGGTGCATCCAGCTGATCCAGTCGGCGGAGATCTGTTTCGGGCAGACCGCCTCGCACTCCAGGTTGCTGCTGCAGCTGCCGAAGCCTTCGGCCGTCATCTGCTGCTGCATCGCGCGTGCCCGCCGTCGGCGTTCCGGCTGGCCCTGGGGCAGCTGGCCCAGGTGGGCCAGCTTGGCCGCCACGAACAAGCTGGCCGAGGCATTGCGGCAGCTGGCCACACAGGCGCCGCAGCCGATGCAGGTGGCCGTGGCGAAGGCGGAAGCCGCCTGCTCCTGTCCGATCAGCATGGCGTTGCCATCCGGCGCCTGGCCGGTGTTCACCGAGCAGTAGCCGCCGGCGGCGATCAGGCGATCGAGGGCCGAGCGCTCCACCACCAGATCCTGGATCGGTGGGAAGGCCCGGCTCCGCCAGGGCTCGAGGGTGAGCGTGGCGCCGTCGGCGAACTGGCGCAGATAGAGCTGGCAGACCGAGGTGGCGGCCCGGGGACCATGGGCCTGGCCGTTGACCAGAAAGCCGCAGCTGCCGCAGATGCCCTCACGGCAATCGTGCTCGAAGTGCACCGGCCGCTCGCCGGTGGCGATCAGCTGCTCATTGAGCTGATCTAGGGCTTCCAGTAGCGAGAGGTCGGCGCCGACCCGCTCCAGTCGGAAGGACCGGTAGGCCCCCGGCTCGCCGGGATTGTCCTGTCGCCAGATGCGCAGGTTGAGCGAGAGGCTGCCGCTGGCGCCGGAAAGGGAGGTCATCGGTAGCTCCGGGTGCTGGGCTGGAGGGTCGTGAAGCGCAGGGGTTCGGCATGGCGCAGGGGCTCGGCGCCATCGCCCCGGTGCTCCCAGGCGGCGATGTGGGCGAAGTTGGCATCGTCGCGGCGGGCTTCCCCTTCGGCGCTCTGGTGTTCCTCGCGGAAGTGGGCCCCGCAGGATTCCTCCCGGGCCAGGGCATCGCGCAGCATCAGCTGGGCCAGCCCGAAGAAATCCGCCACCCGCAACGCCTTTTCCAGCTCCGGATTGGGCCCCTCGGCCGTACCGGGCACCCGCACCTCGGCGTGGAAGCGCCCCGCCAGCGCCGCCAGCTCCTCCAGGCCACTGCGCAGACCGCCGGCGTCCCGGCTGATGCCGCAGTGCTCGATCATCAGGGCTCACAGCTGCCGGTGGAAGGCATCCACCGGCAGGGTCCCCCCCCCCTGAAACAGGGCTCCGATACGGCTGCGGGCCCGTTCGAGGGCCTCGCGGCAGGCCGGTGCGTCGTCGGCGATGGTTGGGGTGGGATGGCCGGACAGCCAGGCGGTGACGGTGGCCGGAGCAATGAAGTAGCCATCGGCCAGCCCCTGCATCAGGGCGCTGGCCCCGAGGCGGTTGGCTCCATGTTCGGAGAAGTTGGCCTCCCCCAGCACGAATAGACCCGGGATCGAACTCATCAGCGGATAGTCCACCCACAGGCCGCCCATCGTGTAATGGGGGGCCGGATAGATGCGCATCGGTGTGTCGGTGGGATCGTCGCCGCTGATGCGCTCATACATCTCCAGCAGATTGCCGTAGCGGGCTTCGATCACCTGCCGGCCCTCTCGGGCGATCGCGTCGCGCAGATCGAGATACACCGAGCGGCCGCCCGGCCCCACGCCATGGCCGGCGTTGCACAGTTCGCGGGCGCGGCGGGAGGCAACATCGCGGGGCGCCATGTTGCCGTAGGCGGGATAGAGGCGCTCCAGGAAATAATCCCGTTCGTCCTCCGGGATCGCCGCCGGTGCTCGCTCGTCGCCGGCGCTGGCCGGCAGCCAGATCCGCCCGTCGTTGCGCAGGCTCTCGCTCATCAGCGTCAGCTTGCACTGGTAGGCGTCGCCACTGGGGATGCAGGTGGGATGGATCTGGGTGAAGCAGGGATTGGCGAACAGGGCCCCCTGCCGGTGCGCCTGCCAGATCGCACTGGCGTTCGATTTGAGTGCATTTGTCGACAGGAAGTAGACGTTGCTGTAGCCGCCGGTGGCCAGCAGCACCGCCTGGGCGGTGTGCACCTCCAAGGCCCCGCTCAGCAGATCGCGGCAGACCACGCCGCGGGCCACCCCATCGACCGTGATCAGCTCCAGCACCTCGCGCCGACACAGCAGCTCCACCCGGCCGGCCGCCACCTGGCGCATCAGCGCCTGGTACGCGCCGTACAGGAGTTGCTGGCCGGTCTGGCCGCGCGCATAAAAGGTGCGGCTCACCAGGGCGCCACCGAAACTGCGGGTGGCCAGGGTGCCGCCGTATTCGCGGGCGAAGGGCACCCCCTGGGCGACGCATTGATCGATGATCGCGCTGCTGATTTCCGCCAGCCGCTGACAGCCCGCCTCGCGGGCGCGGAAATCACCGCCGCGCAGGGTGTCGGCGAACAGGCGGCTGACGCTGTCCCCGTCCACGGCCTGGGCCCGGGCGGCATTGATGCCCCCCTGGGCCGCCACCGAATGGGCCCGGCGGGGGCTGTCGTGAAAGCTGAGCACCCGCACCCGGTAGCCCTGCTCCGCCAGGGTGGCGGCGGCGGAGGCGCCGGCCAGGCCGGTGCCCACCACCAGCAGGGTCAGGTTCCGCTTGCGCAGCGGGCTGATCAACGGCAATGCCTCACGGCTGCGCCGCCAGGCTTCCGCGATCGGGCCGGCCGGCAGCTGGGGATCGGGCAGGCTGCTCATGGCTGCCCTGCCAGAGCCAGCGGGGCCGCCAGAACCAAGGCCACCAGGGCAAAGCCGCCGCTGATCAGTAGAGCGATCAGGCGGGCGCCCCGGCGGATGCGGCCGGCGTTGGCCGGATCGAGCAGGCCCAGGCTGCGGTGGGCCGCTTCGCCGCCATGAAAGAGATGCAGGCCCAGCGCCAGCGACCCCGCGCCATAGAGCGCCAGGCTCAGGGGTTGGCTGAGGACCGCCTGCAGGGTGGCCAGTTCAGCGCCCGTGGGCGGGCGCGGCCAGCGCAGCTGCCGCAGGTGCACCCCCAGAAACAACAGCAGCAGCAGTCCGCCCGCCGCCTGGCTGCGGGCGGCGAGGGCCGCCAGGGGGTCGGTGCGGCGGCTGTTCAGGGCCGCCGAATTGCCGGCGCGGCGGTTGAGCAGCCACTTGCGCAGCGATAGGCCGGCGTGCATGGCTGCGGCGACCAGCAGGGCCAGCTCCACCAGCGGCAGCCAGGGGCTGTGGTGCAGGGCGGTGGCGTAATCCTCGAAGCGCAGGGGATCAAGTACCGCCAGCGACACGCCAGCCAGGTGTAGAAGTAGAAACAGCACCAGCAGCAGACCGGAGGCTGCTGGTAGTTGATTGATCACAGCGGGGCCCTGGCCTGTGGCGATTCTGCCGTGAGCCGGCCGGCGCTGTTCAGCTCGTCACGGTTCAACTTGCGACTGTTGAATGCCGAAGCGTTGAACGCGCAAGTGCTCAAGGGGCGACGGGCTCCTGGGTCAGCGCGCGCCAGCGCACATCGTTGATGGACCCCAGGGGCCGGGCAGGGTTGGAGCCCACGGCAGCCCTTACCAGATCGGGGCGGCCCGCCAGCACCCGTACGCCTCCGCTGAGCGGGAAGAGCCTGGAGGCGCTGAGCGTGCCTCGGAACAGGGTGATCCCCCGGTTGTCGCGCACCTCCACCCAGCTGGCCGGGTTGCTGGCCAAGGTGAGGCTGGCCGTTGCCGCCTCCGGCCTGGTGGCGGCAGGGGTGCTCGCCGCGGCCCTGATCGCTGCAGGGCTGTTCCGGTTTGCGCTGCTGGGGCGCTTCTGGACCTGTTGGACTCCCCACAGGCCGGCGAGCACGAGGCCGAAGGCGGTGAGGCCGCCGATGGCGATCGGCAGGAGCGGGGGCTCGGATGGCGATCGCTGCGCGGGACGGGCGCCGGCAGTGACTGGCCTCTGGGCTGCAGCCCCGGCCGGTCTAGCCCTGGCCGTGGCGGGCTTGGGCGTCGTGGTGCGCTGGAGCATCCACGGGCTCTGGCGCAGGGCCTGCAGCTGGGGTTCGAGATCAAGCTCCAGGACACCTGCCAGTCGCCTGGCCTGGGCGATCACGAACACCGGTTCGGGCAGCCGGGCCAGATCGGCGGTCTCGATGGCTTCGATCTGTTCCCTGCCGATGTGCAGCCGGTCGGCCAGCTCGCTGGCTTCCAGCCCCCGGGCCTGTCGGGCCTGGAGCAGCTTCAGGCCCAGGCGGGTCAGCTCAGGGGCGATGCTCCCGTCGCCGGCTGGAGTCCTGGCATCCACGGACTCTGGATTCGTGGACTCGGCGCTCACGAAACAACCGCATGAAACCGTGGGCCCAGTATGGCGAAAGCAGGCGGCGCCAGCCAGATCCGGTTCAGGGCCCTGCTCGGGCGCCGGCATCGCCAGCGATGCACCCGTTGGCCCCTCAGACCTCAACTGCCAGCGTTTGCCTGGATCAACCAGCCCGCTCCGCTGCGCACAACGTTCTGCTTCGCACAGTGATCTGCTTGGCACAGTGATCTGCAGACGAGGTCAATCCTGGACCCTGATTACAGGTAGACCGGCCTGTCTCGATGGAACAGGGAGGCACAGTGCTAGCTGACAACCCCGAATGTTGGATCAAGTTTGAGCCTGAACAACAACGAATAAAGTCTGAAGTACCTGCCAATTAACATGGCAAATGATTTGAATGGGCGATACTGGACTCGAACCAGTGACCCCTTCCGTGTGAAGGGCGCCATCAAAAAATTCTCATTCTGTCCCAAAATAGGATAGGAAATCACCGCAGGTCTCACAGGTATAAGGTATCAGGGAATAGGTCGATTCGTCCGAGTCAGGCCAACTCATGCATAATCACAATTGGTGTACGAGGGCTGGAACTATGTGGGCAGGCCGCGAAAACCTTTGCCATGTCTTCGTTGCAGGCCCACAAGCCTCGAGGGAGTCGGAGGAGCGGCGATAACTAGCTTGACGCGGCCTTCCCATGCAGGTTTTGCATCGTGCAATGGTTGATCTCGACAGGCAGGTGTAGGTACGGGCAAACCGTCCAGGTGCCTGTCAGGCTGGCCAGCGTCGCAGCATCGCCCCCGAGGCCTGATGGAGCCCAACGAGGAGCAGCTGGAACTTCTAGGAGCCCTGCAGGCCCTGGGAGGCTCTGCAGGCAATGGCAAGCTGCGGGAGCTGCTGGGCTGGGATGAGCCGACCTACGAGGTCGTGAAGGGGGCTCTCGTGGCCTCCGGCGAGCTACTGACGGGCCGGGGTCGCGGTGGTTCGGTCAGCCTTGGACCTGGGAAGAGTCCGTTGTCCCAGGCTCGATCGACGCCAGGGAACGGCAGTCGGGGCCTATCGCTGCTGCAGCCACCTCCGCCTCCGGGCCCCCAGCCCAGCGGCAAGCAGAACCTCTCGGCCTTCATCTGGTCCGTCGCCGACTTATTGCGGGGCGATTACAAGCAGAGCGACTACGGCAAGGTGATCCTGGCATTCACAGTGCTGCGCCGACTCGACTCCGTGCTGGAGCCCAGCAAGGAGGCGGTGCTCGCCGAAAAAGAGTTGCGCGAAGGCCAGGGGCTAGACCCCGAACCCTTCCTGCTGCGGGTGGCGGGGCAGGGGTTCTGCAACACCTCAGCCCTGGGCATGAAGCGGCTGATGGGCGATCAGGACAACATCGGCGAAAACCTGCGCAGCTACATCCAGGCGTTCACGCCGGCGGTGCGCGACATCTTCGAGAGCTTTGAGTTCCACCTGCAGGTGGACAGGCTCGACAAGGCCGGGCTGCTGTACATGGTGTGCGAACGCTTCGCCCAGATCGACCTGCACCCGGAAACGGTGAGCAACGCCGAGATGGGGCTGGTGTTTGAGGAGCTGATCCGCAAGTTCGCGGAGCTCTCCAATGAAACAGCCGGAGAGCACTTCACGCCGCGGGAGGTGATCAGGCTGATGGTGAACCTGATCTTCATCGA
>JAPLID010000005.1 GCA_026389285.1 Cyanobacteriota bacterium
GGCTGGATGGGCCTCGATATCGGCCCCGATTCGATCAAGGTGTTCCAGGACGCCCTGGCCGATTGCAAGACCGTGATCTGGAACGGCCCCATGGGCGTGTTCGAGTTCGACAAGTTCGCCGCCGGCACCAATGCGATCGCCCACACCCTGGCTGAGCTGAGTGCAACGGGCACCACCACGATCATCGGCGGTGGTGATTCGGTGGCAGCCGTGGAAAAGGTGGGCGTGGCCGAGAAGATGAGCCACATCTCCACCGGCGGTGGCGCCAGCCTGGAGCTGCTCGAAGGCAAGGTGCTTCCCGGTGTGGCGGCCCTGAACGAGGCCTGATCAGGCCTGAACTCTCGACAGGCAAGCGGCGCCGGCCCAATCTGGAGCTCTGCCCAAATCCTGCCAGGACTTCCGCAAGGGAGTCCTTTTGTTTTGGCCAGGATTGAGGGCGCGACGCTTGGCCGATAGGGACTGCGCGTCACACGCCCTTAGGCTGAAAATCCCTTGCGGTGCACCATGGCTGTTGAAGCCCCGCCGCTGGAGGACGCTCCCGCAGATCTGGCGGCCTGGCTGGCCTGGTTGCCGGGACTGGTGCTGGTGCTCTGGCAGCTGGCTTTTCAGCTTGGTTTTGGCTACCTGACTCCGGCCATCGCCCGCGATCCCGGCCTGAGCGACAACCAACTGGCGACGATCGCCGCGGCCTACCTGGTGCCCTATGCCCTGATGCAATGGCCCGCCGGCTGGCTTACCGACCGCTACGGCGCCCTACGGCTCCTGGCCCCGGCGGCCCTCATCTGCGGCGGCGGGGCTCTGATCTTCGCTGCGGCCCCAGGCTTCGGCCAGCTGTTGCTGTCAAGGATTGTGGTGGGCACCGCCGCCGCCCTCGCCTTCCCGGCCTGTGCCCAGATGGCACGTCAAGCCTTGCCAGCGGCGGAATTTCCGCTGGCCATGGGGCTCACCGAAAGCACGGTGGGCTTTGGCTCTGCCCTGGTGGGCGCCACGATTCTGGAGGCACCCGGCCTGGGATGGCGCACACTGGTGCGTACGGAAGCCGGGGCCGTTCTGCTGCTGGCCCTGTTGCTGCTGCCAGCCTGCCTGTCCGCCTGGCGGCAAGGACTGCCAGGCGACGTCGCCAGAGCGGAAACGGACTCCGACTCCGGCTCGGGCCAAGACTCCGGCTCAGACCAAGACCACGGCGGGCGGCCCCTATCCCAGGCCTGGCGCCCGGTTGCGTTGTGTTGTTTGCTCTACGCCTGGTCAGGTGGCATCGTCTTCGGTCTTGGCGACTTCTGGGGCCTCTGGCTGGAGCGCAGCCGTGGTTTCCCCGACGTCCTGGTGAATGACCTGGGCGTGGAGTTCTTTCTGGCCCTCGGCGGGGCACTCGTGCTGTTCGGCTTCCTGGGCCGCTCGAGCCGTTGGCGCCGGGGGCTGATGGTGGCTGGCACCGCCCTGTTCCTGCCGCTTCTGGTGCTGTTGATCCCACCGCCAGGCCTGCCGACCCTGATGGTGGCGACCACCCAGCGCGGGTCCGCCACGGTGCTGGTGCTGATGGGGATTGCGGCGGCGAGCGGCGCCCTTGCCTTTGGGGAAGCGGGCAGCCAGGTGGGGGCCATGGCGGTCGCCCGGGTGACTGCCGTGGTGAACGCAGCCGGCTGCCTCAGCGGGGCCCTCTTTGCAGCCCTGCCCACCTGGCTGGGAGTGGAACAACGGGGAACAATGCTGCTGCTGCTGGTGGTCTACGGCGGGTTGGGACTGCTGGGCCTTGCGGCAGCCCTCTTGCTGGCCTGGCCCAAGGCCGGCGCCGAATCCACCGCCTGAGGATTCTCGTTACGCTGCGGGCGCCAGCAAAGCTGCTGCACCGTTCCAGGAACGACTTCACCCACCCCGGCTTTCGACACCGTGCCTCGATGGGACCGTCAGCAGGATCGCCACCCCTGCTGCTGCAGCTCGTGGTGTGCAAGAAGCTGTTAGAAGCAGGTGTGCTGGCGGTGCTGATCACGGTGGCCTCAGTGGCAACCCTGCGCCAGCGTTCCTGGGGGGAGCGGCGGCGGCTGGTGGTGGCGTTCCTGGCGATGCTGCCGCTTGAGGCCTGGGCTCTGCTGCGCGAGCCAAGCTGGCTGCATGGCCTGGTGCTGGACCTCACCCTGGTGGGTACGGTGCTGGTGGCTGGGGAGTTGCGCCACTGCGCCAGGGCCCGGCGGCGCTCCGGCTCCAGCTGAAGCGGCCAGGTGGAGCAACGCCGAGATCCCCGACCAGCGGACCGTCCCGACCACCCCGTCCCCACATCTGCCAGGATCGCTCTGCTGCCTGCACCGATGGCCCGGGACCTGCCGCCAACCTCAGCAAGGCCCCTCTCGGAGGATCAACGCCAGGCCATTCCCTGTCAGGCAGACCATCACGGCGGCCGGGCTTGGTTCAAACGTCCCAGCTCGCGGGCGAGCCGGCATCCGCTGCGGCGCGCCTCCCGGGGGGAGCGCCGATGAGCAACCCCGAGGCACCGCAATCCGCCGATTTCACCAGCCGGTTCAAGGACTTCGAACCGAATCGCCGCATGGCGATCTCCTGGCTGCTGTCGAGCGACATGCGGCTGAAGTTCGTGTTCGCAATCGCCCCGCGGTTGTCCCTGGCCTTCTTCTGCCAGCTGGTGCGCCAACCGAGGCGGGTGGTCGGGGCCGTGACGGGTGAGGAGGCTGCCCTGGCCTACATCGCCAGGGAACGGCCGGGGATGCTGATCTGCACGGATCTGCTGGAGGAGGGCAACGGCTATTCACTGGTTCGCCGGGCCCGGGCCCAGGTGCGGGATCTGCGGGTGGTGATGGTGCTGCACAGCCCCACCCCCGATGTGCGCCAGGCCAGGACGCTGAAGATCGAAGGCATCTTCTGCAACACCGACATCGGTCAGCCCACCGCCGCTGGGGTGCAAGCGATCATCGCCGCCTGCATGGGCAAGAGCTACCTCTCACCGGAGGCCGAACGCCACCTGCAGCTTCAGGGCGGAGAGCGCGAGGATCCCTCCCTGCGGCTGACCCCCCGCGAGGAAGAGATCCTGACCCTGATCATTCAGGGGCACTCCGATCGACAGATCGCCAAAGAGCTGCAGCTCACCTATGAGACAGCCCGCACCTACGGCAAGACGGTGCGCCGCAAGCTGGGGGTGAAAAGTCGGATGGAACTGGTGGGTCGGGCAATGCATCTGGTGCTGGGCCGCCGCGACTGAACCGGTGGGCTCCCAGACTGAAGACTCGAAAAGCAGTTGCGTTCTTCGGGTGAGCAAGTAAGTGTTCAGTTTCGAGGATCTCGAACCATTCCCACCTAATGCAATGACGAGTGAAGTCCGCAAAGCACAGCCCCTCTAAGCGACGCAATGATCCGAGGTCATCCTTCAACGCTGCCCCTGGGTGGGAGGCAAGATGCTATCGCTATCGATAACAAACTCGACGGCGGCCTGCTCACTCCAAGGGCTTGTTGGAAGGTGTCGCTTCTCAACAGGCAGCGTTTGCGAACGCCCATCACTCCAGCAGCCCTCAAGCCACCTCAACTTCACCTCTCAAACCGGCTGTTACTTCTTGCCTCCATCAGAAGGTCGACATTTCTGGACTATCGCCTCAATCTCGGCATCAAGAATAACCTGCTCTTGAGCAAGTTTAGCTTGGGCAGACCTCAAGGCTTCAGCATCCTTTCGATCAAAGTTAACGTTGACATAGTTACCCGGATTCTCCACAGGGAAATCCTCAAAGTATTCGGACCACTCGCCCATGGAACCATTTTTAGGGAAACAACAGTATGTACCTTATGCCTCATCGGCCGTCCTTGCAACCCGCGATCACAGTGAAATACAGCTAATCGTACCACTGAATCACTGCCGAACTGGCTCGACATCATGAAGAGCGCCGACGTGAAGGAGCTCTAGCCTGGCTTGAAACCTCGTTCTGGCTATCAGATTTACCGAGACCCTCAAGGCTTTTGCGAGCAGGAGGGCTTGTTCGAAGTGTCAGCACTACGAGCTTGCCTCAGAGAGCGTCTGCATTGATAACGTAGCTTTGCCAAGAAATTAGCCTTACCCAACCATAAACCTGCAGCACAAGACCTAGAACCAATACGTACATCTAGGATGTAACACCTGACGCAGAGAGCAGGGCCTGGACCTAACCATAAGACAACAAACCAAGAAGACGCGACAATTCACGGCCGGCGCCTGGCTGATGTCCATCCGCTTGATGGGCTTGTTGTTTTAGTGCCTCAAGGAGGTTGTCGACAATAGACAATCCAAAGACTCGCGGCTCGTCCTCAAAGAGCAGAGATTCTTGTACTTCAGGCTGCGCTAAGTCTCTAAAACTTCCCATCTTTGCAGTGCCCTTGGTGAACCTTTGACAGATTGTGGCTATTGCCTCGTAACTCTCATCTACTCCAATCCAACGTCGCCCCAGTTTGCCTGCCACATCGAGTGTAGTCCCTGAACCAGCGAAGCAGTCCATAACAAGACTACCCTCGTTTGATGAAGCCTTCACAATCCGTTCAAGCAATTGGGGATTCTTTTCGGTAGGGTAGCCAGTAATCTTTATATTCTGATTGTGAGCATCTTTGAAATCCATCCAAATATCTTGAACCGATACGCCTTCATGCTCATCAAGATAGACTTTTTTCCTCGGATTGCCGCTCGAAGACCAGTGGATGTGACCATCTGCATCCAATTGATCCAAGGTAGAAGGTTTGTATTGCCAATGTTTGCCGGGAGGCGGCATCATACCCTTCCATTCGCCGCCAGTCTCACCATTCCTAATGCCGGGGGCATGAAGCGGAACCCGCATATGTCGCCGCCCTTTCTCGTCTACATAACGATATTCTTTAAGGTGATCTTCGGTAAGCTCCGTAGCCTGACGGTTCCAGATATAAGAACTCGTTTTTGAATAAAAGAGAATGTAGTCGGCAATATTGCCGTATGACTTGCTGGTGTAGTTCTTTGGATTGCTCTTCCTCCTCGTAATAACTGCTCGGAAGTTGTCGGCACCGAAGACTTCGTCAAGAATTATCTTGGCTTCACAAATCATTCTGGAATCCAAGTGAAGGTACAATGAGCCGAAGCCAGAAAGCAGTTCATGAATTAGAATTAGTCGTGCGCGAAGAAACTCCAAGAACTCCGCTCCACGCAAATTATCAGAATAAGCGTGAGACTGCTTGCGTGACTCAAATCTTGATCCAGTCGCAAAAGGGGGATCAATATAAACGAGATCTACTTTTCCACGCATTTCACGATCAAAAAGCAGTGTTCTTAATATAGGTAGATTGTCCCCGTAGAATAAATTGCCTTCGCAAGGATTAGGGCGATACTCGATAAGTGTTCCTGCGCGCTGCCCCCGCAAAACCTCTTCCCGAGAAGCCTTATTCGGGTAAGTGAGTTCAAACCCACCAAGTTGGCCAAGCTCCCCAAATGATGTGATACCTGTTGCCATTTTACGATTTGAGCCAGTTCATGGTTACACGCTCTGGGAACATCCTCAGGGTCGCAACCTTTACTCGATTCCCCCATGCTTCATCAATGTGAGCATAATCCCTCCACATAGAACCCAGCAGAAGGCCAGGGCCGTCATTCAGGCAGACAACCTTAGTGTTCAGACCGTGATTATCCGCGTACGCTAATACTTCTGCCGCGCAATCGCGATACTGGCCTGTTCGATCATCTTCTTGAGCGCCACCTCTGTCGCTGTCGTAGCGAGCAAGGCCGACAGCCAATATATGCCCCTTCTCCATCAGAACAAAATCGACTGGGCGATCAGGCTTGGGATAATTCTCACGGACGATGGGAAAAAGCCGTTCGGTCAAGTCATAACCCTTCTTACCTCTATCCTTGTATTCCCAGAGAATTGCGCAAATAGCCTCATCTGGCATCGGTCGCTCGCGAAAGCGCTTTTGGCCTTCTGCAATTGGGCGAAATCCATCGCCAAAATTATCGCAGATAGTCTTGGCTGCAGACTTCTTTTTAAGCATTTCGACCGGAGTCTCTGGGCTGACATACTTTCTAAAGACCCGGTACACCTAAATGCGCATCCACTGGGGCTGCAACTCCGCAATTTGCATAAACAAGTTCTTCGAAGAATGTGCTCGCTCAATCAGGTGGCTAAAAGTAACCAATACTGGCTGGTAAAGCTCACAAGCCAAAGGAAGCACGTCAGGGTAATACTCACCGGTGGGGAGGGTAATTCATAGGTGAGCTTCGTTTTGGTAATCAGAGCAATTCATTATTGCTTACCGAGGTTGTCTAAAGAGATGTCGGCGACAAGCGTGAATATTTCTTCTCTACTCTTTTTTGGGAGATTCCGATAACCACGCCACAAGTGGCGCCTCCTTCCGAGATCCACACTGCGGCATTGGGCTGGGTTTCCGCAAAACCATTGCGCTACACTGATCCTTGATACTTACCACACAAGCATACGGGTGTCTAGCCTGTAAACAACATCTACAAAAAGATACAAAATCAAGATTTGATGGACCCGGCCTGCAATCAGCACGATGGGAGCCAAGGCACCCAGGCTGACTGATCCTTGGAACGACAAAGCTCAACCTGCCGCAATTCCGCTGCGCTCCATTGCGGCAGGTTGAGCGCCTTGTTAGGAGTTTTCTGGCTCTAGACTGATTCTCACGAAAACCTTTGTGCCTGAGTCATCTATAAAATAGCCATTTCTCAAATTGTCGTGCGTTAGAGCACGAAGCCTATTGATGAACTCACCAAATGTTCCCTGTTGCCTTAGATCAATGTGCTTCAGTTTGTCAAAGTCCTTCTTGTAGTTCAGATTCCCTTCTTCGCGTGGCGCTACGGCATCGTATGTGCAATCTCTGATAGCAATGAAATGCTCCAGCACCAACTTCCTTTCAATAGCCATAATCCTTGCATACGCGGAGCCTGATATATCCCATGACTGTATCTCGTATTCTTTTTGAGCAATAATCGGGCCATGATCAAGCTCGTCGTCTATTTCATGAATTGTCACACCGCTCGGAAGACCATTAATAATGGAAAAGACCTGTGGGAACCACCCTCTGTTGTGGGGATTAAGACCGGGATGAACATTTATACAGCGTATCCCATCTGTTAATTCCGGTGGAAATATCTGTTTGCAGTGAATTGCAACTACTAGTCCATATGTAGAGATCACCATTGATGCCTGATCGCGAACATGTAGGCGGGGGATTCCTTCTAACGAGCCGTTCGGTGATTGATACACGTCAATCCCGCCATGCAACCGATCAAGCTCATGTGCCAACTCGCAAGCATGGGAATTATCTGTCAGGATGAGCGTTTTTCTGTTCTTCATTGTATTCTTTGATTCCTAACACTGATTCGACACTCCGCAGAAACTATACCCTGCCGACCATTTGCCGCATAAGCTGCGTGAGCAGGGCTTTCGATTTTCCACCAATGCATTGGTAGCAAGGCTTCTCGGATGCCGCCACTAGCTTCATGGATTAATACGCGGTCCGCAGAAAATCCTTCCGGTCCGCAGAGCAGGTCAGCGGGGCTTCGTACCCCAGATGGTCCTCGGTTCAGCTCCTGCGTGTAGACCATGGTGATTTTTCACATCGCTGTGGCCGAGCAGTTCCTGAATCGTGCGGGTGTCGGCGCCCTGTTCCAATGTACCCATTCAGGGGTCGGGACAGCTCTCCGTAAACTTCATCCCTGCTGAACCCTTGACGGCGGCCTGATTCCCGTTTGCATCTCAAGCAGAGGTTGGTTGTGATGGGCACCCCACCAGCTGGGATTTCAGAAGCGGA
>JAPLID010000019.1 GCA_026389285.1 Cyanobacteriota bacterium
ACCTCGGATGGGCTCGCCTGTGCGAAGGACCGTTGCTTGATGGCGACAGGCCATCGGGCCATGGTCGTGGTGAGCAAGACAACCTGTGCCATGGCCTCGTTTGTGGATGAACAACCGCCAGCCGAATCAAGAAGCTTGAACCGCACGAAAGCGTTCAGTGCCGATGCTTCGGGATGATGGGCCTAGTGATCAGCTGATCTTAGGGCTGGGATGCCACCGCGGCATCTTGATAGAATGGGGTTGAAAAGATTGTTGGTTGCTGTCGTTTGCTCTGTCCCCCATGCCTGCCTGCCTGAGCGATTCCGCGATAGATCGCAACGATCCTCCCTGGCAGGTCTGGATTGGCCGGTTCGCCATCGAGCAACTGGAGCAGGAGCTGGAGCGTGGTGGCTCCATTCTGTTGTTTCCCAATGATCCAGGCCATGATCCCGTCATTGCTGAACATTGGCAACATAGCCAGCCCCGTAGATTATGGGTATCACTTGATGTGTTGGGCGAGGAAGATGGTGAAGTTGAATGGAATTACTATAATGACTCACGTCAAAACGGCGTTCTGAGTCTTGGTGATCTCCAGTCCCGTTTCCCGAATCTTCGTCTTCTTGAACAGTCGAGGCTTTATCAGCGCCGTCTTGATGCTCTGATGGATCGCTGGACCCAGGAAGACCCTCAGATTGCAGACCTCCTCGCCATGGAGGGTGGGCGCCTCTGGTTCCAGGGCCTCTATTCCGTACCGATCCTTTCTGGGGTTGGCTCCTGGATATCGCGCTTTGCGGAGGTCATCTGGACCCCTTCGGTTTCGCTGTCCATCGCCCGTGAGCATGCTCAGCAGGAGTTGAATCCCTGGCTGGATTCCGCGGGTTTTGCTTCCATGCAGGAGTTGCCTCCTCGTTCAGATTCTATTCAGGCTGGCTTTGTCTGGAGTCAAGATCGCTTAGGACGTCTAGCAACTCAGGTCAGGGAGCAGGCCGAGCAGATCGCAGTGCTTTCAACGGCCCGCGATGTCCTGGTTCGGGATTATCAACACCTACAGCTCCATTGCGACAATTGTGCTGGTGAGCGAGATCGCCTTTCGGGACTCACGGCTGAACTCCAAGCTCAATTGGAGCAGTCATCTTTACTCCAAGAGTCCTGGGCTCTTCGTTGTCTTCAGCTGGAAGAGCAGGACGCCAGTCTGACGGGGCAACACGAGGTTTTGGTTCATGAGCGTGACGGCCTGTTGGTTGAATGCCAATCCCTAATGAGTGAACGGGAAGGGTTATTGCAGGTGCGCGATGGGCTGTTGGAGGCGCAGCAGACTCTGCAGGCTGAACGTGATGGATTGGTGAGCGATCGCGATGCGGTTGCCGGAGAGCGGAATGGACTACTTGCGGAACGTCAGTCGCTGGAGATTGAGCGGGATGCGCTTCTAAAAGAGCGTGAAGATCTTGCCAGTCGACTGGAACTCTTTGAGGTCGACCTACGACAAGCTCAACAACATCGTCTTCAGATCAGAGCTGAGGTTGATGATATTCTTGCTGTGTTGATTGGCGATAGTGATCCCGCTGGATCAGCGAAGACCAATGGCGATCTTTTGGATTCGTCAAAGCAATGATCGGCGCAGTATCTTCAAGCGTTCAATCGCCAGCTGTTGGCGCGAGCGAAGATTCAAGCAATCTATTGTCGTGGTTTCAATAGTACGATTGGCATCTTGCAACTGTTTTTGAAGCGCATCGCAATTGTCGACAATTTTTTGGAGACGATCGAAAGCCTGTTGTTCCCTCCGAATTAAAAGTTCCTGGAGCTCTTGGTTTTGATTCTGTGGCGTGAGTTCAGTTTTGGAATGTGACATAGAGCGAAGATGGTGATAGATGGTTTGTCAAGAATTGAGTTGTGAGCTACTGCTTGGTTGATGGTTATCAGCTAAGTAGGGATAGGGTGCATCAGGATCGGCATCATAGCCCAACCTTTCACAGAGTTCTGAATAGGACAGGGATCTACTCGTTTCAAGCTGGAGATCACTGCTGACCGGGTGCCGTTGCCGAGGTTCAATCGTGTTGCCATGGCGACCACTGTCACCTGAGAGTTCAATCGCCTCAAAGGTTTCTAATGCTGCTTCGCAAAAAGAGAGTTCCAGGATCTGAGTGATGCTTTTTAGCTGCAGTGTTGGTTCGAGTACAAAATTTTCGTAATATATCATCGGCATATCGGCGGCAACGTTAAGCATGATTAGGCAACGTTGGCAAAATTCATCCAGGCTGGAGAGAGAAATCTGGGTATCCCAATGGGAGTGAATCATTGACATCCAGCAATCCAATGGATGGCGGACTGTCAAGAGTGAGAGCAGCGATGCTCGCTGCCGCATGGCTTCAGAGACAGCAAAGTCATCACGGGCCAGGGGGCCGCAAAAAAAATCGACATGGTCGTGACAACGCACCACCAGATCCAGTCCCTGCTGGCTGGTTTTTTGCAGCAAGCCTTCAATGGCTCCCGCAAAAGCGGCCATACTTAAAACGGGATCTTTGCCATTATGTTTGTGGGCTAGTTGCTGGCAGATATCAGTAGGGCAATAATTTTTTTGCCATGGATTTCTGACCAGGCGCAGATAGGCAAGGGGATTGACTTCATTGAGAAGAATGACGGCTGGTAAAGAGGCGATACATTTGGAAATTAGCGTGCCACCACTGCATGCCCAATGATGGATTAGCCTCAGTTTTAGTGTTGAGGTGTTCATTTAGATGGCTCTTGGCTCTGCGACAAATGGAACTGCAATGGCTTTGTGGCTTGGTAGTGAAAGTGAGCGAAATATTCTCGATCACAGAGAAGGCCAGTTATGGAAATAATCTCACAGTTTGTGTACATCCATAGCTTGCAGACGCGAGCCAGTTCGTTGGCGGGTATGAGTTTCAAATGGATAGCATAATAGTCGTTAAAATGATCGCTAAAATCTGCTTTGAGTATATTGTCTTTTCGCCTATATTCCATGATCGCCTGGATGTTGGCTTGCTCAATGCTGGCAGGCCCTGCAATTGTGTGAGTTATGTGAGGATACTTCATCTCACAGCGTCTCGTCCAGTCAAAGTCAATTCTTAGCTTTGCTGATTCAGCTTGATTCTTCAGCCTGAGTTTGCCATCTTCAAGCCTGGAAAAGGGATTGATTGGGCCATCCGGTCCATTGATTTCAATCTTGAAGTTGCGGAGGCGCAGGCCGAGCAGAGTGCAGAGTTTTTGATGTTGCGGATGGGCTGAGTGGAGGATGGTTGGTAGAAATGATTCAATCTGGCTGGATTCGCATTGCCACTTGTCGTTATGTTCGTGGCCAACTCGCGGCAACTCATTGATAACAAAATCATTGGGGTTCAGTACAAGCGCACCAGGGGGGGCAACTTCACAGGCTTCAACCCTTGCCCCCGGATCCATGATCTGCAGGCTCCTGGCCGCGAGACTGGCTGCAGTTGAGTCGGGATCAGTCAGTATGTAGACAGTTCTATGTCTTTGGTACTCAGGTTCAAATTCGCCAATGGAGTGTTTCAGGTACTTAAATATTGAATCAATGCTTGCATTGCGATCAAACCACTCCCAGCAGGCTTGGGACATTTTTTCCCATTGTTCGGGGTTGGTTGCCTTGATGATTTGCGGGATCTCCTCTTTTCGATGTGCGCGTAGGTAGTGTAATCCTTTTATTAGCGGTTCTGGATAGTTTATTTCGACGCCGTCGGTAATAATCAGGGGAGTGCCAAGGGCCAGGTATTCGATTTCGCGGTAACACTTAGGTGCATTGCCATGAAAGCATACGCCAAATTTTGATTGAGAGATCAGGGTCAGATATTCTTCCTGGCTGTAGCGATTGCTTTGCTTTGCGTTTATTTTGTCCGCGCATGCATAGACATCAATATAGTTCTCCCATCCTGTGAACTTTTGGCGAAAGTGTTCCTGGGTTTCATTTTCAATGGACCCAGCAAAGAAGCTGCCGATGGTTCGCTCGGAAAAGTGATGTCGGCCCAGTTGTTGGCGAGCTTGCTCAAGCTTCACCGGTGCATAGCCCCAGTATGTGAGTTTGTGATTTCTGGAATTGACAAGATGATACTGATTGGCAAAGAATGCATGTTTGTATTCTACGTATCCAGGCCAGCGAGGAGGATCCTTCTTCCCATCCTCAAGATTAATGATCAGATCGCGTTCAAATAGGAGAATATCGCCGGGATCTCCCCACCAGAAGTAGCCATTGTCGCTGAATGTAATACGAGTATGTCCACGCATATACCATTCAAGGACGACATCATAAAAGGCGCATTTCTGTGATCGCCAGTAATGGCGATCCTCGGGGCCGTACTGGGGGATCGTGATCAGTGGTTGGTTGATTTCTGGCTCTTTGGCTGTCTGCAGACCAGGCAGGTTGCGTTCGATGGGGCCACCAAAACAGCACTTATCCTGCAACAGGACCATGACATCACGGCAATATTGGCTACGCGATTCAATCTCAGTTTGGGGTATCTTCTGCAGGCGTTCAGGCAGACTTTCCAGATCTGCTTCAGGATGGATCAGAATCAGCTCCTGCCATTCCTTAAAGCGACCCTGGCTGAGGCTGGCTAACTCTGGAAGCTCAAGGCTGTCATTCAGGAGTATGGGAATCGAACCCACAGCCATTGCTTCCCAGAATCTTGCTGGGTTGGAACCACGACCGGCAGGGCAGAGGCTAAAGATGGAATCACTCAGAAGGCGATTGTAGCGCTGATAAAAATCAAGCTCTGATGGATTTGTGCCATTTGCATCGATGCTGGAGAGTTTTCTGACGCTACCATCATCAGTTTTGATGCTGCTTTTATCGGCAAAGGCAATATGAAAACGGTGCCTGTTTTTTAGCCCAACTAGATTGTTGGCCTCATTGCCGCAGGCCTGAGATGTGGCCGCGCTTTGGAAGGTGGCAAGGAAAGGCTTATCCCCTGGATCACGAATGACGAGGCCATCCATTCTTCCGGCCTCTCTGGCATGGGTTGGATAGCAATACCAGGCTCTGAGTTGGATGGAATCGTATTCATTCTGAGCTTTCATTTTGTGGACAAGCCAGAGTGTATCAATCCCGCTTTCTTTGAAAAGATGACCATGTTGTTGCCAGTCTGCATGTTGGCAGACCGTATGTGTTTGCAACGACAGGCCATGGGTGACCAGTTGATCGCGCAGATCTTTGATGCGGCTGTGGATGGCTTGTGATGCGACTTCCGGATTGCGTTGGAGAATGATATAGGTGCTCCAGGGTGAGCTGAGGTAAAGGTGCACAGTCGAGCCATGGCATTGAGGGCCAGGTAGAAGCTGATGGATGTTGAAGGCATCTTCTTCTGTGCGATTATCTTGATCCCAATGCTCGCAATCGCCTGCAAAACGTGGGCCTCTTGTGCCTCGATCCTGGCGCATGCTTAATGTTGGCTGGCAGAAGCCCCAGAGGAAAAGCTCTTGTGGGGACATGGTTTTGTATGAGATATTTTCTGCTGGAGTGCAGCCGATGCTGGGCCAATAGCGATCCTCAAAGTAGAGAAAATCTTGGTTGTAGAATATCTGGAAACGGTGGCCGAAGCTAGCCACGCAGTTCAGGGTGTTGAGGTCAAGGCTTAGCTGGCTGCGAAGAATCCAGGTGTAGCTTGCGCCTTGTGCTGGTAATGCCGGGGTTGTATCTGGCTGATTCGCCTCTTGTTCCGCAATCAGTTCCAGGCTTTTGAGGGCTGTTTGCTCCTGTTTGTGGGTGAATAGCACTAGCTCGCAGCCATCTTGTGGCTCCCATTCGGGTTGTTCAGTTGTGGCGACCAGCTTTAGATGCAGTGTCTGTAATGGCTCAGCTGCGAATGCAGTTACGCTGAGAAAGTTTCGCCGGCCACCGCCGTAGATTTCAATCGGTGTCTGATCCCTTTTTGTCGATTCAGATGATGGTGTGGAATTGCACTGCAGTAGTAAATGATATTGTTCGCTGCTTTTTCTTGGCAATCTCAGGCAGCCTCCCACCAGTTGGCAGGGTTGATGCAATTCCAGGCTTATGCCATGGCGAAGTAGATCAGCCATTGGTAGGAAAAAGGCATCTTCGCTGGCTGGAGAGCTCGAATCGGGATTGGGTGTGATCGTTTTTGCGTGGACTGAGCCGAGGCAGTGATGGCTCCAGCTCAGGCCGATGAAGGTCTGGGCTAGCTGGAACGGAGCCGCATCGTTCTCAGATACTGGCAGCAGCTTGTGAGTACCAGCATTGACACATTGCTGGTTGATCAGAAGTCCTGAAAGTTTTTCCGTGGATCGCGTCCAGATGGTGTGTTCGAGTTCCGATTCTTCTTCAGGGCTGAGGCTGGGATGGACATACGTCGCTCCACCAAAAAGACGGTCGTGCTCTTTATGGTAAGTCCGAGTTGTTTCCTGGTGTCGATGCAGGCTACGCAAGTGGTAGCAGGGATTCTTGATCTTGAACCCATGGCTCCACATCACATAGGCGATGCGATTATCGCAACCAGGGTAGCCGAGCGGGAAGTTGCTTAGGTGGAGAAGGTTTTCAGTGATGGCTGCATCGCTTCGCACCCCCCAGGTGTCCTGGGTCCACTGGGGATAATCATTCAGGGATGGCCGGGTGGAATCTGTTTTGATGTTGTAACGGCTTAATGCCATAAATGTATACTGGCTGCTCATGGTTTCCATGAGATTCGCCAGGCTTCCCCCGAGTTCAATATCGGCATTGACCAAAATTCCGATACTGTCTTGTTCCTTCCTCATCAGCCGCAGCCAGTCTGCGTAGGTCAGCCGTTGGGATTGTGGGATGACGTCTACCTTGGCGCGAGAGGGGGGCAGGGCTGGTGCCCCGGGCTCCACAAAGATCACGGCACGGTCGATCTCAGGGTGATTGAGATTCCCCCTCAGGCAGGTGTCGATTTCTTCCTGACGTTTTGGATCACGTGTGCGGTAGTACTGGCAGAATAAAATGATATTCATTGGCGTCTGTAATCTCCCTTCGGCTGTGCCTGTGTGAGCTGGCTTTGGCTGTCTACCTGGTTCGGATCATGGCTATTGACCATCTGCCACCAGTAGTCGATGCTCAGGCGGTGCAGAACTTCGGCACGGCGTTGCGGTTCATCAAACCATGGTGCCAATGTCGCCTGCCAACTGCGCAGGCGCTCCAGAGACAATTCCTCGCTGTTCCAGTCCGAAACAATCACCACCGGCAGCTGGCGGTAGGCCCCATCCAGTCCCGAACTTCGAAGAATCGGAATCGCACCGTGCAGGAGTGCCAGCCAGGCCTTCGGCGAGGGATCAAGCCCTCCACCTGCCCCGCAGATCACGAAGGCATGCATTCGTAGCAGCCGCTCGAACATCGGGGCCGAGACCTCCTCTTCATACAGGCTGGACCAGGCCGGTAGCTCGTCCTGGCAGAGCTTGGTGATCTGACGACGCAGGTTCCACTGCTTCCCTTCCCGAACGCGATGGGCGCAGAGTACCCGCAAAGGCCGGCTGGATTGTGGCTGGCAACTGGGAACTCGTACAGGGTCTTCACTGCCTCCCTCGGGAAAGGTGAGCCCCAGGGGCAGAGGCATCCAGTGTCGGTCGCTCTGCATTGACAGATTTTCTGCCGCCCAGCTCATCAACCGGGAATCGTCCAGAATCTGTTCAATGATCTTCTGTTCGCTGGCATGGAATGCTCGCCAGCGTTGATCCAGCTGCGTTGGCACGGTGATGTCCTCAGAACCGCTGATCAGGCGGAAACGCCCCTCAACCCGGGGCAGAACCTGGCTGTGAAAGAACTCCAACGCCGCAAAGGGCTGGCGCATGGACAGAAAGATGTGCCGTGGTGATGGCCCCTGACGTTGTTTAACCAACACGGTCTGGGGTGACTGCTCGTCGCTGAGTACCACCCAGTCACAGCGGGCAGCAATGCCGGTGATTCGGTAGGCATCAGCTCCAGAGCCTTTGGGAAACAGACGGGTGGAGTGAATCTGAATCTCCGTCGGCACGGCAGATACGAGGGTGCGGGCAGAACTCTTGCCCACATGCTTGGGGGCAGTCACCACCAGCCTATCGATTCTGGAAGCAGGTCATACGACCTGTGATCTGGATCAGTTTCAGCCCGAGGATCTGTCGATGTCGGCCTTCTTCGCTGCTGATCGCCGCCAGTCGATGCTCCAGGGCCGGGCGATCGTTGGCGGGGTGAACGATCACCACCTCGTCCCAGTCGGGGAGATCACTCTCTGCTGCTGTCGAGAGTGCCGGTAGTTCTGGCCTTTCACCCACCAGCACCGGGATGCAGCCGGCAGCCAGGCTTTGCCATAGGCGGCCGGGATCAGCATCGCCGACGTCGTTGCAGAGACAGAATCGCCGTCGTTCCAGCCGTTCGTCTGTAGCCTCTGCGATTCCGGTGCGCTGCTCCCAGGGCACTGGCGGGCACGCCTTAACGGCAGAGGACGCCTTCGCTGCGAGCAGGGGCCAGGGATGCAGGTGCAGGCCCTCGTATTCATCGATGCCCCTGGGTTTGTGGCTCAGCCACAGATCGCAGATGCCGCAGGCCTGAAACAGGTGGATCTGCTGGCGCCATTGGCGGTGCTGGCAGACACTGTGAACGGCCAGGCGACGGCCGAATCTGCCCAACACCTGGGCGATCGCACCGATGCGGGCGCCGTAGGCCTCAATCAGGCGCAGCGGCTCCTGGTTTCGCTGAGCGAAGGTGGCCCAGGGCAGGGCGACGTAAAGATTGCAGGGATCGCCCGTCAGCGCTGGCTCCTGGAGTCGGGCGTGGCTGAGCCAGGCCTGCTCTTCGGTGGGATTGGTGGTATCCCACACCAGCAGGGCCTTGCTGGTTTGGGATGGGGCGGAGCGGATCAGACCCGCTTTCCACTCCAGTAGGGGACGGGTGAATCCTCGCCGGAACAGAGCTTCGCGTTCGTGGATCAGGGGGGGGGCAACTTCGGTGGAAGCGGCCTGATAGGCCCAGGGCCAGAAGCGATCGACCCACTGCAGCCCTCCAGCGCCGGCCAGCACCTCGAATCGATCGCCGAAGCCGGCTAGCTTGCGTGGTCCGAGAGGTTCCTCCGGAGCCAGAAGCACCGGTGCTGTCGCCACGATCACCCGCAGCTCGAGCAAGGCGCCCTGCGGGGTCGGTGCCTCCTGCGGTTGGCCATCGGGTCGGTGCAGCGTGAGCCGCAGCTGCCCGACCTGCCTTGGGAAAGGAGGGGTGATCAGGTGCTGGGGGGCTGGCCGCGCAAGCGCCGATGGGTCGGCATCCGCCTGTATCCACGCGCTCCAGTCGTGACCAGGCCCTCGGCTCTCCAGCTGAGGCCGATAGTCGGCGTAGCTGGGTGGAACCGTCAAGGCGATGGCCAGCACCACAGGCGAGGGTTCCAGAACCAGTTGGATCTCGCCTTGCCATAGGGCGGAGAGCGGCAACAGGATTCGCTCGGCTGTGCGGAGCAGCTCAAGCGGCACGGTCTGTCTCTGCTGCGTCCTGATCACCTCAGCCTTGAGATCTTCACTGCCAAGGGCTCGCCCCTCTCCCAGTAGGCGGCGCAGCCGCTCCTGATGGCGGAAGCTGCAGTTCTGCTGGCGATCCAGCCTCAGGTAGGGCCATGCCTCAGCTCGGTCGCCGTCCAGCTGCAGAGTCAGGCCACCGCTGCTTTCGGCGGAGCGTGACCAGATCGTGTGCTCGAGTTCAGAGCACTCCCCCGGCGCTAGTGCGGGATGAACGTAGGTGCAGGCCCCGAACAGGCGCTCACTGGCCTGGCCGCCGCCGGTCGGCGGCCGCTGATGCCGATGCAGCGTGCGGATGTGGTGGCAGGGATTGCTGAGGCTGAAGCCATGACTCCACAGAACGTGGGCGATGCGGTTGTCGCAGCCCAGCAAGCCCAGGGGCATGGCACTGGCATGGAGCAGGCTGGCTTCAATCGGTGCATCGCTGCGGATCGCCCAGGTGTCCTGGCTCCACTGGGGATTGGGGTGCAGGGTTGCGGTGTCGTCCTCCTGGGGTTGATGGCGGGACAGAGCGAGACTGTGGCGTGGTGTCGGCAGCCAGGCAGGCAGGTGTGCAAGGCCCTCACCGAAGGCGATGTCCGCATTGGCCAGCAGGATGATCGCATCGCTCTGCTGGCGACTCAGTTCCAGCCAGTCGGCGAAGGTGGCGCGGCGATCCAGGGGGATGACTTCGCAGGCTCCGGCGCTGGCGGGCAACGGCGGTGCTGAGGGTTCCACCCAGATGAGGGTCGAGCTGATCGCCGGATGATCGAGATTGTGCTTCAGGCAGCGATCGATTTCCGACTGACGCTGGCTGGTGGCGCAGGCGTAATACTGAACGCACAGAATCAGCTTCACCGGGGAGAAGATCCTGTCGGCATGGTTCACCATAGGTCTCGGCCGGAGGCGTTAGGGGTTCAGGGGCGGATCCGGCCGGCTCAGGTGGAACTGTTTTGGTCTGCTGCTGCATCAGCATGCAAGACAGTCGCCAGCAAGGCTGACAGGTGCTCGGCTGCTTCGCTCTGTGACAAACTGGCTTAGACTTTCAGCCTGAACGTTCAGTTTTCTGTGATTGAGCTGCCCCCTGGACACCCCTGTCTGAGTGCCGATGAGCTGAATCGCCTGATCCGCCAGCAATCGCTTGGTCACCAGATTGCCCAGGCCATGATTGTCGATCAAATCGTCCACTCCGTCCAGCTTGATGAGCAGGAATCGGGCAAGCTTGTCGATTCATACCTAGCAGATCGAGGCATCTCTGATCCAGTCGCGCGTGCTTCCTATCTGGAGGTGGAGTCGATCAGTGAAGATGATCTGCTCTGGAGAGCAACAACAGCCAGAAGATTGGAGATCCATCGCCAACAGCACCATGGTCCCGATGTTGAATCTCATTTTCTCGATCGCAAGCTGCATCTCGACCAGGTCACTTATTCTCTGATTCGCGTTCGCGACGCCGATCTTGCCGCTGAAATCTATCAGCAGATTCGTGAGGGCGAAGCTGATTTTGAGCAGCTTGCTCCGTTGTACTCCGAGGGCCAGGAACGCAACAGCGGTGGCTTGATTGGTCCTGTGCCGCTCGGAGTTTCTCACCCTGATCTGATCCCTCGGTTGCGCACTGGTGAGCTCCAGCAATTGTGGGAGCCCATTTTTGTCGTCGATATCTGGGTGGTGTTGCGTCTGGAGCAACGAATCACCGCCCAGCTGGACGAGGCGATGCGCGTCCAGCTTGAGCAGGAGCTGTTCGAACTTTGGTTTCTTGAGCGTGCCCGCGCAGTGCTGGCTGGAGAAATGCTCTCGCCCTTGGCTGTTGCAGCGTCATGAGTGCAACGGCTCCCGGTTCGTCGTCCGATTCCCACCCTTCTGACCAGGCTCCAGAGCAGGTTCTTGCCCAGTTCGAACCCTTCAAGGGTTTGGCAGCCGATGTGCTGATCGTACTGGCACCGTTTTTGGTCGAGCGCGATTTCCGCCTCGGTCAGACGTTGCTGGAGGCCCATCTTTTGCCCCCCTCCGTGTATTGCCTGTTGCAGGGCCAGGTGCGGGTGCTGTCACCGACATCGGCTTCTGCCCATTCGCGCACGATTGATCGGTTGGGCCCCGGTTCGCTGGTGGGTTGGTGTGGTCTGGTGCGTGGCCGCCCCTGTGAGACGGTGCGGGCGATGGGGCCTGTCAAGGTGCTCGAGTTCCCAGCCGATCGCTTTCTGCCACTGCTTGAGGGGCATCCATCACTGGCCAGTTGGTTTCATCGTCAGCTGCCCCACGCCGAGCTCTATCAGCTGCTTCAGGAGCATGCCCAGCATCAACCAGCCTATGCCCCCTTTCTGGATGATTGGTTGAGCCATGAGCTGGCTGTTGGCCTGATCAGTCAAACCTCAGGTTCCACGCCTCCGGTGGATCCGCAAACGGATCTGGTGTGGCTGTTCAGCAGTGGTGGTCCCCTCGCGGCGGTCTGGAACCCGGACGACTTTCAGGCCGCTTCCTCGGCTTCCCCATCATTCCCCTGGCTGCGGTTGATCGGATTGCCCGTACCGCCCCAGCCTGTAAGTCAGCCCTTGGTTGCGGCGGACCAGGCCGCCGGTGGGCAGGTCACCGACATCGAACAGGTTGGTACCTCCGAGGTGGTTTCCTCCCCTCCCCCTTGGCCCCTGTCGCCCATCTCGCCGAAGGGAGAAATCCTGTCCCTGTCTCGGGCGAGTGGGCCGGCGGCTGTGCCGCTGGCGATCGCGATGGCGCTGGCTCGTTATTTCAACCTGCCTCTGAATCGTGACGGAATCATTGATTTCATTGCTGGTATTCTGCGCCAGCAGACTCATTTGAATCTGGTCAATGCTGGTCAGATGCTCGATTACCTCGGGCTACGGGTGGTCATGACCAAGGTTCCCCTGGACCGCTTGCAGCGGGTCCCCGCACCGGCTGTTCTGGAGCAGCATCAGCAACTTGTGTTGCTGGATGGTGTCGATGACGATGGCCAACTCCGGATTCTTGATCCCGAGTTGGGCCCCTTGCATGTGCCGCTGGCTGACATGCAGGTGGATGAGAACGGCTTGGTGGAGCTGCTGTTGCTTGATCGCCGCGTTGACAGCATGGAGGCGCGTTTTGGTTGGGGCTGGTTCATGCCCTTCATCCGGCCGCATCGCCGCGAATTGATTGAGGTGATCGTTGCCTCAAGTGTGGTTAACTTGCTGGCTCTGGTGACACCCCTGGGTTTGCAGGTGCTGATTGACCAGGTGGCCCGTTATCAGAATCTCAGTGCTTTGATCAGCATTTCTTTTCTATTATTGATTGCTGGCGTTGCGACCGCCGTCGTGCGTACTTTGCGTACTTACATCTTTGCACAGGTTGCCAATCGAATTGACCAGGATAGTAAATCCACGATTTTGGATCGGCTTGTGCGCCTGCCGCAGGGTTTCTTCGATAGTCGGCCAGTGGGGCAGATCATCTACTATTTTAATATGCTCGATCGGCTCAGGGAGTTCCTGCTTGGGCAAGCATTGACGACCGTTGTCGATTTTTGTTTTGCCATTCTCTATGTCCTGATTCTGCTGGCGATCAATCCGTTGCTGACTGTGGTCACGCTCAGCACGCTGCCGTTGATGCTGATTCTGGCCCTGGTGACGAATCCAATGTTTGAAGGGCAGGTCAAGCGCTCCCTCCATGAGTCGGTGCGTACTTACTCTTTCCTGAACGAGGCGATTACAGGCATCCAGACGATTAAATCGCAGAATGCCGAGACCAAGACTCGCTGGGAGTTCCTGAATCGCTACTCGCGTTTTATTGGCGAGGATTTTAAGCTTAAGCTCACGACTGAATCGATTGGCAATATCGCCACTTTTATCAATGATCTTAATGGCCTCTTGGTCATTGGTTTTGGTATTTGGTTGGTGATGCAGAATCAGCTGACTCTAGGCGGTTTCATCGCATTCCGAATTATTTCAGGCTATATCACCCGGCCTCTGGTTCAGCTTGTGCAGACCTGGCAGCAATTCAGGATCACCAGTCGCCAGTTGCAGATGGTTGGTGATGTTGTTGATCGCAATACAGAGCAGTCTGACGAAGAGGCAACCAACATCCCGATGCCCCCGGTCTCGGGTCAGGTCAAGTTTGAAAATGTCGATTTTCGCTTTAATGATGATGGTCCGCTGATTTTACAGAACATCAATCTTGAGATTCCTCAGGGATGTTTTGTCGGCATGGTCGGCAGTTCCGGCAGCGGTAAGAGCACGGTGCTCAAGCTCCTGCCCCGTTTCTATCGTCCCCTCGCGGGCAAGGTGTTGATCGATGGTTTTGATGTCTCGAAGGTGGAGCTGTATTCGCTAAGACGCCAGGTGGGCGTGGTGCCTCAGGACAGCTTGCTGTTTGATGGCACCATTCGTGAAAATCTATTGCTCGTCAAGCCCGATGCCACGGTTGACGAGATGATCCGGGCTGCCCGAATCGCTTGCGCCCATGATTTCATCATGGACATGCCCCAGGGCTACAACTCCAGTGTGGGCGAGCGCGGAGCTGGGCTGTCCGGTGGTCAGCGACAGCGCCTGGCGATCGCCAGGGCCGTGCTTCAGAATCCACGCATGCTGATTTTCGATGAAGCCACGAGCGCTCTCGATGCTCGGACCGAACGGGAATTGTGTCGCAACTTGTTTGAAGCGTTCCGAGGCAGGACGGTTTTCTTCATCACCCACCGGCTCAGCACGATCCGACCGGCCGACATGATTGTGTTGATGGATCGCGGCGCTGTCATGGAAACGGGCTCGCACGAAGAGTTGATGACGATGCGCGGCTGGTACTACGCCCTCTACAACAGTCAGAATCTTGAGGGGCTGAGCTGATGGCCAAAGGTCCGTCCCTGAGGCAACGCCTGCATTTGGCTTGCGATTTTCTGATTGCCCCACTGCGGGGCCGCTCCAGTCCCAGGCCCATCGCCGCTCCCCGGGTTGATACCTCCGTGGTGCCGGTCCGTGTCGACCTGCTGCAAGATCCCGACGGCAAGCCAGCTTCGGGGACGCTCTTGCGCCAGGGGCCCAAGCCGCCGTCCGGCGTTACCGCGCAGCCTGAATGGCAGTTCAGTCAGACAGTCCTGCTGCGCAAGAGCGGCCTGAGCTCCACGGCTCTGGTCTGGAGTTCGGTCAGCATCACCGGTGTGTTGCTGATTTGGGCCATCGTCGCGCCGCTGAACGAGACCGTGGCGGTGCAGGGCAAGTTGCAGCCGGTCTCCAGTGTCAAGCGCATCGATGCTCCCGTGCCCGGCCAGGTGGAGGCGGTGCTGGTCAGCGAGGGTCAGCGGGTGAGTAAGGGTCAGGCTCTGCTGCGTTTCAATCTCCAGGAGGCCCGCAGCAGCCTCAAGGCCGCCCTGGCGGTCCGAACCCAGTTGCTCAATGAGATTCAGGTTTACCGGGCCAGCCTTGGTGAAGTGGATGATCGGGGCCTGAGCCCCAATCAACGGAGACAATTGGCCAGCCAGCAGGGTGAGATCGAAGGCCGGCGCAAGGCTGCCCAGCAGGATCTGTTCAAAAGTCAGGCCCGATTGAGTGGACTGCTGGTCACCCTGGCTACGGCGGAGAACGTGGCCAATCGTTATCGGGACTTGCGGGATACCGGTGCTGTCAGTGAAGTGCAGGTGCTGGAGGCTATCACCAAGGTGCAGGAGCTTAAATCCCAGCGCAGTGTCGAAGAACGAGAGATCTCCAGGCTGCAGGCCGTGTTGTCGGCCACCCAGGCCACGCCTGGCATCGACCTGCGCAAGCGCATCGAAGATAATCTCAGTCGTATTGCCGAACTGGATCGCGACATCAGCCAGGCTCGTCAGCGCATTCAGTTCGGTGTGTTGACAGCGCCGTCACCCGGTCAGGTGTTTGATATCAATGTCGGTCCGGGCAGTGTGGTGCAGGCGGTTCAGCAGGAGGTCAGCAAGCCCGTGATGAAGATCGTGCCTGATGACGTTTTGCAGGCCAAGGTGTATCTGCCCAACACCGCCATCGGCTTCGTGCGTGTTGGTCAGCGGGCTGATATTTCCCTGGATACGTTCCCCGCCAATGACTATGGCCGCATTCCGGCCACGGTCAAGAGCATCGGCTCTGATGCCTTGGCGGCCAAAGATCTGGGTCAGGGGCTTGCTGATAATGCGCAGGGTCTCTTTTTCCCGGCAATATTGCAGCTCAAGCGTCAGAGTCTGCAGCTTGAGAAAAAAGCTATTCCGCTACAAGCTGGTATGTCGCTGACAGCCGATATTACCCTCCGGCAGCGTCGTTATATCAGTATATTAACCGGTTATTTCGAGAACCAGCGCCTGAACCTGGAGCGGTTGCGCTGAGTATGAAGCTGAAGGATCACCCCTGGTGGCGCCATGTACCTCCAGCTGAAAGACGACAGAGGGCTCGGCAAATACAACGGATGCGTTGGTCTGCCTGGTTGAGCAAGCGGCGACATCGTCTTTTGCTGATTCTGGGGTTTTATGGCTTGCTCTGCCTTCTCCCGTTATTGATCGGTCAGCCGCACTTATCGGTTTATGCCCTCTTGCCGGTCTTCCTGGTGCCGCCGGTGGCCTATCTCGGCTATCTGCTGGCCTGGCATGAATTCCATCGCTGAGCCCCAAGCCTCATTTGGCACGACTGTCGAATCTTCGCCCCAGCTAGCCCAGGCCCGCCAGGCTGTTGAATGATTCCTGGATCCAAACCGGTAGCCGGCTCTGCCCTGGCCCCAGTCGCATCTTGCCCTGGGGGATATAGGGCATCACCGCCAGCAGGGATTGGGCCATGGCTGGATGGTCCATATCGACCGCAATTTCAGTCAGACGCCTGCAGATGTCCAGATCGTCCGGATTCAGCGGTTCGCCGCCGAAGTTGCTGGCCAGCAGCGCTCGATAGATCATGCCCAGGCTGGTGTTGTAGAGAGCTTCGAGGCTGGCGGGGGAGACATCGAGCCAGATCTGGCCGATCAGGCGCCGCAGGCGAGCCAGTTCCAGCTTCACCTCGGCATCGGAACGGTCGATCGTGTACAGATTGATCAGTCCCACCATGCGATTGACGAATTCTTCGTTCTGGAATTGGGGGAAGGCATCGCCGCCGGTGCCAGGAATTAGGCGGGGTACCGGGGCGGCCGCAGCCTGAATCGGGACGGGGGCCAACTCCATGGACCCTAGCCTGTTGGTCTCGATTGGACTGCTGTTGCGCGGCTGATCGAGCAGGCCGATCGGTAGGCTAAGTTCCCCAGCCAGCTCCGGCGCGAAGCAGGCGACGTAGTCGGCCAGCAACCAACGAGGCAGGCAGTCTGCAGGTTCGCTGAGCCGCATCTTGCCTGCAGCGCAATAAGGCATGACCGCCAGCAGCAGATTGAGCCGCTGAGGGGCACTGAAGTCGTTTTCCAGCTGCAAGGCCAGGTTTTGCTTCCAGTCGTTTTCGTCGATCGCGAGCGGCTGGGCAGGCAGGGGACCTCGTAGGAGCAGGCGATAGGCCTGGCCGATCGGGCCGCTATACAGCTCCTCCAGCTGGTCGATCGGAGCGTCCAACCAGAATCGGGACAGGCGGTGGCGGGCATGGCGGGCCTCCAGCAGGCACTGGGCATCGCCGGGCTGGGCATTGGCTCGGCGCACGATGCGGTCGATGCGGGATACGGTCCAGGGCGAAGGTGTTGGTGCGGCGTTGATGCCGATGTGATCGGGGGCTGGTAACTCGGAGGCCCCTTCCTCGCTGACCAGGTTGACCGAGGCCCCGCTGGCTTTTGCTGAACCGGCGTTAGTTTCGCCGAGAAAACGGCTCAGGAGTCGACGGAACATCGGTTCTTCAGAGGAAGTGCTTTGTTGCCAGTGGGCGTGTGAAGCGCCGAAGCGTCCAGGCATATTATCTTATCGTAGTTCATGGTATCTTGGCAATCAAGGGTGGACGTTCTGTTGTATTCTTGTAGCCATCGGAGACCGATGAATGTTTAGCGCTGAGACAACGGGCTCGCTGGCTGGGGGCAATGAAGCCGCCAAGTTTCGGTAAGTTTTATGCGGATACTTGTCATACATCAGAATTTTCCCGCCCAGTTTTATCATTTGGTTGGTGCTTTGGCGCGGAGAGGACACGACGTGGTTGCTCTTGGTAGCTGTGAGCAGGCTTCTTTGCCTGAAGGCGTAATCTATGGCGTTTATTCTGTAAACGAGCCTGATGAAAACCTTGCTTATCATGACCATAGTTTGGAGTTAGCGCTTAGGCGTGCTCGAAAGGTCAGGGGTGCCTGTGAGCAGTTGCGCGATAGCGGCTGGATTGCTGATGTTGTTCTCTTTCATTGCAGTTGGGGTGAGGGACTGTACTTGAGGGATGTTTGGCCTGATCAGCGCTTGGTGGGTTACCCCGAGCTCTATGGCAGCCAATTGGCTTTGGGCTACGGGTTTGATCAGACTTTATCCAGTCCTCCTCCTTTGCTTTGCGAAGGCATAAGCCATATCAATCTTCTGTCTCTTGCTGCTATTGCCGATAGCGATGCCATGATTTGTCCAACCTTTCATCAGCGAGATAGCTTCCCATCGTATTTGCGCCAACAATTTCATGTGACTCATGAAGGTGTTGATCTGCAGGCCTTATCACCTAATCCTGAACGTTGCCTGGTCATGCAAGACGGCAATCTGGCCTTGCGACCTGGCGATCCGGTTGTGACGTATTGCAGCCGCCATCTGGAGCCGCTTCGTGGCTTCCAAACGTTTATGAGGTCTTTGCCACGTCTGCAGGCTCTGCATCCCACTGTGCAGGTTCTTATTGTAGGCGAAAATAGTAAAGGCTATGGATTGGAAAGTGAGCATGCGGATGGTTACCTTGGTGAAATGATGGAGGAGTTGATGGGGGAACTTGATTTGACAAGAATTCATCTGCTGGGACGAGTCAGCTATGAACAGTTGATTGGTATTTTCCAGGTCAGCGCAGCCCATGTTTATCTCACCTATCCTTACGTCTTATCCTGGAGCTTGTTGGAGGCGATGGCTTGTGGCGCCCCGGTGGTGGGCTCACGTTGCGCTCCAGTTCAGGAGCTGATTGAGCATGATCAAAATGGATTGTTAGTTGATTTTAACAATCATGAGCAGCTCAGTGATCACCTGCTCATGCTCTTGGATGACAAAGTTTTGCGAGCCAGGTTGGGGGCTGCAGCAAGAGCAACGATTGAGCAGAGCTATGGATTGGAAGCCTGTACCGATGCTTATGAAGCGATTCTCAGCGGCGTAGCCAGTCCGTAATCCAGCACTGGAATCGTTCCAACACAGTTTGCACCAGTCCATTCCAGTCTCGGTGAGCAGGTTGGCGCAAGAGGGTCAGAGATGGATACCAAGGGCTATCGCTGCGATCCCGGAGCCAGCGAGAATCCGCTGCCCAGGGCAACAGAACCCAGCCTGATGCCGCCATGGCACCCACGAGATGGGCCATTGCCGTGTCCACGGTGATCACGAGATCCAGGTTGGCAATACAGCGGGCGGTGTCGGCAAGACTCACCCCATCGGGCAGATTTTCGGCAAAGGATCCTTGCCATTCTGCGGCCTGCTGACGATCACTTCCAAATTGCAGGCAGACCAATTCAGCTCCAATTTGCTTGAGACCTTCTAGCAGTGTCAGAAGGTTTGTTGTGGGAACGCTTTTACGAAGATATTCGCGGCGCAGGAAAGGATGGCCTTGTTTGCGGCCCGAGGCCCACACGATGCCAACGCGTGGCGCAGATCGTTGTACTCGATTCGTTCGGGTCCACTCGTCGGAGCGTAGGTAACCGCTTTCTTTGGGCTTAAAGACTTCAGCCAGCGGTGCTCCGCCAAGGAGCCAGGGAAGGCTGAGCAAGGAGCCGTGGTAGGCGTTTTCTGCCAATCTTGGGCCAATTCCTTTGGGAATGACCGTTAGATCGCCGCCAACCCAGGCTAATCCTTGCCTTAACAGATGCACCAGCGGCGGCTCAACCTCTAATTGAATGGAGTGGCCCAATTGAAGCAACAAAGGGATCCAGCGGACATATTGCAACGTATCGCCAAATCCCTGCTCGCTCCAGATGATGATCAACCGCCGTGCATGACGCTCAACAGAGAGTTCAACCCTTGGGTCATTGGTTTGATCAAGCCCTTGCCAGTATGGACCAGTGCGCCAATGCTGGTGATGGCTAAGCTCGAACCGGTGTTCAGCAAGTGTATATGCTTTTTGATATTGTTCAAGGCCGATAACGACCTGACTATGATTCCAGCCTAAGGTTTTGCCCTGCCATTGAGGGGCCAAGGCCGTCGCGAGCTCAAAAGCTTGGTCAGATGCTTCGAAGTTGTTCAGGTCACGCTGAATATTGCCGAGAGCAACGTAAGGCCTGAGTTCATTTGGGAGAAAATTTTGACATTCTTCCCAGGCTTTCAATCCTGAATGAGGCTCATCACTGATCCAGTAAAAATCAATTAGTTCGGACCATCTCTTTCTCTTGTAAGGGTCAGCGCAAAGTATTCTTAAAAGAGATAATTCGGTGGATGAATCCGTGGCTAAGAATAAATGTTGGAAACGTGTGAATAGCTGCATTCGTGGGCAAGCGTTACAGCAGTTGGCTTGCCCGTGGTTCCTTTTTATTGTAGTTTACAGCGCTTGCTTGATTGGGCTGTGACTTGCGAAATCAAGGTAAGTTGGATTTAGCTACCTGAAACAATGAAGTTTTTGCTGGCGTTAAGGCCGGCGATTTCGGCGATAGTTGAATATACCGAACCGCTGAAGTAGATTTTGTCCTTGTTATAATCGAATCCAGTGACGGTAACTTTGCTGCCCGCCGTAAACTTGGCGGTATCAAAGCCTCCGTTAATGATTAATGAGTCGTTAACACCATCGCCCTTGGTGCCACCTGCTGCCGAAAGCTGGATCGTGTTCCCTCCGCCCAGTATTGATTTCCCGTTGATGGAACTAGCAAAAAAGACGACATCCGATCCATCGCCAGAGTTAAACAGGGAATTTGTGGTGACGCTTAAATCGTTTGTTGTGGTGGTAACAAGTGTATCGTTACCACCTTCGCTGATAACCTTTGAATTATCCATTTTTAGAGGAGCCTGACCCGCTCCTTTAGAGCCTGCAGCGGTAAATCCATTAAATGTGATCGACTGCTTTGTGCCAGTTAACGCAAATTTTGCGGTATTTGTGGCACTTGTCGATGTATCAGTTCCCAATGCAACGAGATTATTGCCTTTGCCAACATCAATTTTCGAATTGTTGAAGTTGACAAATGTTGCGCTTTGTGCTCCTCCGTTATTTCCTGGGTCTTTGCTGCTGTGGTCTCCTGTTTCTATGCAGACTATGTCGTTGCCGTCAGGGTTGAAAAACGTTGAATTGCCGACATCAATCGTTACATTGTTGGCTGTTGCTGTTCTGTTGATAACAACAAACTGTTCACCACCGCCTGAAGTGTAAGTTCCTGATTTGACGGTTAATCCATATCCGCTCTGGGATATGGGTCCATTGTTGTTAGGAAGTTGTGACCCGCCAAGCGCGATCGCGTAGGTTGTGTTGCCAAAAATATTAGTACGGTAGTATTGTCCAGTTTTGTAAAAGGACGAGCTGTCTAGGGTGTACAGCGTGGATGTTGACATAGGTCTTTGGGGGGAGGCCCGGCAAGAGCCCGTAATCGGGTACCGTTATCATACCACTAAACCTAGCCCACCGTTAAGCCAGCCTTTGGCAGGTTCGGGTTTCGTGATGCTTCGCGCTTTTTTGGGGGGGGCCTTCAGGCCCCAGTCGCCTGGGCCATGCGGCTTCTGTTGGCCTCGATCGGAGTTGGCTCCACCAGGGAGAGCCCCGTCATCCGCTCCGGTTTGGGCAGATCGAGTAGTTCCAGCAGGGTCGGGGCGATGTCGGCCAGGCCGCCGCCTTCGCGCAAGGTGACATCGGTGCCATGGCCGGGGAGCTTGCGTTTCGCACCTTCCACCAGGATCACCGGCACCGGGTTGGTGGTGTGGGCGGTCCAGGGGCGACCGTCGGGGCCCTGCATCAGCTCGGCGTTGCCGTGGTCGGCGGTGATCAGCAACGTGCCGCCCCTGCGGTTGGTGGCCTCCATCAGGCGGCCGACGCAGCGATCCACCATGGCGATCGCTTCGGTGGTGGGCGCCATCAGGCCGGTGTGGCCCACCATGTCCGGGTTGGCGTAGTTGATCACCACCAGGGAATAAATGCCCTTGTTGATGGCGGCGATGCAGCTGTCGGTGAGCTGGGCGGCGGACATCTCCGGCGCCAGGTCGTAGGTGGCCACCCGGGGAGAGGGCACCAGGTGGCGATCTTCACCCGGGAAGGCCTGTTCGATGCCGCCGTTCATGAAGTAGGTGACGTGCGGATATTTTTCGGTTTCGGCGATGCGAAGCTGCGTTTTGCCCGCTTTGCTCGCGGCTTCGCCCAATCCGTCGCGCTGCGGGCGCGGCTCGAAGGCGATGGGAAATGTGAGCGTTGCGGCATAGCGCGTCATCGAAACGAAGTAGGTTTTGGGCCAGACCTCGCGGCGAATGCAACGGCGCGATCAGGCTGCGCTCAAAGTCCTGCAAATCGGGCAGCACCAGCGCGCGGACCAGTTGGCGGACGCGGTCGGGGCGGAAGTTGAAGCAGATCACGCCATCGCCGGGCCGTATCTGGCCGGTAGCCAGCCGTACCGGTTCGAGAAATTCGTCCGTGATGCCCTCGGCGTACGAGGCCTCCAGGATTTCGCTCCAGCTGGCGCTGCTGGTGGGTGACTCTTCGCTGAGCAGGCGGTAGGCCTTCTCGGTGCGTTCCCAGCGGTTGTCGCGGTCCATGGCCCAGTAGCGGCCGCAGAGGGTGGCGATCCGACCGACCCCCGCCTCCGCCATGGCCTGCTCGATCCGCTCCAGGAACAGCTGGGCGCTGTTGGGCGCGGTGTCGCGTCCGTCGGTGATCACATGAATGGCGATATCGCTCAGACCCCGACCGGCGGCCCAGCGCAGCAGACCGGCCAGATGGTCCAGATGACTGTGGACCCCACCGTCCGAGCAGAGCCCGATCAGGTGCAGCGTTCCTCCTTCGGCGATCAGGGTGTCGGCCAGCCGATTGAGGGCGCCGTTGGCGGCCAGGCTGCCGTCGCGTACGGCCTGGCCGATGCGAACCAGCTCCTGGCGGATGATGCGACCGGAGCCGATGGTGAGGTGGCCCACCTCGGAATTACCCATCTGGTTGTCGGGCAATCCCACCGAGGCGCCGCTGGCTTCGATCAGCGTGTGGGGATAGGCATGCCAGAGGGCATCCATCACCGGCGTGTTTGCCGAGCGAATGGCATTGTTCTCAGCGTCGTGGCGGTAACCCCAGCCATCGAGAATCGCCAGAACCACTGGCGCAACAAATCCAGTGGACTCAGGGGATGAATGGCCACCGCTGGTACCGACTTTCCCGCCGGCTCTGGCAGCACCGGGCCCTGTTGAGACGAACTGGGAGGAGGGAATGGCAGTCACCCGATCGGCCGGATGTCGTCGATACGACTGAAATCTCAGTGCAACTTACATTGCTTCCTCGCCCCGCCCCGGGCGGGTGCGGTGGCGTCAGGCTTTGATGACAGCTCCGCAGCCACCACCGCAGACACCTTCGTGCCGGTGCTCAGGTTCCTGCTGTTGCGATGCAACACCTTCTGGGCAGGGAGGGGGCTTCGGCGAGTTATGGGGCTGGTGGTGATCAAGCGATCAACCCTGTCCCAGGGCTGTCTGTCATCTTTGCCCTAGGAATAACGTCTCCAACTCCCGCCCGATGGCCAGACCCGGTGACGCTTCGGCCTTCGACGATTCACCGGCCAGGTCAACCGCTGGCGGCCCGGGCTCGCTCGGGCCCGCTCCGCTGGAGCCGGAGGCGCGGCTGGAGCTGCTCAGTGCCGAGGAGCTGGGTCGCACCCTCGATCGGCTGGCCTGTCAGGTGCTGGAGCGGGTGGCGCACAGCCAGCAGCTGCTGCTGCTCGGCATTCCCACCCGCGGGGTGGCGCTGGCCAGGGTTCTGGCGGCCCGTCTGGAGGCGATCTGCGGCCATCCGATCGCCCACGGCAGCCTCGATCCCACCTTCCATCGCGATGATCTCGAACGGGTCGGCACCCGGTTGGTGGAGGCCACCCAGCTCCCCGGAAGTGTCGACGGGCGCCAGGTGGTACTGGTCGATGACGTGATCTTCACCGGCCGCACGGTGCGGGCGGCCCTGGAGGCGCTGCAGGCCTGGGGGCGCCCCCGCCGGGTGCTGCTGCTGGTGATGGTGGATCGGGGCCATCGGGAGCTGCCGATTCAGCCGGATTTCTGCGGACGCCTGGTCCCAACCGCCCGGCAGGAGACGATCGAGCTCTGCCTCCAGTCCATCGATGGCGACGAGGGGGTCTACCTGCTGCGGGCCTGAGGGGCCAGGCCCGGCTGGTTCAGACCGCCGTCAGCTCCTCGGCGCGGAAGTGGGCCCGGTATTTGCCGAAGGCCACCACGATCGGCAGGGTCGGACTGATCGGCCGGCCTTTCCAGTCGTTGAGCACCTGGTGCACTAGGCCCTGTTGGCCTTCGAGATCGAAGGCCTCTCCGCGGTGCTCCGGGTGGGTGTAAACCACCACGCTCTGACCAACCTTCACCGGATCGCCTGGCTGCATGGGCAAGGGTCTGAATATGCATGCAATCCTGTCATGGGCGAGGCACCGACTGGGGGCGCCCTAGCCCGGTCGCCTGGCTAGGGCTGGCAGGTCGTTTCCGGTCCGGCCTCCACCACCCGGCCTCCCAGCTGACGGCAGGCGGTTTCGAAGGCTTTCCATTCGTTCATGCCGGCGGCGATGTGTTGCTGCACGATCCGATCCAGTTTCTGGGGATCGACGCCATGGGGCAGGTCGCCATGGGCTTCGTGTTCCCGCTCCGCCCCCTTCAAGGTGCTCATGCCCTGTTCCAGGCGTCGCCGCACATCGGCGCTGCGGCGCTGCCACCAGGGGTGGTCGATGCGGTTGAGGGCATCGAGGGCCTCCCACCAGCGGGCCTGGGCGGTGAGCTGTTCGGCGCGCTGCAACTGCACCCGATTGCGGTTCCAGGTTTCGGTGAGTTCATCACCGAGGCTGTGGCCATCGCCGCGGGGCCCCTCGCCGAGCGGCACCAGAGCCGCCAGGGCCCCGTTGAGATCGCCGGCTTCAAAGCTGGACATCGCTTGCTGGCGCAGGGATACCTGCCATTGCTTCAGGTGTTGGCGATCGCTGGCATTGGCGACGCTGGAGTGGACCAGCTGGCGCTGCAGGCTGAGGGCTGAGTCCCATTGCTTCGCCTGCCAGAGCTGGGCGGCCCGCTGGCGCTGGCAGCGACCCCGTTCCTGGGGGGATCGCACCGGCAGTCCGCTGAGAGCTTCCAGCTGGTCGCCATAGCGCAGGCAATCATCCAGCCGGCCTGTCGCCGCCGCTCGTTCGATCCGGCTCGGAAGCTGACGTTCCCACCAGTACACGCCGCCGACGCCAATGGCGACCGAACCCAGGGTGATCGCCAGCCAGAAACGGGGGAGCCTGTGCTGGCGGAGGGCCAAGGTGGGGAGCCGGTGAGCGCTACATCCAGTTGTATGCAGCCGGAGGCCATCTGACCTCTGTCGGCGGACGCTCAGCGCACCGGTCCCAGGGCCTGGGGGCCATGGTGCCGCCCATCCAGCAGATCCTCGGCCTCCAGCATCAGGATTCCCTCGCCATTGATGGCGAAGCGCAGGCGCAGCCGATCGGTGCCGATCGGGCCGCCTGGGGCCAGGGGCAGGGCCGGTGGCGCCAGGGACCAGGGCTCCACCCGGGCGGCGCCGGCGGGCCGACGCCGCAGCAGCGGCAGCCCTGCTTCGAAGATCACTTCGCCCCGCTCCTCCGGCAGGGGTTCCCCCAGCACCAGCTCCAGTTCCGTCTGGTCGTGGCGGCTGCAGGCCAACACCAGCTCCAGGGGCGCCTCGGTGGGCCAGCTCTGGCCCGCCACAAACAGGGGATGCCAGTGATGACTGCCGCTGCGCTGATCCCAGCAGCGCAACGAGACCCCCCGGGCCAGCACGTCCCGGACGCGGACGCCGGGGGTCAGGGCCAGGGCGCCCAGGGCGACGGCCTCCACCGGCCGTTCCCCCCGCAGCGGCACGCCGGCGCAGCGCTCCTGCAGCCAGCGGCGGATCAGGGGCATGCGGCTGCTGCCCCCCACCGGCAGCACCGCATCCATGGCCGAAAGGGCCAGGCCTTCGCGGCGGGCGCCGGCCAGGACGCTCTCCAGTAGCGCATTGAGCTGCTCCACCAGCCCATGGCTGACCAGCAACGCCTCCAGTTGCTGTCGGCTCAGCCGCAGCTCTCTGGGGGGCTGATCGCCAGGGGCCCAGATCTGGAGGGCCTCCTCGCGTTCATCGGCGGTGGCGCTCAGATCCCATTTCAGGCGTTCGGCGGCCTGGAGCAGGGAGCCGCCGGGGGGGTGGTCCGGCACCAGGTGGGCGGCGATCCAGCGGTCGATGTCGCGGCCGCCGAGGGCCAGGCCGGCCTTGGCAATCACCCGGGCCGTTCGCAGGGCCTGGCCACTGCGTTCCAGGTCGCGGCCGGCGAAGCGGAGCAGCTGGGCGATCGGTGCGGCCCGCCCTTCGCCGCCCTCCAGGGCCACCAGGGAGAGGTCGATCGTGCCGCCGCCCAGGTCCACCACCAGCACCCGGCTGCCCGGGGGCAGGCCGGCGCCGATGGCGGCGGCGGTGGGTTCATCCACCAGGGCCACGTCTGCGACGGGCAGATCGCGGCTGACCTGCTGCAGCCAGGCCCGGTAGCCGCGATAGGTCTCGATCGGCGCGGTCAACACCAGGCGCTCGGGCTGCAGATCGGCAGGTAGGGCCTGCCAGAGACGCTGCAGCAACAGGGCTCCGGCGGCCTCCGGGCCCAGCCAGCCCCGCGCCTCGCCTGCTGCGTTGGTGCCACTGCTTCCGGCCGCATCGCTCGCCGCTCCCCCGGCTGGGTCGGCTCCGATCAGTCGTTTGAAGTCGCGGCAGAGCGCCGGACCCTGCCGTTCCAGCAGGCCCGCTTCGATCACCTGGCGGCCGATCAGCGGCCGGGAATCCCCGGGGCCACTTAGCCAGAGCAGGCTGGGCACGACGCAGGGGGAGGCGACGCTGTAGGGGGGCAGGTCGAGTAGCCGGGCCGGTTCGCCGCTCTGCTGCCAGGCCACCACGGTGGTGCTGCTGCCCAGATCGATGGCGAGGGTGCCGGGCATGGAGCGGGATCTAGGGCGGTCTGCTCCGTTCTAGGGACGCCACTGGCTTAGAGTGACGGGTCAAGGATCATAGGAATCTCCGAGCAGCATGCAGAGCAGCCCCGATCTCAATCCCAAGGAACTTGCCCAGCGTGCCGAGAGCCTGATTCGCCATTCCAGCAATCGCTATCTCACCACCGTGCGCATTGCCTACCGCGCTAAGCAGCGTCGTTTCGACGATTTCGATGGTCTGCTCGACGACTCGATGATCAAGCCGGTGCAGCGGGCGATCGTCGAGCTCAGCGACGAACAGGATCAGCCGGATCTGCTGCCCGGCTGAACGCCCAGCCATGGAGGTCTGTCAGGGCGAAGGTTGGCGCCTGGTGGTGGATCTGGCCCGCCATCCCTACATCGCCCTGATCGGTGGCTCCGATTGGGCTGTGGAGCTCACACGGGATGAACTGAACATCCTCTGGCGGGCAATCCGCCGCCTGCGGCTTCAGCACGCTGCGCTGAGCGATCAGCTGATGGCCGAGGAGAGCCTGGAGCTGGATCTGGAGCTGCCGCTGGTGACGGCTGAGCCGGGAGCCAGTTTCTGGATGGCCCTGGAGGGGGATCGCCAGCACTGGAGCCTGCGTTTCGTGCTCAGCCCCGGTGCCGGTGCGCGGGCCGTTGAGGGGGGCTGGAGCGTTGCCGCCAGTGCTCCCTTCGCCGCCGCTCTGGAGGGACTGGAGGCGCGGCTGGGGCTGGTGGACTGAGTTTCTGGTCGCTGGCGGGGGAGGTGCACCAACACCGGAGCAGCGACGGGCCCGACTGAGTGGAGCGGAGTTTGCTCCTAAAGCTTGAAAGGACGGGCCTCAGCCCAGATCCAGATCCCTCAGCACCCGCCAGGCCTCCAGCGCCGAGCCATAGCGATCCTCCGGCCGCACCTGCAACAGGGTGGCGATGAAGAGGCCGAGGGGCGGCTTCAGCTCGGCCGCCCGCTGGCTGGCCACTCCCTCCAACACCTGGCGCTCGACCACGGCCAGCGGCAGGGCGTTGCTGAGCGGGATCGAACCCCGCAGGGCCAGCAGCAGGGTGAGGCCCAGGCCATAGAGATCACAGAAAGGCGTGGGGCTGCGGGATCCCGGTTGCAGCAGTTCCGGCGGCAGATGGGCCCAGTGATCGGTTGGGCGGCTGAGCTGCACTCCTTCGCTGAGCAACACGCTGATGCCGAAGTCGGCGATCTTGAAGCAGGGGCTTTCTGCGCCGATCGCCGGCGCCTGCACTAGCACATTCACCGGTGAGAGATCGAGGTGGACGATGCCGCGGCTGTGGATGGCGTGCAGCCCCTCAAGCAGTTGCCGCGCCAGTTCGCGCACGCCTGATTCATCAAGGGGGCCATGGCGGTTGATCCAGCCTTCCAGATTGGCGTCGGCGGCTTCGAGCGCCAGGTAGAGGAGGTTGCCGCAGCTGAAGGCATCGTGCAGGCGCAGCACCTGGGGGTGGGGCACCAGGGCAAGCATCTGCTGCTCCCGTCGCCATTGCACCTCGGGACTCTCCCCCTGCATCGGCTGAGGTCGGTAGACCTTGAGGGCCAGGGGTCTGCCGAACTCGTTGCTGGCCGCATGGATCAAGGCCGATTCGGCCCGGTGCATCAACCGGCCCACCCGGTAGATGGGCTGCTCGCCGCCGCCGAGGAGGCTGCCCTCTTCAGGCCAGATCACCGGCTCTGCCAGGTTGACGTGCATTTGTGGGACCTCAGGCTGACTCCCCCAGCAGCTCCAGGATGCGCAGGGCACTCGCCTCGCTCACCGGCAGGATCGACAGTCTGTTGCCGGGACGCACCACCGTCAGCTCTTCGACGCTGAACTGCTCGCGCAGGCTCTCGAGGCTGAGCATGCCGGCAAAGGATCGGCCATAGCGCAATCGCACGCAATCCCAGCGGGGGGCTTCTGGCTTGGAGGCCGGGTCGAAGTACTTGTTCGCCGGATCGAATTGGCTCGGATCGACGATGCCGGTTTCGATCACTTCCATCAACCCGACAATGCCGGGTGGCTTGGCATTGGAGTGATAAAAGAAGGCCCGATCACCCACGGCCATGCTGCGCATGAAGTTGCGCGCCTGGTAGTTGCGGATACCATCCCACAGGGTTGTGCCCTCTTGCTGCAAGTGATGGATGCCGTAGACCTCCGGCTCGCTTTTCATTAGCCACCAGGTCATGGGAGTGGGGGGAGAGGAGGGGTGCGCCAACGATGGGTGTATCGCCATAGGTCAGACGCTAGCCAATGATCAAGCCCGAAACATTACCCAATCAAGAATAAAGCACAAACCTAAGCAAGGTGCCCACCGAGCAGTTGAAGCAATTAACTTAATTTGCCATCAAAGCAGACGCGGCTACCACTGAAAGAGCATCAGTACCAGGGCAAAGGAGCCGAAGCGGATTCTGGCCAGCCATTAACCGACACAGATTCTTAGGGCATTATCTTGCGATTATGAAGGGGTGAAGCAGCTAAAGATTAAAGATCACGATTGAGAGGTCAGAACGCCCTACTCAACCCATGTATTGGGAGTGATCAGATCCACAGCAAGAGCCTGAGATCGGAATGCACTAACCAGCAGCGCCTAACTTTCCACGGTCCGCACCGCTTGATGGAACAGGCATTGATTCTGCGATTCCGAACGGACGATCCTATGATCAAATAAGAGTGGGGAGCGATCTTCGAGCTCAGCAACGAATAGGAGCAAGAGCATCTGCTGCATCCCTGAGGGCCGATCCCGCCACGACGATCATGCTGCCTGCCCATCCGAGAGCTATGCAGCTCCAGGAAGATAAAAGCTGGCAGTGGCTTGGTCGCTTGCTCTGATCAAGTATGAGGAGCTGCCTGAGGCAGTCCAGAAACGGCTCAGGGCGATGTTCAGCAGCGCCGCGCGATCAGCCGATGAGTCTGCGCCAGCAGATCGCTGGACTGGTGACCAAGGTCCATCATCCTAGTCATCTGGGCTTCAAAGCCCGTTGCGTCGATGAAGTCGAAGTCGTTGATCTCAATGCTGCAATTTTGAAGCCCGGTAACGGCTTGACGGTAAGCCGATGTTGGGTGGCGGTTGAAGCATGCGGGATTGAACATGTAATTGAGATGGTGTATCATATCGATGCCGTCTTCGGCATCGATATGATTAGACTGGCAGAATCCCAACAGCGACGCGGGATCGGGATGCTGAAGGTGGATCCATGGATGCTCTCTGAACATCGGTTTATGGTGGCCGTAGGGTGAACACCATAACGGTGATGATACGCTCCATAGAAGCCCACCAGGTCGCAATACATCCAGCATCGCTTGCCAGCCAAGTTGGAGATACTGGATGTGCTCGAAAGTCGCAAAAGAGTAGGCGATGTCGAAGCAGTTACCTATAATTAAATCTTTGGTAATATCCGCTTGGATGACAAGAGTATTGGCGATGCAAGGAAAACTTTCGGCATGAATATCGATATCAATCCCAACAATCAAAGGTTCGGGACCGAGGCGATTACGCAGTGCAACCATATCGGCGCCTTCCCCGCTCCCGACCACAAGTACGCGCTTGATGTTGCTCCCTCCTACATAAGCCAAGGCTTGGTCAACGTTGATTTGGTTGAACATGGATTCAGGGTGGGTCAGAGATGGTGGAGGCCAAAACGCTGGTGCAGTAATCGCGTCTCCTGAAAGGAAACGCGATTGGTTTCAATCAATGAAAGATTGGCGAGATTGCCGCCATGGATTACCGAAGACCACATTGGATAATAAGACCGTGGGAAGATCTGATGGCGAGCATGTTCCATGATTTCAGTGTGCATTCGGAAGAAGATTGTTTGCGCTTCGTGGGCGCTACTAATCTTCTCATAGAGGGAGAGGAAGGGGTTGTTAGGGTAGGACGAGTGATAGTACTTATCTTCGTCTGGCATGTAGTTGCAGCCGCTGCAGAAGCTTGCGATTGCGTTGCCGGATTCGGGAAAATGCTGGTTGCGAAGCACATCAAAGAAGTCCGCAGATACAAGATCATCGGCGTCAAGATTCGTGGTCACGACTCTGGCGGGGTACTCAATGTTCTTGCAAGCGAGCATCGTGCTGAGCCCAAGACCTATGCCGATGTAAGGCGCAAAGACGTAGTTGCAGCCTGTGCGACTGAGAATGGGTTTCAGCCGCTCGCTAATCTGCTCATGCTTGGAGCCGATAAGAATTACCCAGTAGTCTGGCTTGACATAGCAGTTGGCGATGCTCCGAGCAGTATAGATTTCGAATAGTGATAAGCGCTCGTCTATCCAGCGCTCGTATTCATCTATCGATCTAGTTTTCCAGATCGGATGAGGCCAGCTAAATCTTGTTGCAAGGACGAGGATTGGATGGGGTTTTGCTAGTGTTATGATCATAAATTCGCATTTTGGTGTTACTATAGGCTCGCAATGAAGTGATCACTTAGTGGCCTTCAATAAAATGATTGATGGGTCTTGGATAGTAGTGAGCGCGTGGTGGTAGCGACTCTGGAGCAGGGGCATAGCCAGGCTTGTAAATAGCGATGCTCATCAGATTGAACTGCCTCGCACCAGTATCGCCAAGCTCATCAAGTTTACGCTTTTCTAAAATCCATTCGTCGAAACTGCGATTCGGATCGTAGGGATCATTGAAGCCGACTGCGGCGACTGCAGGATAATAAAGAGCCCAGGCCGACTTGGTGATCTCGCGAAGACTTATTTGGTACTTGTAATTGCCGACAGACTCGTAATCGTCGCAAAACGTATTTCCCCCTATGAAGGGAGAGGCTGTTCCATGCATTACATCGTATGGCTCTATTAGTAAAATTGCTTTCTTGGCAACCCTTAACATCTCATACAGGCCTAGCATAGGTCGAGGCCAGTGATGAAAGGCTTCTTTTGCGATCACGCAGTCAATCTCAGCATCGCCAAATGGCAAATCCTCGACATCCGCTGAAATCACAGAATCGACCCATCCATAGGTCACTGCATCCTGGATACCTTCTGCATAGAGATCACTAGCAATGCACTTGGAATGGGGAAACTTGCGCTTAAAGTAGCCAGCATCTCTAGCAAGATTATCGCCTACACTGAGAATTGACAATGGCTGCAAGTGGTCAAGCAAGCCATCACTTGATGAGAGCATCTCGTAATGGCGTTTGGTATCTGGGTGTTCTGGATCAAAGGCTCCAGCCCAGAAAGTTGAAGAGTATTCCTTGTGCAATAGCTTGCTTTTGGTAGCAAAATCCACAGCTTCCTCGAAAATGCAGAGATAAGTAGCTTAATGGCATCTCGGAAAATTGCCATTTGCGCACCATGGCCGGCCAGGCAGGCCGGGTCAGTGGTCACACGGGATCTAGCTCTGAGATGAGAGAGGGGACGGGTGTTTTTCGAGATGCACTTGAAATGTTTCTACTACGGCTCCGAAAGGAGCTGGCAAGGTTGCAATGAGATTACACCAATTCAGTTAGATCATTGACAATTTGCTCAATCGCCTCCTCTTCGCTGCAGGGGTTGTAGAGATCATGGTTTTGTAAAAACCAAATGTAGTCACATTGAGCTAAAGTATTTACTGCCTTAAAGGCTGTCTCAGTCTTTTCACTCCGAGGATTAGCATGCCTTAAGGGTTTCCAGAGAAAAGTTTGCGGATTGCCGCTGTCAACCACGGTCAGAATTCTGTAGTCAGGATTAAATAGTCTTAGCAAGGGTATGGTTTTGAACGTGTCTCCGTGCCACCGGCCGTCTTCAATTCTTCCATGGCTTCTTCTAAGTTGAATGCAGCTATTAGGATCGCGAAGGCAAGAAAATACGTCGCAGGGTACAGTGTCATCGATAAGGATTACGGTTTTGGGGTGGCTGTGCAGGAGGGCGTTTAGTACATCTCGATATGTTTGGTCGTAGGTATGCAATCCATCTATTAAAACTATGTCATACTTGACTGAGTATTCAAGGTTTGAAAAAAATTTGTCGCTGGTTTTGGGGTGCAGATCAAGCCCGCTCTCGGCGGATTTAGTCTCGATATCAAAGGCAAAAAACGGATCTACCCCAGTTCTGTGGATAGCTTCAACCGCAAACAGAGTGTCACCATCTCTTACCCCAATTTCAAGATAAGATTCATAGCCTAATAAGCTGATTAGCTTATTTATTCGGCGCGAGGCGGCGTTGAATTCATAGGCTGATTCCATGGGTTTAATTTCAGCGTTTCCCCATTCTTGGCGCGCTCGCCCATCAATGTCAACAGCTTCTTGTGGAAAAGCATTTTATCTTAAAACCTATCAGCTTAACTTGCGCAAAGCTTTGGGGCGCGGGCGGAGTAGCCTGTAGTTTTCGCCATAATTCGGCGGCTGCCCATTTGATGATGCAACGCCAGCCCATGATCGGAGCTGGCTCAAGGGGAGCTGGACTGGCACCCACGCCGTCTCTCTGGGACAGGGGCTCGATCCAACTATTGACTACTTCAAAGAGGTCCTCAAAGTATATCGCTTTCCATCCATAGCACCTGCTGCTACTCGCGTTGCGACATGCCTTTGGCTATGGCGCCAACTATATGGGAGGGCCAACCATGGCAGTGATCGCGAAATGCTGCCCTCAGATTGAGGTATTCGTGGAAAACAACATCGTCTAACGCATCGCGGCCTGGAACGATTCCGTTGTCAGTCCGTCACCCTCTACGAGCCCGCCTTGTTCGTGGGTAGGCCGTTGCTGTGTCCGCAATCTTCACTTCTTTGCCGCCTTCAAGCCCGTCTTTCCCGCAGCCGACATGGTGTTCATCTCCGTGAACACTCTCACCAAAAGTCGTGGCCTTGGTGCCGGCCAGCCCCGTGGCCTGTGCTGGATTGAAGCTTCCGCATGCACCTCAGACTGCCCATTCCACCGGTCACAAGGTGGTGCTGACGGCCAGGCCTCGATTGTGGGTGGTGAGACACGAAGACTGGTGGGGCTCCTCGTCTTGGGTGGTTGGTGCGCGCCAGCTGTGGCAGGTCAAGGGAAGGGTGGCTCGCCAACCGCAGGCGCTCGGGAGCCCGTAGAAGCACAGACGCGGCCCGAGTGGTACTGGGGTACTATGGATTGATAGGCTCTGGCCTGGCGTCGCTACCGTGTATACACCAACAACACCATCTCCGCAGGCGCAGCAGCCACTGCTGGATCGCCAGGCTTTGGAACGCTTCTCGCCGGGATCCTACTTCTTCTGATCTCATTCACCACCAATTATTCCTATGGTGACCTCCAGCACTTCCGCTCCCTCGGTATCGATGAGCAGATCGGAGTGGGTCTCCACCTTGCCGCTGTGGCGGCGCTGTTTGGCGATGTTGAACTGGCGACCCGTTTACGACATCGAGCAGCGGACGAGGCAGCTCGAGCTGAGAGAGATCGAAGGCGAGCAGCGCTTGAAGCAGCTCGAGAACGAGAACAGGCGACTCGCCGAGCTCGAATCCAGGCTCGATCTCTTGTTGCTCAATGCCGATTCCTCCTCGCAGACACCGCCCTCAACAGGCTCCAACTGAGCGAAGCGCTGGCTGTGCTGATCGAGGAAATTAAGCCGCCACGGGGCTGATGGGCTCAGGTTGGCGCGGAGTCCGCTGCCTCGAGTGATCCCAAGCCTTGCAGTGGCTCGAGTCTCCTCTCCGGGCTCTACCTCGGGAGGCTGCAAGTGGAGTTCCACCAGATTCGCCCTCCGCCATCAACGGCAACTGGGCCCCCTCTGCAATCCGCTCCGAGCTCGCTGGATGTCTTCGGCTCCGGCCGTGCGTGCAACCTGCCCTTCTCCACCTCCTCGGAGCCCTCCGTCTCTGCTGCCCCCCTGGCGTTCATCGCCATCCGCCCACTTTCAGATCGATGACCAGCACCGTTCATTCCAGGGGCGCCAACCCCACCACCAGCTCCCGGAAATGATCACCCCGCGCCTCGAAGTCGCGGTATTGGTCAAAGCTGGCGCAGGCCGGGGAGAGCAGCACGCCCCGGCAGCCCTTGGATTCCGCCAGGGCCTCGGCCACGGGCACGCCCTCGGCCAACCCTTCGCAGCTGTGCACCTCGCCGCTGTAGCCCCCTTCGGCCAGCAGGGCCGCCAATTCTTCTTGGGCGTTGCCGTAGAGCACCACCGCCTTGGCCTGGCGCTGCAGCTGCTGGATCCATCCGCCGGCTTCTCCCTGCTTGGCCTCACCTCCGGCCAGCACCACCAGCGGGCCTTCCAGGGCCTTGAGCGCCACCTCGGCGGCGTCGTAGTTGGTGGCCTTGCTGTCGTTGTACCAGCTGACGCCTTGCCTCACTCGAATGCGCTCCAGCCGGTGCGGCACCCCGGGGAAGCTGCGCAGCCCGGCTTCGATCGCGGCCGCATCCAGGCCGGCGCGCAGGGCCACGGCCGTGGCCATCAGCAGGTTCTGACGGTTGTGATCTCCCGGCATCGCCAGCGCTTCAGCGGCGAACAGGGGGCCGCCGGGGCCATGAACCACGCCCGCTTCGATCCACAGGCACGGGCGGATCGTCTTCGGCAGCTCGCTGATCGGCCTGGCCGTGATCCACTCGGCGCTCTCCCAGCTGGCGGCCCGCTCGCGCAGATCGGGATCGTCGCCGTTGAGGATGCGCACGTCGGCGTTGTCCAGCAGGCGCCGCTTGATCGCCCGGTAGTGATCCAGGGACCCGTGCCGCTCGAGATGATCCGGCGTCAGGGTGGTCCAGAGGCCGATCGCCGGGCTCAGCTCGGGGGACTGTTCGATCTGATAGCTGCTCAGCTCCACCACCAGCCAGTCGGGTCTGGATACTTTGGGGTCCAGGCAGCCCAGGGCTACCTCGGCGGCCGAGACGCCGACATTGCCGCAAAGGGGCGCCCGCAGTCCTCCCTGGCTGAGCAGATGTTGCAGCAGATGGGTGACCGTGGTCTTGCCGTTGGTGCCGGTGATGCCGATCCAGGGGACTCCGGTCGTCGCCCTGGCGGCGAGGGTCATCTCGCCGAGCACGGCGATGCCGCTCTGGCGCATCTGCTCCAGTTCCGGGTGGTTCCAGGCGATGCCGGGGCTCACCACCACGGCGGCCGGCACCGGATCCGGCAGGGATTCGAGAGCCAGGGGCACCCCCAGCCGTACAGCGATGCCTTCGGCCTCCAGGGGCGCGGCGGCAGCAACCTGCTCAGGCCCCTGGCGGCTTTCCAGCAGCAGCACCGCATGCCCCTGGGCCCGCAACAGGCGGGCCACGCCGATGCCCGTTCGTCCCAGACCGACAACGGCGACCGTGGAACCGTCCGGCAGCTCCTGGACGGGAGGGACCGGAATGGCTCGCTGCGTCTCGCTCAAAGCGGGAGAAAAAGATGAAGAAAGTGGGCGATACTGGAATCGAACCAGTGACTCCTACCGTGTCAAGGTAGTGCTCTACCTCTGAGCTAATCGCCCTCAGGGACAGGATCCGTCGGGAAAGATGAATTCCGGCCTGACGACCAAAACCCAGCTGTTGTGGTCAACTTAGCAGTCGGCTCTCGGCGTTTCCCCGAGGCTGGCCCAGGGGCAGCTCAGCGGCGCTTGATCACCACCCGCCAGCGGCCTCGCTGGGTGGGCGCCGCCGTTTCGATCAGCAGTTCGCCCCGGCCTTCGAGCTGGATCCGCTGGCCTGGTGCCAGCTCCCGGCTGGGGCTGGTCACCGTCTGCCAGTCGATGCGCACCTCGCCGCGGCGGATCCGCTCCACCAGGCGACTGCGGGAGAGGCCAAACCCTGCCGAGCCCACGGCATCGAGCCGCAGGGAGGCCTCCACCGTCGTCAGGGTGCGTTCGATCCGCAGGGGCGGCAGCTGCAGCTCGGCGATCGGCCGCGCCTCGAAGCGCACCTCCACACTGCGCACCTGGCCGACCTGGCCGTCGAGCTTCTGGGCCAGATCGGTGGCGACGATCGCCTGGGCGCCCCGATCGCCGCGCAGCCACAGATCGCCCAGTTCGCCTTCCTCGGCGCCCGCGGCCACCAGCCCTTCGCGGAAATCCCCGGGTTCGGCGGGATCGAACAGGAAGTTGCCGCTGATCTCCAGCCCCTGCAGGCCGGCTTCGAGCTCTTCGGCGGGCTGGACCAGCTCCAAGCGCTGCAGCAGCAGGCGGCGGCGTTCGGCCCCCGGATAGCCGCCGCTACTGCTAAGGCTGAGATCACTGAGGGCGGCCAGCCGTTGTTCGGCCTCCTCGCGCACCGCCGCAGTCAGCAGGGGCGTCCAGGCGGGCTCCCAGGTGCGCAGCGCCGTCTCGACGGCCTCTAGCGCCGGCAGCAGCTGGTCGCGCTGGCTCGATCCCTGCAGCAGTGAGTCCAGGGGCTGCACGGTTTCAGTCCTCCCCCAGCCTGATCACCGCCTTGGGGCGGGCCTGCTGCACCAGGGTCCAAGGCACCTCCTGGCCGCTGGCCTGCTCCAGCAGCAGCAGCCAGTTGCCCTCCTCCAGCCGGTTGCGCAGGATCCGCAGCCGGTCCTCCTCCTCGGAGACCACGCTCGCCGCCGCGGCAAAGCTGCCCATCAAGCCCGAACCCATCCCGAGCAGACCGCCGATCACCGGCTCCCCCCAGGGACCGAAGAAATCGAAGGTGTGCAGCTCGGTGATCTGGGTGAAGGTCAACCCCGCCAGGAAGCCGAAGGGCATCAGCCAGCGGGCCATGGTCCGCTGCCGCTGGCGCCGGGCCGTGGCCGGATTGAGCCGGTCCACCGCAAGCATGGCCGTTTCGCCAATGCCGATCGCCACCAGCTGGGTCGGCGCCGGTTGCTGGGCGGCGAGCTGCTGTTGCAGCTGTTCCAGGCGTTTGCGGTCATCCAGCACCACCACCACACACAGCGCCACGCTCTGCCTCCGTTTTGGCCACGACGTCGCTCTCTACACTGCACCTCCGGCCGGCCCTTCGGGGCGGTGCTGCTCACTGCGCCGTTGCGGCGCTCCCTCACACGCCGGGATCGACATCCTCTCCCAGGTCGCCCAGGTGGATGTGCGCACCGGTCTGCCGCCCGAGGAGCTCAAGGCGATCATCGCCGACTACGAAGGCCTGATGATCCGTTCCGGCACCCAGGTGACGGCCGACGTGATCGAGGCTGCCACCAAGTTGCGCATCATCGGCCGCGCCGGCGTCGGCGTAGACAACGTCGATGTGCCCGCCGCCACCCGCCGCGGCGTGATCGTGGTCAACTCCCCCGAGGGCAACACGATTGCCGCGGCGGAGCAGGCCCTGGCGCTGATGCTGGCGCTGTCGCGCCACGTGCCCCACGCCCACGCCAGCACCATGGCCGGCGGCTGGGACCGCAAGACATACGTGGGCAATGAGCTCTACAAAAAGAC
>JAPLID010000199.1 GCA_026389285.1 Cyanobacteriota bacterium
AGATGCAGTCGGGCACCACCGGCATCAACACGATCCGCATCTACAACCCGATCAAACAGGGGCAGGATCACGATCCCGATGGCCAGTTCCTGAGGCACTGGCTCCCGGAACTGCGCCGCGTGCCATCGGTGCACCTGCATGAACCCTGGACGATGACCGAAGCCACCCAGCAGCGCCTGGGCTGGGTGCTCGGCATGGACTACCCGAAGCCGATCGTGGATCCCGCCGCCGCCGCCCGGGAAGCGCGGCAGCGGCTCTGGGCCAGGCGCCAGCAACAGGGCTTCGCGGAACTGGCCGATGCGATCCAGCACAGGCACGGCTCCCGCCGTTCCGGCCTGGCGGCCAACAGCGGCGGGCGTGGTCGCCGCCGCCGCAGCGGGGCTGGTGGCGGCGACGCGGTGATCCAACTGGGGCTGGATCTCTTCTGATCGACCCGATCGATGGGGTGGCTGAATCGACGGCCGGAGCAACGATCTTCCAGTCCCATCGCCTGGGCCAACGAGTGGCCCGGATCCGGCTCGGCCACTCCGCTCTCGGGCTGGTTCAGGAACTCTCGCTGCCGCTCACCCGCACAAACGCAGGAGTCAGTGCTGCAGATGCGCCACTCTCTTGAACCTCGTCCGCCGACGCCTCGATCAGTTCAGCCACGATCGCCCCATCGAAGGAGAAGCGGCCGGGGCCGAGCAGCAGCAACGCCACGCTGCCACCGAGATAGAGCACCACAAGCTCAAGCACGTAGATGTTGAAGCCGGCCGTGAGGATGTGCTGGTAGGCCGCCACCGTCATCGTGCCGGTGATCGCGAGTGCGCCGAGGGGGGACAGCAGCCCCAGGATCAGCAGCCAGCTGCCGATCAGCTCGGAGAACCCGGCCGCATAGGCGAAGAACAGGGGGAAGGGCAGATGCAGCGACGCCACATAGGTGTTGGCGAACTGCTGGGGATCGGCGAGCTTTTCCTGGCCGTGGTGAATCATCATCCCGCCGATCGCCAGACGCAGCAGCAGCAGACCGGCGCTGGCCAGCAGGCCCTCGCGCAGGAAGTACCCGCTCAGGGCCTGGCGGATCGCAGCGCTGCCCCCCACGGCGCTCAGCCAACCAGGGACCCGAGACGCCCCCGCCTGCTGGGGCTGAGCGGAGCGGCTGAGAACGATGAACCAGAGGGAGATACAGGCGGCCAGGAAGCCGGAGAACAGTTCCAAAACCAGAGAGGTGGACATGGCGAGAAGCGCAATCCGTAAATCCTGGCAACTCGCGTGAAGAAACGTGAAGCACTGTTCAGCCTGGCTGTCGCAGTCGGCGACCAGAACCCCGCCTGAAGGCAGCCGGCGAGGTCAGCTGGCGAGGTCAGCCGGCGGATTCGCTCGCAAGCGCCCCGTCTGCCACTGACGCCGCTGACACTGACGCCGCTGACACTTCAGTCGCCGAGCGACGCCTGGCGCTGGAGCACGGCTTGCTGCAGTTGCTCAAGCCGTTGCTCCGTCGGGCCCCACAGCTCCACCAGCAGCGGTGCCCTCTGCGCTGGCATCACAGCAAAGCGGCCCTGGCGATAAATCTGCTTGAAGATCGCATCCACGTCATCGCGGTAGCCATGGTCGACAGGGCGGATGCCATCGGCCTCCATGGCGACCGGCCAGCGCTCGGTTCTGGGCACGAAGGCCAGGATGTCGAGATGGTCGAGGGATTCGCGAACGGCCGGCACCATCGATTCGACGAAGTCATGATTGATGTCGCTCTGGCCCTGATCTGCGGTGTACTGGGAATAGGCGATGTAATCGACCGGCGAGCGATCGAAGATCACGGCCTCGGCCGGCTCGCCATAGCGATGCACACGACTGATGCAGTAATAGAGCTGGATGCCGTTCTGCAGCCGGGTGGAGGCTTCGCGAAAGTGGATCTCATAGGGGCCATGGAGCCCCAGGGCGCGGTAGGGCTCCTCCTCTCGTCGGTAACTCCCGTGGCTCTCGACCCACTGGTGGACAAGGGTGGATTTACCAAGGGAATGGGATCCGGAGATGGCAATGCGCATGGTCTGGTTCGGTGTGTGTTCGGCTCCTCCTCCGCAGGGACACCAAGATCTGGCCTACGCCGTGGTTGAGATGTTGTGCTTCTTACCGGTGCGGTCGTGGCCCTGCCTGCACGCCACCCGCTCTCGGCTACTGGGCCTCGCCACTCAGCGCTCGCCCAGGATCTCCTCCCAGCTGAGCTGAAGACCGGGAGCATCCAGCAGCCTGGGCCGGGCATTCATCGGGCAGCTGGGGTAGGCCGGTGCCCCTGTCCGACTCAGGGATGAGCGAATGGAGCTGGGGGCGGAATGGTTGGGCATGGAGTTTGAAGCGTTGCCCAGAGACGCAGTCTTGGGCAGAAAACGAGGCATGAAATTGGACATGGACACACTCACAGATATGGATGGCGCACCGGTCTTGGTTCCCCGTCCCATGGGGACGTCACACAGGGGCCGTTACTTGGACTGAAGGCCGACCTCTGAAGCGCTGGGTCGGCACGGTGCTGGGGAACGTCTCGATTGGAAGGAGACCGTTCCATTTGGGCCGAAATGGCGGGTTGTCGACCCGCCGGCTTCATCCGGCATCAAGCACTATAGGGCTAAGCAAGTCCTGCCGCAAGAAACGACCCGACCAGCTCCCCCTGGCCATTCGCCGCAACTCGCGGCAAATTGCCAAGTGTGAGCTCATGAAACCATGGCCGGCATCCACCACTGGAGTGTGTGTCTGGCCAGCGGGCGGACCTGCCGGCCCCGCTGGCTCACCGAAAACGGGCGCTTCTCCTCCAATCCCGATCGAGCCCTGAGACTGGTCAGCCCCGAGGTGGCCGCCCAGCGAGTGCAGGCCTACATGGCCATCCGCGGCTGGCCCCAGGAGGTGATGGAACGCTTCCGCCTGGTGCCTTCACCCAATAGCGAACGGAGCTACGGCCGGGCGGCCTGAACGGCGGGCTCGCGGCGAACCAGCCAGACGATCCAGATCGACAGCAGCGCACTGAAATAACACCAGACAGAGGTAAAGGCATGGTGGGCGAACCAATCCGCCACCAGCGCCGCCACCAGCAGGGCCAGGGCAAACAGCCGCAGCCGCGGCGAGGGGATCAGCAGCCAGGGAACGACGATCAGCAGCCCATACAGGCCACGACCGATCTGCCCCAGGTCGTTGGTCAGTAACAGGCGGGCGTTGTAAGCGATTGAATCACCCTGCACCGAAGTGATCAGCCGCTGCGGTTCGATCAGCAGGGGCAACCACAGGGCCAGGCCCAGCACCAACCCGCTGAGGCAGAAGCCACGCAGCAGCATCTGACGCCAGGGCCTAAGGCGCCCCCTGGCGATGACCAGGGCCACCCAGGGAATCCAGCTGGGCCAGAGCGCAAAGGCAAAGAACAGATAAGCCAGCGCCAGGGGCCCCACCGAAGCCGGCGCAGCTCCTGTTTCCAGCTGCACCCAAACCAGGCCTTCAATGGCCTGCTGCAAGGCGAAGAACACGGGCATGATCGCCAGCGGCAGCAACTCCGGCCTCTGCCGGCGACGGCTCTGCTGAATCGCCAGGGCACCCAACGGCAGCAGCACCGACGCCGCCGTGAAACTGGCGGTACTCGAGAAACAGATCGGCTCCGCCTCGAAGCTGCTGAGCAGAAACCCTAACGCCAAGCTGCAGCGGCCAACGGGAGCGACCTGATCAGCCAAGCGCCCAGCAACTCAGCAAAAAACCCCCTCGTGAGAGGGGGCTTTCTCCAGCCGCAGCTGGTGGGGGATTCCAAAATGTGAGACCAGCGCAGCTGGTCAGCCGATCGCGGGGGCTGTCAGTGCCACAGGGGTGGCGGTGGCAGCAGCCAGATCGAGGGGGAAGTTGTGAGCGTTGCGCTCGTGCATCACTTCCATGCCCAGACCAGCGCGGTTCAGCACATCAGCCCAGGTGTTAAGCACACGGCCTTGGCCGTCGAGGATCGACTGGTTGAAGTTGAAACCGTTGAGGTTGAAGGCCATCGTGCTCACGCCAAGGGCGGTGAACCAGATGCCGACGACGGGCCAGGCAGCCAGGAAGAAGTGCAGGCTGCGGCTGTTGTTGAAGGAGGCGTATTGGAAGATCAGGCGACCGAAGTAACCGTGGGCAGCCACGATGTTATAGGTCTCTTCC
>JAPLID010000202.1 GCA_026389285.1 Cyanobacteriota bacterium
AGCAGTAGTAGCCGGCGATCGTGATGGGTTCGTCTTGAGGCACCAGCACCCAGGTCTGGCTGATGCCTTTGCGCATGTTCTGTTGGGCGTGGCGCTGCAGAAAGGCATCCAACGCCGGCTCGCCGCAGGCAAAGCCAGAGCGATCGTGCCGCTTGGGATCGAGCAGTTGCTCTTCAAACACGCTGGACGCGGGTCTGAACCTGGTTCAACGCTTGCAGCAAGGCTTCGTTGGGGCGGAACGGTTCAGCCAGGGCGGCTTGGAAGGTTTCGTAGTCGCGGCGGGAGAGAGAAAAGGCCCGATCGAGCTGGATCGCCTCAGAGGCCCGTTGCTTGGCGGCTAAGCGCACAAAGGCAGCGACGGAGATGCCTTCGATGGCGGCCGCTTGCTGGAGGAGCTGCTTATCGCTGCTGGAGAGCTTCAGATCCAGGCGATCGGTGGTGGCCATCACTCCCCAGCGCTGCGCAACTGATGGTACGGCAAAAAGCAGTACCGGTACGAAGGCCTGAAGGGAGCGGCTGTTCCAGGCGGTTGTGCACGACTGCCGGCGGTCCAGGGCACGGGCCAAGTCGGCGGCGAAAACAGGAAGGCCGCCAAGGGCTCAGAGCCCTGCTATCTCGGCGCCGCGGCACATCGGCTGTGAGCCATTCAAGACTGCTGCCGCTGTGCAGCAAGAGGCCCGCTCGGGCCTTGTTTGTGGGGCTGACCGATCCCGCCGACCGCAGCCCTGCGGGCCTGCCAAAGGGTTGGATCGTGGAGACGGGGAGCCGGCCCTAGCAGTCATGAACCTGGCCTAGTCTTATGACCATGGTCATTTTGGAGTGACGATGGACCCTTCTTCGGCGCCGATGCTGCCTGATTCGCTGCGGCAGGTCTCGAAATCCCGCTTCAAGGCCCAGGCCCTGGAATTGTTTCGCCAGGTGGAGGCCAGCGGTGAATCGCTTGTGGTGACCGATCATGGCCGGCCCACCCTGGAGGTGCGCCCCTATCGCCCGGCTCGGCCAGGCGCCGACCCTCTGGAGGAGCTGCGCGGCTCGGTGCTGCGCTTCGACGACCCGTTCGCGCCGGTCGATGAGAACGACTGGGAAGCCTTGGCGTGATCCTGCTCGACACCCATGTCCTGATCTGGTGGGCGGATGGCGATCGTCTGCGGCTGTCCACCAATGCGCTGGCTGCCATCGATGAGGCGATCGAGTGCGCCGGCCGGCCCGGCGGTTCACCAGCTCTGCTGGTGTCGGCGATCAGCTGCTGGGAGGTGGCGATGCTGATGAACCGCGGCCGGCTCGCCCTCAGTCTCGATGTGGAGCGCTGGTTGGCGCTACTGGCCTCCCATCCGGCGGTGCGGTTTCTAGCGCTGGATCCCGCTGTGGCTGTGGCGGCCACGCGCCTGCCGGAGCCGTTCCACGCCGATCCCGCTGATCGATTTCTAGTGGCCCAGGCCCGCGAGCTGGGGATTCCCCTGCTCAGCGCCGACAGCAAGATCCGCTCCTATGGCCACGTTCGCAGCCTCTGGTGACGTGGGGAGTGGCCCCAGGCCCTTCTTCCATGCGATGGGGGTGTAGCCAACCCCGCCAGGATGGGGACACCAGCCGGCGGTTTCAAGTTTGGCTTGGGCTGATCAGCCCCTCGCTTCGACTGACTTCTTCCTTCCCTCCTTCAGCCGGCCGCGCTTCCATGGAGCAACCGATCAGGACCCTGCCGATGTCGACCAGCAACAGTCACAACCTTTGCCAGACCCGCGGCCGCTCGATCACCAGCGCAGCTGCCAGCCTCGGGTTCGCGATCCTGGCGCTGGGCGCCAGCCTGCTTCCCGCCCCGGTTCAGGCCGGCCCGATTGCCCGGCGCTACCAGGAACGCAAGGCCTGTGAAACCTTCGCCGGCAAGCTCAAGGAGGCCAGCGGCAATCCGGCGATGGCCCAGCAGATCTATCAACAGGGGGTGTTGGCCCTGGTGGCCAAGTTCGGCGAAAACCCCTGCGGCGATATTCCAGCACCGGTGGCGGTTGCACCGGGCACCGGCGCTGCGGTCGTGGCTCCAGCAGGGGCACCAGCGGCTGCACCAGCGGTTCGCCCCGCCGCCCCAGCGGCTGCCGCTCCAGCTGCCTCTGCCGCCCCCAGTGCCGAGCAGCAGCAGGCCTGCAGCACCTTCGCCAGCAAGCTCACTCAGGCGGCCGCCAGTGGTGGCGCGGCCCAGGCCAAGCAGGTGTTCAGCATGGGCACCCAGAAGCTCACCGGCATGTTCGGCCCCAACCCCTGCCCGGCGGTGAAGGCACCGATCTGATCTGATCTGATCTGATCTGAGCGGCCGTTCAGGGGTCTTGGGGCTGCGGCCGCTGCTGTGCGGAGCAGCGGCCGCAGCCCCACTCAGCTGGCGCCCGCCAACAGGGCATCGAGCATCGGGTAGCGCTCGCCGATGCTGTCGCCGCTGAACTGGGCCACCCAGCCTTCGGCGTTGTTGAAGAAGCGCAGGGCGCAGAAACTGGGCTCCGGCCCCATGTCGAACCAGTGGCGGGTGCCGGCCGGCACGCTGATCCAGTCGTTGCGCTCGCAGATCAGCTGCAGCACCTCCTGGCCCAGATGCAGGCAGAACAGGCCGCGGCCCTCGACGAAGAAGCGCACCTCGTCTTCGGCATGGGTGTGCTCGGCCAGGAACTTCTGGCGCAGGGCCAGCCGATCGGGATGGTCGGGGCCCAGGCGGATCGCATCGACCGTGCCGTAGCCGCCAACGGCCTGCACTCGGGCGATCTCGACGGCGTAGGCCGCCAGGATCGCCTCGCTGTCGGCGTCGGCGGCCAGGGCGGCCTGGGCGGGCCAGCGCTCGAAACCGATGCCCCGGGCGGCCAGTTCCCGTTGGATCAGGGCGGCGTCCTGGCTGACCAGCCGGGGGGAGGCGCTGTCTTCGGTGTAGAGGGCGAGCAGGCTCATCGCTGGCGGGCTGGAGATGGATGCCGACAGCCTAGAAACGAAGGCCCAGACCGACCGCTTGCCGGCGCTTCCCCAACTGAGCCAGCCCCTGTCCTTTCCTGCCCAGTCCCCGGAGCCTGGCCTCACCCTGGTGGGGGTCGGTCCGGGCGATCCCGACCTGCTCACCGTGGCGGCGGTGCGGGCCATCGCCGCGGCGGATCTGGTGGCCTATCCGGTGGCCCGCGCGGGCGGCGAGGGCATGGCCGCCACAATCGCCGCCCCCTGGATCGGGCCCCAGCAGAGCCGGCTGCCCCTGGTGTTCCCGATGGTGGCTGACACCGAACCGCGCCGGCAGGCCTGGCTGGCCGCCGCCGACCAGCTCGCCGCTGCGGTGGCGGCCGGCCACAGCGTCGTGCTGCTCTGCGAGGGGGATGTGTCCCTGTTCGCCACGGCCAGCTACGTGCTGCTGGCCCTGCAGCAGCACCATCCCGATTGCCCGGTGCGCCTGCTGCCGGGCATCAGCGCCGTGGCCGCCGCCGCCGCCGCCGGGGCCTTTCCCCTGGCGATGCAGCAGGAGGGGTTGTTGATCCGGCCCACCCCCGAAAGCCCTGAGGCCCTGGAGACGCTGCTGGCCCTGGCCGCCCGGGAGCAGTGGCTGCTGGGTCTGCTCAAGCTCGGCCATCGCTGGGCCTGGGTGCGGCCGATCCTTGAGGCCCGGGGGCTGCTGGATCAGGCCTTGTTTGCCCAGCGGGTGGGCTGGTCCGATCAGTTGCTGGGGCCGGCCGCCACCGTGCCCGCCGACGAACAGCCCTACTTCTCGCTATTGCTGGTGCGGCAGGGGTGGTCCGCGGTGCTGCCCTGAGGTCTCCGCCTGGGTCTCCCCTTGGGGGCCGGCCCGCCGCCGGCCATGGCCTAATCGCGGGCGAGACGCTAGAACCCGCCTGATCGGTGCCTCCGCCCCGGGTCCGCAGCATGCAAGTAGGCACCGATGGCAACCCGGAGCCGGCCCCCGCGGCTGAGGGAACCACCGGCGTGCCAGCCGCTGCCGCTCCACCCGTCATCCGCCCGCTGGAGCCGCCCGGCCCCTGGTATCGCCATCTGGTGGTGGCCGGCAGCGAGACCCTGCGACCCTCGGCGCTGGGCCATGGCGCCCTCTGCGGCGGCCAGCTGGCCCTCGGACTGCTGCTGCTCTGGGGGGTGTTCGGGGCCGTGCGCAACAATGCCGACACGTTCAAGATGTGCACGGTGGATGCGGACCAGACGGCCGCCTTCACCAAGGGACTCGAACGCAGCATTGCCCAGCTGCCCACCCGGGGCGGCACCGATCCGGCCAGCGAGGCTCAGAAGAAGCGACTGCAGTTTCAGATGCACGAACTGCACCGCGGTCAGATGCTGGCCTGCCGGGTCGCCTCCTTCTTCTTCGCCGGCCGCATCTCGACCCTGTCGCTGAGTACCGCCGCCGGCATCCTGGCCCTGGCTTCGCTGGCCTTGATCAGCAAGCAGGGCTGGGAGAAGACCCATCCGGTGCTGATCAACATCGGCATCACCACCGGGCTGGTGCTCTATAGCTCCTGGACCTTCAGTCAGCTCTTCGGCCAGACGGCCAATTACGACCTCTACCGTCGCAAGTATTCCCTCGCCTACGACACGCTCAACAGCGTCGCCAGCGCCGTGGCTAACGGCCAGATCACCCTGGAGGGAGACCAGGCCAAGGCTTCGGTGGTGAATCTGAGTAGCCGCAGCGGCATGGGGGAGCTGATCCTGTTCATCGATGGGCGCATGCGGCAGGTCACCAATCCAGAGATCAGCGGCGAGACCGGCTTCGTGGAATCGGCGGCCGAGCGCTTCGGCCGGCTCGGGGGCTACAGTCCGCCGCCCGCCCCAGCCCCTGCCGCCATGCCGATGGCCCCATCCCCTAACCCCTGAGCCGCAAGCTATGGCTGACCCCGTTCCCCAGCAGGCGATCACGCTGATCCAGCAGTTCGAAGGCTGCCAATCCACCAGCAGCACCGATGATCTGATCCACGCCTACCCCGATCCGCTCAGCGGCGCCGCCCCCTGGACGATCGGCTGGGGCACGACCCGCTATCCCGATGGTCGCCCCGTCGGGCCCAACGATGCGATCAGCCGCGAGGTGGTCGATTCCATCTTCGTGGCCAATCTGCAGGTTGGGTACTGGCAGCCCTTGGCGGGCAGTATTCCCCACTGGGACGCCATGAACGCCGAGATGCGTTCGGCCCTCTGCAGCTTCGCCTACAACCTGGGCGCCGACTTCTACGGCAACAGCGGCTTCACCACCATCTCGGCCTGCCTGGCCGAGCGCCGCTGGCCGGCCCTGCCGGCGGCTTTACTGCTGTATGTGAACCCCGGCAGCGTCGTGGAGGCGGGCCTGCGCCGCCGTCGTCAGGCCGAAGCCGATCTCTGGAGTGCCGGCCTGAGCCGGTTGGAGGCGTGCGCCGCCGCCCCGGCCGGACAGTCGCTCTATGAGGCGATCTCCGACACCTTCCTCAAGAAGCAGAACGTCGATTCCAGCCAGCTGTCGCCCCATCTGCTGGTGCCCGTGGAGGCCGGCCGCCAATACAAGACGGAGGCGGTGCTGGCGACGGAGGGAGCCTCGCTGCAGGTGCGGTTGGCCTATGGCGCCGGTGACTGGTGGTTGTACCAGCCCCACTGGAGCGTCCTGGAGCTGCCCGCCGCGCAACCGGCCGCCGTCGACCCACCGCTGCCACCCGCCGGCATGTCGAGCGGCAGCCACCTGCTGGACGTTCCCTACTTCTCCCAGCTCGATAACCAATGCAACCCGATGGGCAGTTGCAATGTGACCTGCGTGGCGATGGCCCTGGCCTACCTCGGCATGCCCCATAGCAGCGGTGACCAGCTCGAAGACAGCCTTTACCGGGAGATGGAGACGCTTGGCTGGGATCGCCATGATCCCAACCAGCTCAAGGCGCTGGTGGAACGATTCCCTGGCTACAAGGACATCTTCCGCACCAATGGCAGCTTCCAGGACATCCGCACCGCCCTGGACATGGGACGGCCGGTGATCATTCACGGCTATTTCACCGCCTCGGGCCACATCATCGTGATCCGCGGCTATGACGCCAGTGGCTTCATCGTGAATGATCCTTATGGTGAATATTTTCAGAGCGGTTACGACAACCGCCGCTCCGGCGCTGGCCTCCATTATTCCTATGGCCTGATCGCCCGCACGTGTTCCCCTGAATCCCAGCAGGATCCGAAGAACCTCTGGATCCACTCGTTGTTCCGCGTCTGAATCGCCAGGTTCGCGTCACCTCCGCCCCTGGCCCGGGCTGGCCTCAGGGGCTGGGCTGCAGCACCTGCTGGAGGGAGTCGGCATTCACCGGGGCGAGGTACACGGAATGGGCCCGCACCTGGCAGATCGCCTCGCTGCCACGGCCCCGGAGGCGGGCGTCATAGAGCATCGCCACCGGCTTCACCCGCACCCGCAGCCAGGTGCCGCTGGCGCCGGTGGGAAGCGACGTGGCCACGGCGAGCGGCGCCAGCGCCTCGATCACGGCGCCGTACTTGAGGGCGATGGAGGGGCGCCCCTGCCCATCGCGGCAGAGCAGGCCGCGGGGATCCCGGTCCACCACCAGCCAGAACCGCTGCGGCACAGGCCCCCGGTCGCCGCTGGCTTGGCCGGCCGCGAAGTTGCCCTGGGGATCGGGCTGGGGCACGTCCAGGGTCTGGGCCCGCAGGGGCGCGCCGAGGAGGGCCATGCCCGCTAGGAGGCCCACAAGAAAGCCCACTAGCGGGCCCTGTCGTCCCGCGACCCAGGGCCTGGGCCGGCCGCAACCCGGTTGGAGGTTTCTCATCAGGGCATCACCAGCACGACGCCTGCAAAGCAGAGGTACCGAAAAGGAGTGGCGCATAGGGACTTCCCCGGTGCCCCAGGGCCCCGGGGTCGGCGGCCTATCGATCGCCATGCTACCGCCGGCTCCCATTCCGGAGCCCTGGTCCCAGGGCGCGAGGCTGGCCCGGGTGTGGGTCCTGTTGCCCCGGCAGGGGGGCCTCCATCAAGCTGGCGCCAATCGAATCCCCCGCACCGATGAGCGACCCTCAGGATCCTGCGCCCGTGCCCGAAGGCCTGCGGCGGGCCGAGGCCGGCTGGCTGGCGGACCAGCTCGGGGTGGCGGTGCGCGGCTTCGAGGAGGAGGTGATCGGCGCCGGCCGCGGCTTCATCTCCACCACCTGGCGCCTGGTGCTCGACACCGATCCCCCCGGGCTGGCGCCCGGCAGCGTGGTGCTCAAGAGCGAAACCTCCAACCCCCAATTACGGGCCATCGGCCGCCAGGAGCGGGCCTTCGAGCGGGAGGTGAGCTTCTACCGCTACCTGGCCCCCCGCATCGACGCCCACCTCCCCACCATCTATGCCTGCGGCAATGGCGAGGACGACAACTGGCTGCTGATGGAGGACCTCTCCGCCCTGCGGGCGGGGGACCAGATCCGGGGCCTGAGCCAGCGGGAGGCCCGGGCTGTGCTGGAGCGCATTGCGGCCGTGCACGCCGCCTACTGGATGGATCCGCAGCTGGAGGCCCATCCCTGGTTGCCGAGCCACACCTTCTGGTTCCAAGGGGAGTTCGACGATCTGCTGGAGGGCTTTGAGGCGGAGTACGGCCTGCGGATCGGCGAACGCACCATGGCCCTGGTGCGACAGGTGGTGGACCGCAGCGACGCCATCGACCAGGCCCTTGAGCAACGGCCCTGGACCCTCGTGCATGGAGACCTGCGGGCCGACAATCTGCTCTTCGGGGAGCCGGGTGATCGCGATGAGGCCCTGATCCTCGACTGGCAGACGGTGAACCGCAGCCTCGGGGCCATCGACCTGGCCTTTCTGGTGGGAGGCAGTGAGCCGCCGGTCGAACGCTCCGGCCATCTCTTCGAGTTGCTGGAGTTCTGGCATGGCGCCCTCGTGGCCCGGGGCGTGCGCGATTACACCTTGGCCGATGCCCGCTACGACCTCCAGCTGGCCGCGCTGCGCTGCCTCACGGCCGTGCTGCAGCTCTACCGCTTCTCCCTGGATCCGGAGATCACCGTGCGCGCCGCCGTGCTCCATGGCGAGACGATCCAGCGCTATGCCGGCGTGATGGAGGAACTGCGGGCCTGGGAAGCCCTGCCAACGGGGGCCTGAGAGGGAAGCGTCGGGTGCCGGATGACCGCGACCTGGCCCCCTGGAGAGGGCATGGCATTCGTGGGGCACTTAGCACGGCAGTGATCCAGAGGAAGGTATCTATGTAACGTGATAGTTGGGCAGGTACTGGGGTGTTGTTTTACTGGAATCCCTGAGCTTGTTTTGCCTAGGTCCATCCCGTTTCGGTTGAGGGGTTTGTCCTTGGCAAGCCTGCTCTCGGTTGCGCTTGGTGGCTGCCAGGTACCTTGGCGACCGTGGGAAACGGCCCTGTTCGATGGACCGGGTGTTTCCTTGGCGGGGACGGCAAAGTCGTCTCGGAACAGCCATACGCCGATTCATGCCGAAATTATTCTCGGCTCAACCCAGGCTTCGTCAATGATCGGCATGGCGGCCCTTAAAATGATGGATTTGGCCAAGATTAACAATTCGTCCTGGCTTGGTGAGAATTGGTCTTTAACTATTTTCCCGGTCACAAGCCGTCGATCAATCGAGACCTATTGCAAGGAGTATAGGCGTGGTATTTACAGCATGGTTGTTAGCACCCAGCCCATTCCCAAAGATCTTCTGGCCCTCTGTGCGCGCCATGGGGTTCCACCGTTGATCGAGATTCCCATCGCCAACAGTGCCATCGCTTTTGTAGTGGCGGATAACAATCCTTTTGCCCAAAGCCTTCAGCTGGAGCGATTGGCCCAGGTCCTTCCCAAGGCTGGCGATCAACTGCTTTGGAGCGATCTTGATCCTCGCTGGCCTCGAACCAGTCTGCGGATTGGTTGGAATGGAGCCTCCATAGGCGATATCTTGTTTGGTGCGTGGACAACCAATCGGCCTTCACACTTTCTTGGCATTGATGATCCTATGAAGCTGTTGGATCGCATTGCTGCTGACCCAACACTTTTGGGCGTTGTTACCTACAATACGTTTCTAGAAGCCCAGGGCCGGGGTATTCCCGTACGCGCCCTTGCCGTGGGCGAAGTCCAGGGTAATCCCGTTCCCTTGGCTGACGCCACGGTGATGGATGGAACCTACCCCACACGGCTTCATCTTTCGGTTCGTGGTTTGGCAACTCGCGAGGCCATGATGAAATCTTGTTTTAGTGCTTCTGCGGTGGCAGTTATTCTGAATCCAGCTTACGATGTGCCTGCATTGTCTAATTATTTGCCGCTTCGGCCCAATGAATACGCCAAAGCCATGGCTGTTCTGCACGCCGCTGAGCCCAAGCATCACTGCATTGGCAAGCCCTGAGATCATCCGATGAAGCGCCTCTCCCTATTGATCAGTCTGCTGCTATCGACCGGCGCAGTTGCCGCGCCGGTCGGTATGCCGACGTTTGCTGCCGCCCGCGCCGAATCGCAGGCCAAGGTTGGTGCGATGCGCCAAGAGCGTCTAAGGCAGGAGATTGATGTCGCGATAGAAATTTACTCCATCACTGATGATATCAACCGCCCTAATGAATTTCAGGTCAGTGGAGCATTGCTCATGAGTTGGTCCCCAGAGGCTCGTCCTGACTTTGATCCCAACCGCCTCAAGGTGCTCAATCGTGAGCAATATGAATCCGTGAGCTTTGGTCAGCAGAGCGTGGTGACTCTCAGCAATGGCCGAAAGCTTTGGCAGGGAAGGTTCGAACAGAACGTAACAGTTGTCTCCACCAAGTATCAGTTTTTCCCTTTTGATACCCACGTGGTGCCGATGATTTTTCAGGTTTCGGACCTGCTTGGCAACGAAGGCGATCGTCTTCTGTCCAGGAGTGGACTGCGAACGCGACTTTTCGATGTGAATTTTGTGCCAGCCTTGGGTAATCCGCAATCAACCCTGGAATTGCGGGCCGTCGGCTATGGCACCTCCCAGCGCGAGATGTTCTGGGACACTTTAATGAATCAAACGATTTATCGACCCGGTGGTCTCAAGCAGGGATCGGCGCAGGGCTATCAAGTCTTAAATCATTATACCTTCTATACCCGCCGGCGCCTGTTGTTGAGCGTGCTTTTGATGCTGCTGATTCCGATGGGCGTGATTGTGGTGAATACCTGGTTTGGCTTTTTCTGGCGGGAGTCGAGCCCGGCCACTCGCTTTGGCACGTCGGGGATCCTCTCGGCGATCAGTCTTTACTTCGCCTCCAGGGTCTTTCGCCCTTCAGTGAGCTACCTGGTGCTCACTGACATCTGGTTTTTGGCGCTTTTTTGCCTGATAACGATCAACAATTTTGCTGTGACCTGGCTGTTTCGGAATGCCAAATCCCTCGGCGCCATCGAAGGTCTGCCTCGACGTCGACTGGAGTTGCGTGTGGCGCTTGCTTCTTTCGGCTTCACGCTGTTGTTCCCTTCTTTAATCGCGATTGGTGTGGTTGTGCGCAACCGGCCCAGCGTTCCGGAATTGGTAAGTCCCGATCACTGGCCTTCGGCCATCCAATTGAATGTGATTGTGCCCACGGAACTCCTACGCGCCGAGACAACACCTGTATGGATGGAAACGGAGAAGGCCCGTCCCTGAACCCGCTCCTGCCAGGCCGGTGCTTGCATGGGGGCGCTTTCTACCCCGGGTTTCCCGACCGGATGCGATGACCGCCCTCGACTGGCTGGCCCTGCTCCATCCGGTGCTGATGATCCTGTTCGTTTATCCGGTGATCGGCGCCACGATCCGGCTTGGCATCTTGGTGCGGGAGCGCCGGCTGGACATCAATCCGCTGCCGCCCACGGTGGGGACCGAGCATGTGGACCATGGCCGCTGGGTCACCACCGGCGTGGTGGTGCTGGTGCTGGTGGCGATCCTCTGGTCGTTCCTGACCGCCTGCGCTGATCCCCAGGCTGCTGCGTTGGCAGCGCCGGCCGGCCCGCTGCGGTTCCCGCTGCTGCTGCTGATAGGGGCCGGGGCCCTCGGTAGCTGTCTGGCCCTCTGGCGCGTTCGCCATCCGGCGCTGCGGGCCAGCTTTGCCCTGCTCTGCTGGGCCGCCCTGCTGGCCCTCGGCGCCCAGCCGGAGGTCTGGCGCCTCAGTGACAACCCCTTCGGCTTCGACTTCTGGCGCTCCCATTACTGGAGCGGTTCGCTGTTGGTAGGGCTGCTGTTGTTCGCCATGGCGGCTCGGCCGGAGATCCAGCAGCGGCCAAGGCTGCGCAAGCTGCATGTCACGGCCGCCTTCTTGATGGCGGTGCTGCTGGCGGTGCA
>JAPLID010000063.1 GCA_026389285.1 Cyanobacteriota bacterium
CGGTTGCTGCCCGGCGAATTCCCAGCGCAGCAGCGCCGCCCGTCCATCGGCGCTGAAGGCCAGCAAGGCCGGCTGGGTGCTGATCGGCAGGATTAGCTGGGCCGGGGAGGGTTGGTCGGCCAGTTCGGCGGGTTCATCGAGATGGAGCCGGCCCAGCATCTGCGGCGTCACGATCTTGACGGCGCCGTCCGCCTGGATCAGCAGGCGGCTGTCGGGGGCCAGGGCTTCAAAGGCCTGCTGGCGCTGCAGCTCGGCGTTGGGGCGCACGGCTGCGGCCCGCTGGGCCACCAGCAGATCGCCGCCCTCGATCAGCCGGGTGCGGCGCGGAGTGTTGTAGCGCTTCTTCAGCTGTTTCAGCTCGGCGATCAGGGTGTCCAGCAGGGTGTCGCGATTGTTGAGCAGATGGCGCAGGCGGGTGCGCTCGACCCTGAGTTCCTCGGTTTCCTTGCGCAGGCTCTCCTGTTCCAGGCCCGTGAGCCGTCGCAGCGGCATGGCCAGTACGGCATCGGCCTGGCGCTCGCTGAGATCCAGATGCACCTGCAGGCTGGCCTTGGCGGCGGCCGCATCGCTGGCGGCGGTGATCATCGCGATCACCTCCTGTAGGGCATCGAGGGCCTTGATCAACCCTTCGACCACTTCCAGCCGGTCCTCACAGCGGCGCAGCGCGTGGGTGGTGCGCCGGATCATGGTAAGTTCGCGGTAGTCCAGGAATTCCTGGAGCATGCGCCGCAGGCTCAGCTGCACCGGCTGTCCATGGACCAGGGCCAGCAGAATTGCGCCGAAATTGCTCTGTAGGGCAGTGCGGCGCTGCAGTTCCGCCAGCACAGTTTCGGCGCTGGCATCGCGGCGCACCTCCACGACGACACGCATGCCTTCGCGGTCGCTTTCATCACGGATGTCGGCGATGCCGCCGATCTTGCCGTCGTTCACCTGTTCCGCCAGCTTCTCGATCCAGCCCGCCTTGCTGAGCTGATAGGGGAGCTCGGTGATCACCACGGCACCACGGCGATGGCGGCCCTTGCCGGGTTGAACTTCTTCAATGTGGGCCACGCCCCGCATCGGGATGCTGCCCCGGCCGCCCAGATAGGTGTCACGTACGCCGGTGCCGACCAGGACTTCGCCGCCGGTGGGGAAATCAGGGCCTGGAACCAGTTCCAGCAGTTTCTCGTCGCTGAGATCGGGTTTGCGGATCAGGGCGATCAGGGCGTCCACCACTTCGCCGAGGTTGTGGGGCGGAATGCTGGTGGCCATGCCCACGGCGATGCCCGTGCAACCGTTCAGCAATAAGAAGGGCAGTTGGGCCGGCAGCACCGTGGGCTCCTGCTGGGAGCCGTCGAAGTTTGAGGCGAAATCGACCGTGTCATGGCCGATCTCATCGAGCATCCCCTCGTGGGCGATCGGTGCCAGGCGGGTTTCGGTGTACCGCATCGCCGCCGGCGGATCGTCATCGACCGAGCCGAAGTTGCCGTGGCCATCGAGCAGGGGATGGCGGCTGGCGAAGGTCTGCACCAGCCGCACCAGGGCGTCGTAGACCGCCTGATCGCCGTGGGGGTGGTATTTGCCGAGCACATCGCCGACCACCCGGGCGCATTTGCGGTAGGGGCGGTCGGGGGTGAGCCCGAGTTCGTGCATCGCGAACAGGATGCGCCGCTGCACCGGCTTGAGGCCATCACGCACATCCGGCAGGGCCCTGCCCACGATCACGCTCATGGCGTATTCGAGGTAGGAGCGCTGCATCTCCTGATGGAGTGCGATCGGCTCGATCCGTGCTTTTGGGCGCTCCTCGGCCATCCGGTGCTGGGGTCTGGGGTCTGGAGACGGGGCTCAGCCTACAGATCGCGATCCGGATACAGCCAGGATTCAGGGAGTCTCGATGTCTTTGTCGTGGCCGCTGGCGTTAGCCGAGGCCCGTTCAATCGATGGCTTGAGTTCAGGCAGGGCCAGCAGGCGGCCGGTGGCGGCCCGCAATTTCACGCCCCAGAGCTGCTCCTTCTGGTAGGCGTCGTGGACGTAGTTGGGATCCTCATTGAGGGCATTTTCGGCCAGTTTCAGGGCTTCACTGCGGTTCTGGCTGTTGCTCTCGAACAGGGCCGCGGCCAGGGCCAGGGAGGTTTCGGCGGCATCGCTCTTGATCTTGAGCACCTTCCGCCAGCGTTCGATTGCCTCCTTCGGCCGGTCCATTTCAAACAGCACCAGCCCCTGGTTGTTCACCGCCTCCCAGAAATCGCTGCGCAGCGCCGAGGCCTTTTCAAAGGCGGCCAGGGCTTCTTTGGGCCGAGTGAGCAGCAGGTTGGCATTACCCAGATCGAAGTAAGCCCCGGAATTGCGGCCATCGAGTTGCAGGCCGCGGCGCAGCAGGTCGAGGGCTTCGGAGGGTTTGCCATTGCGCAGCGCCAGGGAGCCCTCGGCGAACCAGATGCCTGCGTTCGTGGGGTCGAGCTGCTTGGCCCGATCCAGAGCTACCAGGGCCCTGCTGCTGTTGTTGCTGCGCAACAGGGATTCGGCCAGCAGCACCCAGCTGCGGGGATCGTCCGGAAGCAGCCGCACCGAGAGTTCGGCCAGACGGGCCGCATCCTCAGGCTGACCGAGTCGCAGCAGGCGCGCAGCCGCCTGGGCGATACCGAGGCCGGCCGCCTCTAGTTCCTTGGTCTGGGGCAGGTAGACGTAGGGCACCAGGGCCCGGGCGGGCGGGATGCTGCCCAACAGCAGAAGGCCAGCGATCGGCAGGGAGGTGAGGAGCTGCCACCGGCGCTGGCCCATGGGATCACAAGGAGATCGACCCAGCCTAGGGACCGGCCCCGATTTCACCTAGGATCGGCTGCGGGTAGCGGCGATGCCATGGCAGCGGCGATATTGCGACGCCACATTGAGGGCCGAATGCGGCGCAGGGCCGAGGCCCGCAGCCGTTCATCCCAGTCCTCATCACTCCAGTCCAGCGCCTCCTGACCCTGCAGATTCAAAAGCCAGGGTCGCGGTTGCATATCGGGATCCTCGGAGCTCTCCAGGGAGTCGCCATTCCAGGGGCAGACCTCCTGGCAGATGTCGCAGCCGGCGACCCAGCCCTGCAGGTGTCCAGCCAGCTCCGGCGGCAGGGTCTCATCGCGGTTTTCGATCGTGTGGAAGGCGATACAGCGCCGGGAATCGACCACAAATGGTTCGCGGATCGCGCCGGTGGGGCAGGCGTCGATGCAGCGGCTGCAGCGGCCGCAGAGGCTGTCGCTGGGCTGATCGGCCGGCAGTTCCAGGTTTGTGAGCAGATGGCCGAGCAACAGCCAGGAGCCGCGCTGGCGGTGAATCAGGTTGCCGTGCTTGCCGATCCAGCCCAGGCCGGCCTCCTCCGCCCAGGCCTTGTCCATCAGGGGAGCGCTGTCGACGCAGGCCCGCCAGGTCGTGCCCGGCGCCTGGGTTTCCAGCCAGCGACCCAGGTGGCGTAGGCGGCGTTCGATCACCCGGTGGTAATCCCGGCCCCAGCCATAGCGCGCCACCTTGAGACTGGTCGCTGCGGGCCGGCGCCGCACGTAATAGGACAGTCCTACCGCCAGCAGGCTGCGCACACCGGGCAGCAGCTGTTCGATCCGCCGCCGCCGCGGATCCTGCATCCAGGCCATCGAGCCGTGATGGCCGGCCTCCAGCCAGCGCTCAAGGGCGGCGCTGCGCAGCTGTAGGCGCTCACTGCCCGCCGCCGCGGCGATCCCCACCGGGTCGAAACCGAGTCGCCTGGCCTCCTGCTTGAGCGCCAGGGCCAGGTCGGCGCCGGCTGGGCTGGGCTGGAATTGGCTCATCACCGGTCGGTAGAGTTTGGTTTCGCTGGTTTTGATCGTGTGACTGCCACTTCGCCTAGCCGTTTCAGCCCTCTCTTGCGCTGGATGGGTATCACCTTGGTGGCGCTTCTGCTGCTGCAGATGCTGGCGGTGCTCAATCTCTGGGATTGGAGCCAGGAGCCCTTCCGCCAGCTGGTGGTGGAACGGTTGATCAACCAGTCCCCGATGGCCCTGGTGGGTCTGCTGCTCATGTACCTCTCCTCCCGCCTGGAGGATGAATCCGAGACCCGCACGCCGGTGCTCTGGGCGGTCTGCATCATCAGCGGGTTGCTGGCTGTTTTTCTCACGGCCGCATTGCCGGTGGCCTTCGGCGGTGACCAGATCCTGCAGCAGCAGTCCGATCAGCAGCTGGCAGCCAAGAAGGGCCAGCTCGAGATGGCCCGCCAGCAAAGCCAGGATCCGGCCCTGGTGCAGCAGCTGATCAAGCAGGCCGAGGCCTCCGGCCAGGTGCCAGCCAACGCCTCCGATGCCCAGAAAAACCAGTCTGCGAGAGCCTTCATTGATCGCCAGCTCGATCAGATGGAAGCTCAGTACAAGCAGGCTGACCAGTCCTCCCGCGTGACGCTGAGTCAGCGCCGCTTCGCCGGTTCCGGCGGTGCTGTTGTGCTGATCATTGCGTTCACGATCCTTTGCCTCGGCAGCGTGCTCTGAACCGTCCCCTCTCGGCCGCTCCGGCGCTCCACCGGCTGGTTAGCGTCGGGCTGTTCGACCCGAATTCCCCCCAACCACCTTGGTGACCTCCAGTCCCCGCAACGATCAGCCGCTGAACGATCGCCTTCAGCAGGATCTCAAGAATGATCTGATCGCTGGTCTGCTGGTGGTGATTCCGCTGGCCACCACGATCTGGCTGGCCACCACGGTGAGCAGGTTCGTCCTGGCCTTTCTCACCTCAATACCGAAGCAGTTCAATCCATTCAATACCCTCAATCCGCTGCTGCAGGACCTGATCAATCTCGGTGTCGGCCTGTTGGTGCCGCTGCTAGGGATCCTGTTGATCGGTCTGATGGCCCGCAACATCGTCGGTCGTTGGTTGCTCGAGTTCGGTGAGGGCACCTTGCTGCGGATTCCCCTCGCAGGCTCGGTTTACAAGACGCTCAAGCAACTGCTGGAAACTTTTCTGCAGGGCAGCGGTGGCAATCGCTTCCGCCGGGTGGTGCTGGTCGAATATCCCCGCGAGGGTCTCTATGCCGTCGGTTTTGTCACCGGCGTCATCGGCACCGCCGTCCAGGCCGACTTTCCCGAGGCGATGCTGAGTGTGTTCATCCCCACAGCGCCCAACCCCACCACCGGTTGGTATGCGGTCGTGCCGGAACGCCTCGTCAAGGACATCGATCTCAGCGTCGAGGACGCCTTCCGCACAATCATTTCGGCCGGCATCGTCAACCCTGACGAGCGCGAGCCAGCCTCCACCAATCGCAGTTTCTCCAGCCTGCTGGAGCGGCTGCGAGCACCCCAGCTTTCCTGATGCAGAGCCGAACCCTTGCCCGCGAACTGGCCCTGCTGATGCTTGGCCAGGTCAATGATCGAGGCCCGACGGCCACTTCGGCCGGTACGGCCGCCCTCACGGAGGGTTCCCTCGAGGCACTCCTGCACCAGGCCCTGACCACCCTCAGCCAGCATGTGCGCGATGCCCTCGATCGTTCGGCGGAGGATCTGCAGCAGGCCCAGCAGGAATTGCTGGATAGCGAGCTGCAGGAGGAGGGCCAGGCCCGCTTGCCCCGGGTGCGGCAGCATCTTCAGACGGGCCTGAGCCACGCCGAGCAGGCGATCAATCGGCTTTCGGCCAGCCTGGAGCTGCCGCGGTTGCTGCTGCTGGCCGATCAGGAGGAGGTGCGGCGCGGTGCAATCGAGCGGGCCCGGGCTGTGCTGCGCGATCGCGAGCGAATTGATGAGCGGCTGGACCGGGTGATGGAGGGCTGGCGCCTGACCCGCCTGCCCCGCATCGATCGCGACATCCTGCGGTTGGCGGCTGTGGATCTGGAAAGCTTTGCCACGCCCCCAGCGGTGGCCTGCAATGAGGCCGTCGAGCTGGCCAACCGCTACAGCGATGAGCAGGGCCGGCGCATGATCAATGGCGTCCTGCGACGCTTCACCTCATCAAAGGTGTAAGGCGCCATGGTGTTCGACTGGTTCAAGCGCGCAGCCGTTCCTCAGGCTCCAGCCACGGCCTCGCCCGAGGCGCCAGCTCCCCGCTCCCCAGAGCCGCCGGCGCCTGCCGAGCCCGACCTGAGCCAGGGCCCCCTTGGTGAAGCCGCTGCCAGCGGAGCTGTTCCATCGGAGCCCTCCGCGGCCCCATCCGGCACTGCGGCAGATCAGCCCCCGGCCGTCGGCGCTGTAAACCAGGAAGCCCTCGACTGGGCCCGCCAGGCCTACGCCCGCCTCAAGGCCCAGCAGGAGCAGGCCCGCCTGGCGGCTGCGGCCCAGTCGGCACCGGCGATCCCGGTCGAGCCACCAGCTGTCGTCGAACCCCAGTTGGCGGTCGGAACCGTTGCCCAGGTTCCTGCGCCACCCGCCGCCCCCTCACCTGCGGGATTTCCACCCGAACCCCCTGCCGCCAGGGGTCTGTCGCTGCTGGAGCAGGCGGCCGCCGAGCGTCAGCAACGGCTGCAGCAGCTGACGGCTGCGACTCAGGCCAGCGAGCCTGAACCCAAGCCTGCGGCCGCTGCTTCTCCGGTGCAGGCGGAGAGCGAGCCCCAGCTGGGTGAGTTCGATGACACCTTCACCTGGTCGGCGGAGGTGCTGGCGGCCCAAGGCCGCCAGGTCGAGGACATGTCGCTTGAGGAGATTGACTGGCTCGGACGGCTGCGAAACGGTCTGGAGAAGACCCGTCGGGGCTTCGTCACCCAGCTGCTCGAAAATCTCGGCGAGGATCCCCTGACGCCAGAGGTGCTCGACGATCTCGAGACCACGCTTCTACGCGCCGACGTGGGTGTGAAGGCCACCGATCAGGTGCTGGATGCCCTGCGCCGCCGCCTCAACGAAGAGGTGGTCGATCCGGCCGAGGGCCTGCGGTTTCTCAAGGAGCAGCTGCGGGGTCTGCTGGAGGCACCGATCGCGGCCAGCGCTTCGCCTCTGCTGGCGCCCCAGAAGGATCGGCTTAATATCTGGCTGATGGTCGGCGTCAACGGCGTCGGCAAGACCACGACCCTCGGCAAGCTGGCCAATCTGGCGGTGCGTAGCGGCTACAGCTGCCTGATCGCCGCCGCCGATACCTTCCGGGCCGCCGCGGTGGAACAGGTGAGCATCTGGGGTCAACGCAGCGGTGTCGCGGTGATCGCCAATCCCACGGCCAATGCCGATCCGGCCGCCGTCGTTTACGACGCCATCGGAGCGGCCAGGGCCAAGGGCATCGAGCTGTTGTTGGTGGATACGGCCGGTCGGCTGCAGACCAAGCACAACCTGATGGAAGAGCTGACCAAGGTGCGGCGCATCATCGACAAGCTCGCCCCTGAGGCGGTGGTGGAATCGCTGCTGGTGCTTGATGCCAGCCAGGGCCAGAACGGTCTGCGCCAGGCGATGGCCTTCGCCAGTGCCGCCGGTCTCACCGGTGTGGTGATCACCAAGCTCGATGGCAGTGCCCGCGGTGGCGTGGCCCTGGCGGTGGCTTCCGAGGCCGGGTTGCCGATCCGCTTCATCGGTGCTGGCGAAGGCATCCGCGATCTGCGCCCCTTCAACAGCTTCGAGTTCGTCGAGGCCCTGCTGTCTAGCTGAAGGCCTGGGGCGAGGACGCTGTTTTTCTGTGAGATGTGAGCAGTGGGCATGAGATTGCAAAAGCTTGGTGCATACTTGCCCTAAACGGGATCATGATGGCTGCATGAGAATGATTGACGGGTAACTTAATCTGAGACCTCAACAGACGGGACTCGGTTTTGATTGCCCGCTTTTCCTTCGGGTCGGCGCCACTGATCGATGCCGTCAATCCAGCAGAGGGTTGGCAGTTGGCGTGATCGGTCGCTACATCACGTGGGCGCCACGGTTTCATGATTCGCTTCTTGCAACGTCCACGCTCGATTTAATGATCGTGCTGTTGGGACAGCTTGCGTTCGGATTTGATATTAGGGACGCAGGTTCCGCAGCCGGCTGATGTCCTCATTTGCTGCGCATAACGATTCAGCTGCAAACGTGCTCGATTTTGAACTGTTGACGGATCGATCCCGCTTGCCTGGCGCGAAAGTGGCGATGATTTGCGTTTTTTGCCTAGACTTGCGTTTTTGGGTTGCAGCCTGTGGGTGAGGTTATGCTGGGAGAGATGAATTCGATGAACTGAGTTCACTCAATCAAGTTCCGATGTCATTGGGTTCCATCGACCCTGCCGCCCCGCCCCCTTTTGTCAGCCTGCCGGGAGCCTCGCTCACGTCCTCGAACACGGTGGATTTTGGCGGTGTTGTCGGTCGTTTTTTGCCCCTGAAGGTTCATCGCTGGGACCATCCGGAACACGACCAACCGTTTGTCAATCATTCCGGTTGCATTCGCCTCGGTGACCTCACCTTGCTGGCCACCCTCGGTTCAGCCATCCATGGGGAGGTCGAGCAGAGGTGCGAGGCCCAGTTGGTGCTGCCCTATCTGGCGGGCGTCAATACCTTCACGATCGAACGGCAGGCCTACACCTTTCGCTCCTCCTGCCTGTTCATTCCGGCGGCCCGCACCCGCTTCCAGTTGCACTGCAGTCAGTGCTCGGGGATCATCATCAGTTTTGCCCCCGAAACCCTCCTGCCGGTGGCCCACGCCATCGCTGGCCCCTGTTTTGATCCCCTCGCCCTGCAGGCCGCCCTCGAGCAACCCGCCCTGCTGAGTCGCCGGCGCGATCCGCGCCGCGATCGCTTGCACAATCTGCTGGCGGAAACCATGGCCTACGCCGAGCGCTGTATGGCCATCGCCGGTGATGTCAACCCGATGCTGCGTCTTGACGACCTCATCCGCCGCTTGATCGTGATGCTCCTGGTGCCCGAACTCCTCGAGGCGGCTGAGGAGGCAGCGCCGATCGCCGAGCCCTTCGTGCATCAGGCTCTGGTTGATTGGTTGCTGGCCCATCTGCAGGAACCGACCAGTCTTTCGGAGATGGAGCGCCGCAGCAACTACAGCCGCCGTTCGCTTCAATACGCCTTCAAGCAGCGCTTCGGCTGTGGCCCGATGCAGTGGCTGCGGCAACAGCGACTGGCCAGGGCCAGGACCCTGCTGGAGCAGCCCGGTCGTTGCCGCAGCATCCTGGAGGTGGCCCAGGCCTGCGGCTATCTCTCCCAGGCTTCCTTCAGCAGGGATTTTCTGGCCCGTTACGGCGAATCCCCGTCAAAGCTGATGAGACGGTCCCGGAATCAGATGCTGCTTGCGAATCAGGCGGCTGGACGCTCCGGCTGTTGACGCTTTCACGCCGGTGTTCCGTCCGTTGCGCTGTTCCGGCTCCGGCGGCCTTCCCTGCCGCTGCAGCCGACGAATCCCGGGAACGCTGCTACCTTTCGATTCCTTCGCGGCCGCTCCTTGGGCAGCCAGCCGCCCCGTCGCCCTACGGGCCCCATCCCCCCTGCGGCTGCGGGCCACCCTGGCCAGGGCCCTCCGGGTCAGTCGCTGTCGGTGGGTTCGTCGTTGCGCCAGCTGCTCGACAGCCTCAACCGAGAACAACGTCGCAACCAGGAGCTGCTGGCTTCCCTGGCCTTCACCCTGCGCAGCTTCACCAATCTCAGCCGCTTTCTGGAGCTGGTGCCCCGGGTGACCGCGCGACTGGTGGAGGCGGAGGGCAGTCTTCTGGTGGTGTTTCATCCCGATGGCCGTCTCTGGCGAGACCATCTGCAGGCCACCCCGGGCGAACGCTCCGCCGAGTTGCTGCGGCGGCTGCTCGTCCTCTCCGACAACCAGCTGCAGGCCCAGTCCGGCGATGAGGAGGTGGCTGCCCTGCTCGATCTGCTGATCCGCAGGCAGTTGGGTTCCAGTGAGGTCTATGCCACGTCCGTGGTGGCGCGCAGCTGTCAGCGCGGACGGCTTTATGTGTACAGCGACCGGCGTGGCTATAGCTGGAGCGATGTGCACCGCCGCCATCTGCAGCTGGTGGCCGATCTCACCGGCGTGGCGCTCGAAAACGAGCTGCTGCAGCAGGACATGCGGCAGGACATGCGGCGCCACGAACGGCTGGATCGCCAGCTCAGCATCGGCGCTGAGATCCAGGCCCAGCTGCTGCCCGATCACTGCCCGGTGATCGAAGGGGTGGAGCTTGCGGCCCTTTGCCGGCCTGCCTATCAGGTGGGTGGCGATTACTACGACTTCATTCCGGTGCGGCCCGATCTGATCGGTCGCCGGCGGGAGCAGGGGAAGTGGGCCCTGGTGATGGGTGATGTGATGGGCAAGGGAGTGCCCGCCGGTCTGCTGATGACCCTGCTGCGCGGCATGTTGCGGGCGGAGGTGCTCAGTGGCCTGCCCCCCGATCGCATCCTCCACGATCTCAATCGCCTGGCCCAGGAAGATCTGGCCCACTCCCACCGCTTCGTAACGCTCTTCTATTCCGACTACGACCCCATCAGCCGCCGGTTGCGCTACGCCAATGCGGCCCACAATCCGCCGCTGATCTGGCGACGCCAGCAGGGCCGGGTCGATCGGCTTGATGCGCCAGGGCTGTTGATCGGTCTGCAGAGTGAAGCGGAGTACGGCAAGGCCGAGGTGGTGCTCGAGCCCGGGGACGTGCTCCTCTATTACACGGACGGCGTGACCGAGGCCTCCGGGTTCAGCGGCGAGCGTTTCGATGAGGAACGGCTCGTGCGCGCGTTCGATGGCGCCTGCCGCTCCGGTCTCGGCGCCCAGGGGATGCTGGATCAGCTGTTTCTGCGTTTGGATCGCTTCGTCGGTGCCGATCACCACCTTGAGGACGACGCCTCGATGGTGGTGCTGAAGGTGCGGGAGGGGGTGATGCTGCCATTCCTGCCCAGCTTCTAAGGTCGGCTGCCAAGCTGAGACGTTGCGCCAAGCCCGCGATGGCAGCCGAATCCACGCTCCCCTCCCCTTCGAGTGCCGGTGTCACCGGTGGTGCGGCCGGGGGCTGGAGCGACCGCTTCGAGGAGGGGTTGCATCCGGCGATTGAGCGGTTCAACGCTTCGATCGGCTTCGACATCACCTTGCTGCAGGAAGACCTTGATGGCTCGGTCGCCCACGCCCGCATGCTCGGCCGCTGCGGCGTGATCAGTGAGCAGGAGGCGGATCGGCTGATCGAGGGGCTCGAGCTGATCCGGGGCGAGGCCGCCGTCGGTTTGTTTCAGCCCACGATCGAGGCGGAGGACGTCCACTTCGCCGTTGAGCGGCGCCTGATCGAGCTGCTGGGGCCGCTGGGTAAGAAGCTCCACACCGGTCGCAGCCGCAATGACCAGGTGGGGACCGATCTGCGCCTGTGGCTGCGCCGCCGCATCGATGAGATCGAGGTCGCCCTGCTGCGTTTCGAGCGGGCCCTGCTCGCCCAGGCGGAGGCCCACGCCGACACCCTGATCCCCGGCTACACCCATCTGCAGCGGGCCCAGCCGATCTGCCTGGCCCACCATCTGCTGGCCTACATCGAAATGGCGGAACGGGATCGTTCCCGCCTGGCCGATGTGCGCCGCCGGGTCGATATCTGCCCGCTCGGGGCGGCGGCCCTGGCGGGTACCCCCGTGCCGATCGACCGTCGCCAGACGGCCGAAGCGCTCGGTTTCGCCAGCCTTTACGCCAACTCCCTCGATGCCGTCAGCGATCGGGATTTCGCGGTGGAGTTCATGGCCGCGGCCAGCCTGGTGCTGGTGCATCTCAGCCGGCTCAGCGAGGAGGTGATCCTCTGGGCCAGTGAGGAGTTCGGTTTCATTTCACTCACCGATCGCTGCGCCACCGGCAGCAGCCTGATGCCCCAGAAGAAGAACCCGGATGTGCCGGAGCTGGTGCGTGGCAAGAGCGGCCGGGTGTTTGGCCATCTGATGGGCCTGCTGACGATGATCAAGGGATTGCCCCTCGCCTACAACAAGGATTTCCAGGAGGACAAGGAGGCGCTCTTCGACGGCGTGCGCACCTGTCTGGATTGTCTCGAGGCGATGGCGATTCTGTTTGAGGAGGGGTTGGTCTGCCGCCCCGAGCGACTGGAGCGGGCGGTGGAGTCCGACTTCTCCAATGCCACCGATGTGGCCGATTACCTGGTGGCTCGGGTGGCCTGGTCAAGGGCTGCCTGAAGGAGGGGATTCTGCTCAGGGATCTGCCGCTGCAGCGCTGGCAGCAGCTCCATCCCGCCTTCGAGGCCGACATCCATGCCGCCATCGCCCCCCGCCAGGTTGTGGCTGCCCGGCGCAGTGAGGGCGGCACCGGCTTCGAGCAGGTGCGGCAGCAGTTGCAGCTGGCCCGCCGCCGACTTGACGAAGGAGTGACAACGACCTCGTAACAATCTGGCCGGGCGGTTTAACGTGGGGGGGCGTGTGACGTTTCGGCGTCAGACGGGCCCTCATGGTTCCAGCCCATTCCCGGTCATCAGGTTAGTTCAGTGAGTATTTTTGTCGGCAATCTGCCCTTCCGCGCTGAGCAGGAAGACATCCTCGAGCTTTTCGCCCCCTTGGGAGAGGTGGCCAATTGCTCCCTTCCCCTTGAGCGGGACACCGGTCGCAAGCGTGGATTCGCCTTCGTGGAGATGGCGGATCCAGAGCTCGAGACCAAGGCCATCGATGCCCTGCAGGGGGCCGAGTTGATGGGCCGGCCGCTGCGCATCAACAAGGCTGAACCCCGCAGTGCCGGTGGTGGCGGCGGTGGAGCTCGTCGCGGTGGCTACGGCGGCGGTGGAGGTGGCGGCTACGGCTCAGGCGCTGGTGGTGGTTACGGCGGTGGCGGTGGCGCTTATGGCGGCGGTGCCGGTGCCGGTGCCGGTGCAGGTGCAGGTGCAGGTGCCGGCGGCTACGGCGGTGGCGGCGAGCGTCCCTCCGGCGCCCGGGGCTGGGAAGATCGCAGCTATGGCGGCGGTGATCGTGGTGGCGACAGCTTCGATGCCGGTCGAGCCCGCCGGCGCCGCAGTGGCGGCGGTGGCGATTTCGGCGCTGGCGGCGGGGATTACCCCGGTGCCGAGGGCTGAAGCCCCGGCCCCTCATCCGCCGGATGGAGGTCGATCAGGCGCCTGGCGTCAGTGGCCCCGCTCCTCCAGCTGCCGGGCAGCCGCCTCCAGCACCTCTGCACCGGCGTCGGGGGCTGCGGCTGCCTGAGTCAGGGCTGCACGCCAGTGGCGGGCTCCCTTGACCCCTTCCACCACATGCACGAGATGGCGGGCGATCGGCCATAGCCGGCGACCTGAGCCGCACCAACGCTCGGCGTGGGGCACCAGGCCCCGCACCACGCTGGAGGCCTGCACCACGCTGGCCTGTGCCGCCGCGAAGATCTCCCCGTCCACCGCTGCCCAGCGCAGCGGATGCTGGTAGGCGGCCCGGCCCACCATCACGCCATCCACCTGCTCCAGGTGCTGCCGGCACTGGTCCAGCTGCTCGAGGCCGCCGTTGAGCTCGATCGTCAGGTCGGGGCGGTCCCGTTTGAGCTGGTGCACCAGATCCCAGCGCAGGGGCGGGATGGTGCGGTTCTGCTTCGGATCCAGCCCCTCCAGCCAGGCCTTGCGGGCATGCACCGCGAAGCGCCGGGCCCCGGAGCCGGCCACCGTGTCCACGAAGTAAAGCAGGGCCTCGTAGGAGTCCAGGTTGTCGATGCCGATGCGGTGCTTCACCGTCACCGGCAGGGGGGAAGCCGCCGCCATCGCCGCGATGCAATCGCCCACTTGCTGAGGGGCCGCCATCAGGCAGGCGCCGAAGCGCCCTTGCTGCACCTTTTCGCTGGGGCAGCCCACATTGAGATTCACCTCGTCGTAGCCCCAGTCGGCGGCGAGTCGGGTGGCTTCGGCCAGGAGGGCCGGATCATCGCCACCCAGCTGCAGCGCCAGCGGGCGTTCGATCGGCTCAAAGCCCAGCAGGCGCTCCAGCCGCTGCTGCCGTTCGCCCATGCGGCTGGAACTGCTGTCCCGGGTGATGTGATGCAAAGCCCTGGCCACCACCATCTCCGTGTACAGCAGGCAGTGGCGGCTGATCTGACGCATCTGCACCCGGAAGTGCCGATCCGTGCAGTCCAGCATCGGCGCCACACTGAAGCGATAGTTCTGCTGCATCTCCCCATGCTGCCCAGCCAAGTGTCCCTGGTGGTAGCCGGTGGAGGGCCCGCGGGATTCATGGCGGCAATCACGGCGGCGGAGGGCCCGGGTGCCGCCGCTGGCGGCGAGGCGGCGGTGGTGGTGCTGGAGTCCACCCCGGAGCCGCTGCACAAGGTGCTGATCAGCGGTGGCGGCCGCTGCAATGTCACCCATGCCTGCTGGGATCCGGTGGCCCTCGTCGGTCACTATCCCCGCGGTGGCCGGGCGTTGCGGGGGCCCTTCTCGCGCTTTGCCACCGCGGAGTCGGTCGCCTGGTTCGAGCGCCGCGGGCTGGCTCTGGTGCAGGAGCCTGATGGTCGAATGTTTCCCAGCAGCCAGCGCTCCTCCTCGGTGGTGGACACCCTGCGCCGTGAAGCGGCCCGCGCCGGGGTGTTGCTGCTCACCAGTGAGGCGTTGCAGGCGGCGGAGGCTCTGCCTGGTGGCGGTTTTCAGCTGCGCCTGCGCTCAGGCACCCTGATGCGCACCACCCGATTGCTGCTGGCCACCGGTAGCCATCCCAGTGGCCATCGCCTGGCGGTCGGTCTAGGGCACACGGTGGTGCCGCCGGTTCCCTCCCTGTTCACCCTGCGCCTGGTGGACCATCCCCTGGTTGATCTGGCGGGCGTGGTGATGGATCCGGCCGAGCTCGAGCTGATGACCGCCGGAGCCCCGCCGCGGCGCCATCGCCAGAGCGGGCCCCTGCTGATCACCCACTGGGGCCTGAGCGGGCCCACCGTGCTGCGACTGACGGCCTTCGCGGCCAGGGATCTGAAGCAGGCCGGCTACCGGGGCCAGCTGAGGGTGGACTGGAGCGGTGGCCGCAGCCTGCAGCAGTTGCAGGAGCTGTTTGCCGAGCTGCGCCGTGATCAGGCCCGCAAGCAACTCACCAATGCCAGGCCCTGGCCGGAGCTCAGTCGCCGGCTGTGGCTGCATCTGCTTGAGCGCCTTGGTGTGGATGGGGAGCAGCGCTGGGCTGATCTCGGCCGCGGCCCCCAGGAGGCCCTGATCGAGGCGCTGCGAGCCAGCCGCTATGCGGTGGCCGGTCGGGGCCCCTTCGGCGAAGAATTCGTCACCGCTGGTGGCATTGCCCTCGGTGAGGTGAATCTGGCCACGATGGAGAGCCGCCGCCAGCCGGGGTTGTACCTGGCCGGGGAGATTCTCGATGTGGATGGGGTGACGGGGGGATTCAATTTCCAGCATTGCTGGAGTTCCGGTTGGTTGGCGGGCCAGGCGATCGCAGCCGCAGGGCCTTGAAGCGGGAGCGCGGCGCTCAGCGGATGTTCTCGAAGACGGAGAACATCGGCAGGTACATGGCCAGCAGCACCGAGCCGACGATGATTCCCACCAGCACGATCATGGCCGGCTCCAGCATCGAGGTCATCGCCTTGACAGTGGCGGCAACTTCATCTTCATAGAAATCAGCGATTTTCGAGAGCATCGCATCCATTTCACCGGTTTCTTCACCAATGGCCATCATGCTGATCGCCATCGTCGGAAAGACTCGTTTCATGTCCAGCGCCGTGCTCAGTGGGATGCCTTCGCTGACCTCATTGCGCGATGAGCTGATGGCATCGCCAATGATGGTGTTTGAGGTGATGTCACGCACGATTTCCAGTGACATCAGAATCGGCACCCCTGCCCTGGAGAGACAGCTGAGGGTGCGGCAGAACTGAGCCGTGGCCGTTTTCTGAATCAGGTCCCCGAACAAGGGAACTTTCAGAGACAGTGCATCCATGGAACGCCTGCCGTTTGGAGTGGCGTAGTAGCGGGAAAACATGAACATGCCCACGCCAATTCCGCCAACCAGGAAAAAGGAGAACGAGGAGCGCAATAATTTGCTCAGATCGAGCATCATCTGCGTGAATAGTGGCAGCTTGGCCCCTAATTGATCGAAGATTGTGGAGAAGGTGGGAATCAGAAAGATCGTCATACCCAGAAACAGCGCGATCGCGATCACCAGCACCGTGATCGGATAGCTCAGGGCTCCTTTGATCTGGTTCTGCAGCTTGGCATTGTCCTCCAGCAGAATGGCTAGTCGCTTGAGGGTTTCATCGAGGACCCCACCGGCTTCGCCCGCTTCCACCAGGGCGATGGTGAGGTTGTCGAACACCTGGGGCCAGCGACGCATCGAATTGCCCAGGCTCTCGCCCTGATTCACCTCCCTGGTCATGCCGGTAAGGGCTTTGCGGAACAGGGTGGAGCGCTGCTGGGACCGCATCAGATCGAGGCTGCGCAGAATTGGTACCCCCGCATCGACCAGGGCTGAAAGCTTGCTGGCGAATAGGGCTTTTTCGCGGATGCTGATGCCGCCTTCGAGCAGGCTGCTGAAATCGAAGCGCTCGGTTGTCGGTGCTGCTACCGGTGTTTCCTTGCGGACCAGGGTGTTGGGGAGGATGCCGCGCCGCCTCAGTTCCCGCCTGGCACTGGCTGGATTGTCGGCTTGAATCGTGAGTTCGCGTTTCCGGCCGGAATTGGTGGAGTAGGTGACAAGAAACACCGTCATGGTTCATACCTGATCCAGTAAGCGGACCAGTTCGTCCGGTCTGGTGGTTTTTTCCAGGGCTTCGCCGCGCGTGACTTTGCCCGCTTTGATCAGGTTGGCCAGAGAGCGCTCCAGGGTCTGCATGCCCTGGTTGGCTCCGGTCTGGATCTGGGAATAGATCTGGGCGGTTTTACCTTCCCGGATCAGGTTGGCGATAGCCGGCGTGTTGATCAGGATCTCCTGGGCCATCACCCGACCGAAGGCACCGGTGCTGGGGTGGCTGCTCTTGCAGAGCGTCTGGGAGAACACGGCCAGCAGGCTCGAACTGAGCTGGACGCGGATCTGGGTCTGCTGGCCGCCCGGGAACACATCCACCATCCGGTCAACGGTCTGGGAGGCGGAACTGGTGTGCAGGGTACCGAACACCAGGTGCCCGGTTTCGGCAGCGGTGATCGCCAGCTGAATTGTTTCGAGGTCACGCATTTCCCCCACCAGAATCACGTCCGGGTCTTCACGCAGGGCAGCTCGCAGGGCATTGGCGAAACTGCGTGTGTCCTCGCTGACTTCGCGCTGGTGGATCAGGCTCTTGTCGTTGCGGTAGGTGAACTCGATGGGATCTTCAATGGTGAGGATATGCTCTGATCGGCTGTGGTTGATGTGATCCAGCAGCGCCGCCAGTGTGGTGGTCTTGCCCGAGCCTGTCGGACCTGTAACCAGCACAAGCCCTTTGGGTTTGCGACTGATCTCCTCCACGATGGGCGGCATGCCGAGCTTGTCCATCGGCGGAATCGAGTTGCCGAGTGCGCGCAGGCAGGCCGCATACGTGCCCCTTTGACGATAGACATTCACCCGGAACCGAGCGACATCCTTGAGCCCATAGGAGCAATCCAGATCCCAGTTCTGCTCAAGGGTTTTGCGTTGGGAGTTATTGAGAAGCGAGAAGATCAGCCGGTTGCATTGCTCTTCGCTGAGCTTCATGTCCTGAATCATCGGCCGTAGTTGGCCATTGAAACGTCCATAAGGTGGCTGGCCGCAGGCGAGATGCAGATCACTGCCTCCGCCGTTGACGAGTTCGATCATCAGGTCTTCAATCTGAAGGTCCACTGGATTTACCCTCGTCAGCTCTGATCGTGCATCGGATTCACGGTAGCCAAGCCTGAGCCATCAATCACGCTCTCAACGTCGTACCTGCAGGCAGTACGGACATTCGAGCCATTCATCCAGCAGTCCCGCGCCGCATCCCTTGCATGTGAGTGTGGTCAGGGCCCTGGCCCGCCGCTCCGATTCCAGACCCGTGTCGGTCAGCAGCATCCGCTCGACTTCATCGAGGGTGGTCAGACCCTGGCGCACCAGATCCAGCCCGTAGCCCAGCAGGGTCTTCATGCCTCCTTCCAGGGCCAGGCGGCGCAGATCCTCCGTGCTCGCCCGCTTGGCCACGGCGGAGGAGAGCGACTCGTTCATGCGCAGGATCTCGTAAACACCGACCCGCCCGGCGTAGCCCCGGCCCTGGCAATGGGGGCATGGCGGCTCGTCGTTGGCCGGGCTGGTGGTGGCTTTGTAGAAGCTGATGCTGCTTTCGTCGGTGGCCACCAGGCCGAAGCGGGCCAGTTCTTCGTTGTCCGGGTGATAAGCCACCCGGCAATGGCTGCACAGACGCCGCAGCAGTCGCTGGGAGATCACGCCCAGCAACGAGGCGCTGACCAGAAAGGGTTCCACCCCCATCTCATCCAGGCGGGCGAAGGCGCTGGCGGCGTCGTTGCAGTGCAGGGTGGTCAGCACCAGGTGGCCCGTCAGGGCCGCTTCGATGGCGGTGCGGGCGGTTTCCAGGTCGCGGGTCTCACCCACGAGCAACACATCTGGATCCTGCCGCATGAAGGCCCGCAGGGCGGTGCTGAAGTCGAAGCCTTTCTCTCGGTTCACCTGGGTCTGGGTGATCCCCTTGCGGCTGTATTCGATCGGATCTTCAACCGTCGAGATGTTGATCGTCGGATCGTTGCGCTCTGACAGCAGGGCGTAGAGGGTGGTGGATTTACCCGAACCGGTCGGCCCGGTCACCAGGATCATGCCGAAGGGCTTGGCGCCCATGTCACGCAGGGTCTGGCGAGACTGTGGATCGGTGATCAGGTTGTCGAGCCCGAGCTGGGTGGCGCCGCTGTCGAGCAGTCGGAGCACCAGCTTTTCGCCATGACGGCTGGGCAGGGTGCTGACCCGGAAGTCCATGGTGCGGCCGCGGAAGTTGCGGCGGATCCGTCCGTCCTGGGGCAGGCGCCGTTCGGCGATGTCCAGGTCGGCCATGATCTTGAAGCGGGAGGTCACCGCTGGCGTCAGCGTCTTCGGCAGCCGTTCGACGTTGCGCAGCACGCCGTCCTGGCGGAAGCGGATCAGCAGGTTGTCCTCCTGAGGCTCCACATGGATGTCGCTGGCGGAGCTGGTCAGGGCTTCGATCAGAATGCGGTCCACCAGGCTCATCACCGGCGAGATGCCGGCCTGGCTGCTGGTCTCGAGATCTTCGGAACCCGATTCAGGCTCGCTTTGAGGTGTGTTCGTTTGGCCCAGGTCCAGATCGCCGAACAGCGAGGGTCGTTCCGTTTCCTGGGTTCGGTACCCCTGGGTCGAAGTGTCTGGACTCATGGTCGCCGCCGGGGTCGGGAGCTGGAATCGGGTGCTGGCAGGGAGATATCTGGGCCCACCACTGGCAGACGAAAACCTGCTGATGACTCAATCCTGGCGGCAAACTGCCATCTTTGGCTGGACTCGTCACGAATCCGCCGCAGCCAGGCCTTGGTGAGGTGCGGGCTTCCGCCGCTTGTGGGAGGAGGGGATGGCGCTTCAACATGGCTTTAATCAAAATTGGTCCGACCGGTATGAGCGGCGACAACCCCCAGGGCAGCGACACCCCCTTCGAAGGCGGCGATCCGATCACCGCTGGCAGCGAACTCAGCCCCGATGCTCTCGAAGCACCCGAGGCTGATGCTGCCGCCGATGGGGCTGCCCCTGCACCGGAGCCAGACGGCACCTCGCTCAGCGATGCCGACCGCCTGCAGCTGCTGGAGGCCCGGGTGACCGCTCTCCAGGGCGAGAACGAGTCCCTGCGGGGGCAGTACATGCGGATTGCCGCCGACTTCGACAACTTCCGCAAGCGGCAGAGCCGCGACCAGGAGGATCAGCGGCTGCAGATCACCTGTTCCACCCTCGGCGAGATCCTGCCGGTGGTCGACAACTTCGAGCGGGCCCGCCAGCAGCTCAAACCCCAGCACGAGGAGGCCCAGACCCTGCACGGCAGCTATCAGGGCCTCTATCGCCAGCTGGTCGATGTGTTCAAACAGCTCGGCGTCTCGCCGATGCGGGTGGAGGGGGAGCCCTTCGATCCCAATCTGCATGAGGCGGTGTTGCGGGAGCCCAGTGAGCAGTACTCCGAGGACGTGGTGATCGAGGAGCTGCAGCGCGGCTACCACCTCAACGGTCGGGTGCTGCGCCACGCCCTGGTCAAGGTGTCGATGGGGCCTGGTTCCGGCGCCTTCCCTGCTGGCCCCCAAGCAGCTGAGAATGGCCAGGCTGAGGAGCAGGACGGCTGATGGTCGATTACTACGACCTGCTCGGTACTGCCCGCGACGCCGATCCAGACACTTTGAAGCGGGCCTACCGGCGGATGGCTCGTCAGTACCACCCGGATGTCAACAAAGATCCTGGGGCTGAAGACAAATTCAAGGAGATCGGCCGGGCGACATGGGCGGCTTCGCCGACCTGTTCGAAACCTTCTTCAGTGGGTTCGGTGGAGCGGCTGCCGGGGGTGGCCAGCAGCGCCGGCGCAGCGGCCCGCGCCAGGGCGACGATCTGCGCCTCGATCTGAGCATCGACTTCCGCGAAGCGGTCTTCGGGGTCGAAAAAGAGGTGCAGTTGCGCCATCTGGAAACCTGCGGCACCTGCAAGGGCTTGGGGGCCAAGGAGGGCAGCGGCCCCACCACCTGCGGCACCTGCAGTGGCGCCGGCCAGGTGCGCCGCGCCACGCGCACGCCATTCGGCAGTTTCACCCAGGTCGCCCCTTGCCCCACCTGCGAGGGCAGTGGCCAGGTGATCGCCGATCCCTGTGGCACCTGCAATGGCGCCGGACTGCAGCAGGTCTCCAAGACCCTGCGCATCAATATTCCCGCCGGGGTGGATTCGGGCTCCCGGCTGCGGGTCAGCTCCGAAGGCAACGCCGGCCCCCGCGGCGGCCCGCCGGGCGATCTCTACGTCTTTCTCGGCGTGAAGTCCCATCCGACCCTGCGGCGGGATGGCATCACGATCCTCTCGGAGATCCCGCTCAGCTATCTGCAGGCCATCCTCGGTGACACCATTGAGGTGGAGACCGTCGACGGGCCCGAGCCCCTCGAGATTCCTCCCGGCACCCAGCCCGCCACCATGCTCACCCTCAAGAACAAGGGGGTGCCGCGGTTGGGCAATCCGGTGGCGCGGGGCAATCATCAGTTCACGATCAAGGTGCAGCTGCCCACGCGCCTCAGCGGCGATGAACGGCAGTTGCTGGAGCAGCTGGCCGGGCACCACAGCAGCAAGGGCCAGCGACCTCCCCACAAGAGCGGCCTGTTCGGCGGCCTGTTCGGCAAGGGATGAGCGATCCTGTTCCGGCGTCGCTCGATCTGCGCGGCACCCCCTGTCCGCTCAATTTCATCCGCAGCCGCCTCGCCCTCGAAAAGCTTGTCCCGGGTGATCAGCTGGAGATCCTGCTGGATCGGGGTGAACCCGAGCAGATGGTCAGTGAGGGGCTGCGCCGCGATGGCCATGCCGTGCAGTTGTGGCCGCTGGAGCCGGAGGGCGTGCAGCTGCTGGTCTGCCGCGCTGGTGCCCAGGCCCCTGAAGGCGGGCCGCCCGCTTGAGCCGCGAAGGGGCCGCGGCGGTCCAGGCGGTGCAGCAGCGCCCTGGCCAGGTGATGGCCCTGGAGGCCAACTTCTGTCGGGTGGTCCTCGATCAAGCGGGCCCCGGCGGGGTCTTGCAGCTGCTCTGCACCCGCCGCACCCGCCTCGGCAAGAGCGGCCAGCGCATCTGCGTCGGTGATCGGGTGCGGGTCGAAGGCATCGACTGGTCCGCCTGCCGGGGGGCCGTGGCGGTCCTGGAACCGCGGCAGCGCTGGCTTGAGCGCCCGGCGGTGGCCAATGTGGCGCGGGTCGTGGTGGTGGTGGCCCTGGCCGAGCCCGGCATCGATCCGCTCCAGCTCACCCGTTTCCTGCTCACCGCCGAGCGCACAGGTTGTGCGGTCGAGCTGGTATTCAGCAAGGCCGATCTGGTCAGTGAGGCCGAGGTGCGGCGCTGGTGTGAGCGGGTGCAGGCCTGGGGTTATCGGGCCGTGGCGATCTCGGCCCCGGCCGGCGGCGGCGATCTTATGAACTTGCGCCAGACCCTCAGCCTGCCGGGCATTTCGGTGCTGTGCGGCCCCTCCGGGGTGGGTAAGAGCAGCCTGCTCAATGCCTTGGCCCCGGATCTGGAGCTGCGGGTGGGCGCCGTATCGGGTCGGCTGCGGCGAGGGCGTCATACCACCCGCCATGTGGAGCTGTTTGCCCTGGCGCCGCTGGCGGCCGGTGCTGAACCCTCCCTGGTGGCCGATTCACCGGGCTTCAACCGGCCCGATCTGCCCCAGGATCCCGCCCAGCTGGCAGGCCTCTTCCCGGAGCTGCGATCCCGGCTGGAGCAGGGTGGCTGCCGCTACAGCAATTGCCGTCACCTGGGCGAAGACGGCTGCGCGGTCGGGGTCGCCTGGGATCGCCATGAGATCTACCGCCAGTGCCTGGCCGAGGTCGAGGCCCAGTGGCAGGGCCATGCCAGCCGCGGCCGGGAGGCCGGCCTCAGGCAGCGTGGCGATCGACTGGAGCCGCTGCTGGATCCCTCCCTGCGTCGCCGCTCGCGCCGCAGCCTCCGCCAGGACGATCTCGATGAGGCCCGGCTGGAACAGGAGCCCAGTTCCGACTTGCTCTCGGCTCCCTTAGCTCGGTCCCCTGGCGATCAGGACAGCGGTGTGGGCAACGGCTGAGACGGCCTTGTTGACGGCGTGGCGCCTGGGACGCTTCAGCCCCCCAGGCCGGGCAGGTTGAGATCAAGGCCGCCGGTGAGTTCCTCCATCCGCTCCCGCATCGTGCCGGTGGAGAGTTCGTAGGCGCTGCGCAGGGCTCCGAGGATGGCGGTTTCGGCGGCTTCGCTGTCGCCGCTGAGCAGTTCCGGGGCCACCTCGACCCGCAGCGGTTGCTGGTTGCCCGAGAGCCAGATGCTGACCAGCCCATTGCTGCTCTTGCCTTCCAGCTCCATCGCATCGAGCTCCTCTTGGAGCTTCTGGGCGTCCTGCTGGATCTGCTGGGCCTTGCGGAAGGCCTCCGTCAGCTGACCAAAATTGGGAAGACCGAAGCCAGCCATGCCGCTGTAATGAAGTGTTAACGCAGGCTAAGTCCTTGGCCGCAGGGTTTCGACCGCTTCGAATCCGAGGCGCTTCACTTCCGTGTGCAGCGCAATGCCGTGTTCGTCCCGGACCCGTTCCTGCACCAGCCGAATCAGGCTGTCGATGTCGGAGGCCCGGGCGTTGCCGGTGTTGACGATGAAGTTGGCGTGCAGTGGCGAGACCTGGGCATCGCCGACGCTCATGCCTTTGAGCCCCAGGCCTTCGATCAGCTGGCCGGCCTTGCGCGGCTCGGGATTGCGGAAGACGCTGCCGCAGCTGGGTTGCTGATAGGGCTGGGTGCTGGTACGGCACTGCAGATTGGCGCTGGTGCGTGCCGTGATCTCGGCCGGGTCGTGGCCGGCCGCCAGCCGGAAACGGGCCGAGAGCACGATCAGCGGTTCCTCTTGCAGCCGGCTGTGCCGGTAGGCGAAGTCGAGCTCCCGGGCCTCCAGGGTGAAGGGCGCCTCCGGTCGGGCCGGATCCAGCACCCGCACCGATTCCAGCCAGTCCGCCGTGCAACCCCCCTGGGCGCCGGCATTCATCACCACGGCGCCGCCCACCGTGCCGGGGATCCCCACGGCCCACTCCAGCCCGTGCAGGCCGGCCCTGGCCACCTTGCGGGCCAGGGTGGGGATCGGTTCACCGGCCTCCGCCTCCACCCAGCCCTCCTTGCTGTCGCTGCGGCTGCCTTGCAGGCGTCGGTTGCAGAGGGTGAGGCCGCCCAGGCCGGTATCGGCGATCAACAGGTTGGAGCCGGCGCCGATGCAGCGGAACGGCAGCCCGGCGCCGACGGCCCAGGCAGCCAGCGTGATCAGCTCCTCCTGGCTGTCGGGTTCGGCGAACCATTCGGCGGGGCCGCCCACTTTCCAGGTGGTGAAGGCCTGGAGGGAGACGCCTTGCCGCACCCCGCAGGGCTCAGCGGCAGCCTGGGCCGCCATTCAGGTCGCCTGGGCCATGGCCCGATCTCCCAGCGCCCCCAGGCGCTCCCAGAGGCCATTGATGTCGCCGGCTCCCATCGCCAGCACCAGGTCGCCGGGGCAACTGCAGACGGCGATCTGATCGGCCAGCTGGTCGAGGGTCTGGGCTTCCAGCACCTCGAGGCACGGAGCCAGGCAGCGCACAGCCTGGGCCAGGGCGGTGCTGGAAATGCCGGGGATCGGGGCTTCGCCGGCGCTGTACAGGGGGGCGATCAGCACGAGGTCGGCCTGGGTCAGGGCGGCGGCAAAGCCTTGCAGAAACTGGGCAGTGCGGCTGTAGCGATGGGGCTGGAACACCGCCACCAGGCGCTGGGGCGAGCGGGGCAGGGGGCTGAGTCCGCTGCTGACCATCAGGCGCGCCATGCTCAAGGTGGCGGCCACCTCGCTGGGATGGTGCGCGTAGTCGTCGACCACGATCCGCTCCCTCCAGAGGCCGCGGCAGTCGAAGCGACGACCGGGGGGCTGCAGCTGGGAGAGTGCTTCCTGCAGGGCCGCGAAGGGGACCCCTTCGAGTCGGCAGGCCGCGATCGCCGCCAAGGCGTTGCTGAGGTTGTGGCGTCCGGGCAGGGGCAGGTTGAGGCTGCCGAGCAGGATGCCGTCCTCGTAGTAGTCGGCGAGGGTGCCATCGCCCCGCTCCTCGCGGGCGATGGCGGCGAAGTGGACGCCTTCGCTGGTCTGGGTCGACCACCAGCTGTCCGCCTCGAAGTGTTCGCGCAGGATCGGGCAGTCGCGGTTGGCCAGCAGGCGGCCGGAACCGCTGGCGAAGAGCTGCAGGGTGCTGATCAGGGCGTCGAGGTCGGGATAGTGATCGGTGTGGTCGAGCTCGATGTTGGTGAGCAGGCCCAGCTGGGCCTGGAACTTCACCAGGGAGCCGTCCGATTCATCGGCTTCAGCCACCAGCAGGGAACCGTTCCCGTGCCGGCCGTTGCTGGCGAAGGCCGGCACGATGCCGCCAATCACGGCGGTGGGGTCCTGGCCGGTGGCCTCCAGCAGGGTGGCGATCAGGGTGCTGGTGGTGGTCTTGCCATGGCTGCCGGCCACGGCGATCGCAGGCTGGGCGTTGATCAGGGCCGCCAGGACGTCGGAGCGGTGCACCACCGACAGGCCGAGGCGCCGGGCTTCGATCAGTTCGCCATTGGTGTCGGGAACGGCGGAGCTGATCACCACCAAGGGCTTGGCGCTGCTGTTGCCGAGCACGGCCTGGATGGTCGCTGCGGTCTGCTCGTGGAACACCTGCACACCCTTGCATTTCAGGGCCTCCACCACTGGCGCGGAGCGGGGGTCTGAGCCGCTGACGCTGTAGCCCCTGGCGGCCAGGATCCCTGCCAGAGCGGACATGCCGATGCCCCCCACGCCGATGAAATGGACCGGTTGGAGGCGATCGAGCATTGGGGCTTTAGGGGGCGACTCCTGACCCGTTGAAAATACGCCTGGATGGGCCATCGCTGCTTTACGAGTTGCGTCGCTTTGAAGGCCGACCCCCCGTGCCCCGGGGCTTTTGAGGGGCCGGCTCACAGATTTCTGTATGCTCTACTGCCGAATCACCCTTGCTAGCGGATCCCGCCGCCTGACGCCATGACCTTGAAAGTTGCGATTAATGGATTCGGACGGATCGGTCGCAATTTCATGCGTTGCTGGCTGAGCCGCGGCGCCAACACGGGCATCGAGGTGGTGGGTCTCAACGACACCTCAGATCCCCGCACCAACGCCCACCTGCTCCAGTACGACACCATGCTGGGCCACATCCGCGATGCGGAGGTGAGCCACACCGACGACACGATCGTCGTCAACGGCAGGCACATCAAGTGCTTCTCCGACCGCAACCCGCTCAATCTGCCCTGGAAGGAGTGGGGGGTCGATCTGGTGATCGAGGCCACCGGCGTCTTCATCGATCAGAAGGGTGCCGGCAAGCACATCGAGGCCGGTGCCCGCAAGGTGCTGATCACGGCTCCCGGCAAGGGTGAAGGTGTGGGCACCTTCGTGGTCGGCGTCAACGCTGATGAGTACCGCCATGAAGACTTCGACATCATCAGCAACGCCAGCTGCACCACCAACTGCATGGCGCCCCTGGTCAAGGTGCTGGATCAATCCCTCGGGATCGTGAAGGGCATGATGACCACCACCCACAGCTATACAGGCGATCAGCGCATCCTTGATGCCTCCCACCGCGACCTGCGCCGCGCCCGCGCCGCCGCAGTGAACATCGTGCCCACC
>JAPLID010000052.1 GCA_026389285.1 Cyanobacteriota bacterium
AAATGTGGCCTACATCCGGCGACAGCACCTCGTCGAGGTCTGCCCCCGCGTTCTTGATCAGGTAACAGCAGCCTTTGACGCCACCATGAAACTGCTGATCGCCTTGCTTGGCGGGGCAGCGCTCAGAAACGGCGGACGCTGAGAACAGCCCCCAATTCGGCCGGCAGATCAATCCACCAGCGGATCGTCTCCTTCCTTCTGCGGCCGGGTGAACTGCCCAAGACTGTTCCGAACCGGCGGCAGCGGCAATCGGCCTGGGGCAGGGCTGCCAACTCGGCTGTCCATGAAGTACGTCGCTGCCGACTGGCCGGCCAGCGCGATGGCGGGCAAGGCCAGGGCCCAGCGGTGCTCACAGAGCCGAACGTCGGAGGTACGGACCTCGCAGGCGGCAACGAAGGCGCCCAAGGCCAGGATCTCGGCACCGACCAGGGCAAGGATCGGCGCTGTGTTGCTCGCAGGAGCCATCGGCTGGGCGGAACGAAGGGCGGGCGATGGGCCCTGCTTCCTGTTACCACGACAGACCGGCATCGACCCGAACGGGGGGCGGCTGGCCTGCTGCTCAGCCTTGCTCAGCCTGGCCTCCTCCTGCGTCGGGGCCGTGGGTCGCGCGTCCTACGCGATCAGGCCATGGCCCGCACCCCATCCCAGGCCGATGCCCTCTTCCAGCAGTTTCTGCCCCTCGCTGAATCCATCGCCCGCGGCCTCGCGGCCGGAAACCGCGTGATCGAGCTGGAGGATGCGCGCCAAGTGGCCCAGATGCAGCTCTGGCTCTCCTGCCGGCAGGTCAGCGAGCCAGCCTCTGCAGCCGGCTATCTCAAGCGCTGCATCAGGGGCGCCCTGCTCCACCACCTGCGCGATCACGGCCGCCTGGTCCGCGTCCCGCGGCGTCAGCACGAGAAGGGCGGCCACCCCTGGAGCCACCAGAGCCTGCACGCCCCCCTGCCCAGCGGTGATCTCTGGATCGATCAGCTGGAGGCGCCCGAGCAGTCGGGCCAGCCCGGTGGCCTGGGCATTGAGGCCCTGCTGGATCGGCTCCCGGCAGGCCAGACCGCGATCATCCGGCTGTCGGTGCTGGAGGGTCATTCCCTCCGCCAGATCGGCGCAAAGCTCGGCATCAGCGCGATGTCGGTGCAGCGGCGCCGGCAGGCGGGCCTGGCCGCCCTGAAGGCAGAGCTGGCCTGAAGGCCCAGAGGGCCGAGGCCAGCGGGCCGGTTCAGGCCGGCCCCAAAGCCCCCAGAGGGGTCAAATTCGGGGAGTCGCGGCCCAAATTCAGGGAGCACCAGGCCAAATTCGGGGAGCAGTTCGGGGAGCTCAGGGCCTGGGGGGCCTGCCCATGGGGGCTGGCGGTGGGATCGCACATCATCCGCCGGGGCATGGGCTGCGCGAGTCGGCCTGGCGGCCGACCCTTGCCTTTCCGGCGGTGCTGCTGGCGTCCCATCGCTGCGCCACGGCGCCAGGTCCCATGTCCCTCTGGCTCGATTCCCTCTCCCGCGAGGATCCCGTCGCCCTCGTCCACTCCAGCCACCTGGCGCTCACCCAGCTGCTACGCACCCACCGGGGCAAGCCAATCCGGCGCCTTTGGATCGATCACCCCTATGGCGAGGAAGAGATCACCCTGCTGGAGGAAGAGCTGATCCCCGCGATGGAGCAGTTCCTGGCCCGCATCCAAGAGATCGATGTTGCACTGGAGGCCGCCCATGAAGCGGAGATCGAGCGGATTCAGGCCGCCATGGCAACAGAGCCACTGGCTGCAGCCTGAGGCCATCAGGGGCCGGTCTGCACTGGCCCCCTCACCAGGGCTTGCATTTGCGCAGGTAGGCCTCCACTTCCGCATGGCGGATCACCCGCGACTCGTGGTGGTTGCTGATCTGCATCAGGCCGCCACTGATCCTGGCCGTCACGCGCCAAGGGCCTGCTGGCTCTGACGGCGTTGGCTTCTCACTCAGCACAGGCCCGAGCTGATCACCGGTGGAAGAGCCACGAGTAGCAGGAGGCATCAGCAGAGCCGCAAGACGTCAACACCCCTTGCCAGCGGCAACCGTGGCCTGGCAATGGACCATGAACGAACGCCATGCAGTCATGCCCGCCACCATGCTCAGCGCCAGGTCGATGAAGGCCCCGGCTCAGGTCGCCAGGGTGCACGCCAAGCCCCGCACCGGCGTCTGGCCCCAGCAGATGGT